>CAYMFQ010000270.1:0-2280 GCA_964389335.1 uncultured Granulosicoccaceae bacterium
CGTATCAGTTACAACTTTCTGTTCTTCTTTGCAGCATTGCAGGCAGTGCCGCGGTCTGTCATTGAAGCCGCCGCAATTGACGGCGCACATTTCTGGCGCCGATTTTTCACCATCGTGCTGCCACTGATTTCTCCAACTACCTTCTTCCTGCTGGTGGTTAACATTGTGTACGCGTTTTTCGAAACATTCGGCGTCATACACACCATCACATCCGGTGGCCCGCAGCAGGCAACCACCATACTGGTGTACAAGGTATTTTCTGATGGCTTCGTCGGTCAGGACCTTGGATCATCAGCGGCCCAGTCGGTCATTCTATTGATCGTTGTCGGGGCACTGACAATACTGCAGTTCAAGTACATCGAAAAGCGGGTGCACTACTGATGGATCGACCCGACGGCATGGTGGAACGACGTGGCGGTTCTCTATGGTTCAGCCACCTACTGATGATCATCGGTGTGCTGGTGGTGTTCTTTCCGATCTGGCTGGCGTTTGTCGCCTCTACGGTAACGCAGCCTGAAATCGTTAAACCGCCCATGCCACTGCTGCCGGGCAGCCACTTTCTGGAGAACTACAAGCGCGCGCTGTTCTCCGGTGTCAACGTGCCGGTATCGACCATGCTGGTTAACTCGCTGATCATGGCAATCGGCATCGCAGTCGGCAAAATCATTATCTCGCTGTTGTCCGCGTTTGCCATTGTGTACTTTCGCTTTCCCGGTCGTACGGTATTCTTCTGGCTGATCTTTCTTACACTGATGCTGCCGGTGGAAGTGCGTATCGTGCCCACCTATGAGGTAGTAGCCGGGTTTGGTTTACTAAATTCCTACTCCGGGCTGATTTTTCCACTGATTGCCTCAGCCACTGCAACCTTCCTGTTTCGGCAGTTCTTCATGACCATACCGGACGAACTGGCCGAGGCCGCGCGTGTTGACGGCGCCCGCCCCATGCGCTTCTTTATTGATATCGTTGTGCCGATGAGCCGCACCAACATAGCCGCTCTGTTCGTCATTCTATTTATCTATGGCTGGAATCAATACCTGTGGCCGCTGTTGATCACCACCGATCCATCCATGAACACCATAGTTATGGGCATCAAACAAATGTTCCCCTCCGGTGACGATACAGCAGACTGGCCGGTCATCATGGCGACATCTATCCTCGCGATGATACCTCCGGTTGTGGTGGTCATCTCGATGCAGAAACTCTTTATCCGGGGGCTGGTAGACAGCGACAAATAATATGGCCACTGTATCACTCGACAACGTCCGCAAGTCATTCGGGTCAACCGAGGTGATCAAGGGCATCAGCATGGATATAGCCGACGGCGAGTTTATCGTGATCGTTGGCCCCTCCGGTTGTGGTAAATCAACTTTACTCAGAATGGTAGCTGGGCTTGAATCGGTTTCCGCCGGCGATGTTCGAATTGCCGAGCAACGGGTCAACGACAAGGAACCCATGGACCGCGACATTGCCATGGTCTTTCAAAACTACGCGCTGTACCCACACATGTCAGTGCGCAACAATATGGCATACGGGTTAAAAATCGCCAAAGTCCCCAAAGCCGAACAAAAAAGAAAAGTCGAGGAAGCTGCCCGTCTGCTGCAACTGCAGGATTACCTTGATCGCAAGCCGCGCCAGTTGTCCGGTGGACAACGCCAGCGAGTGGCGATGGGCCGTGCCATTGTCAGAGAACCAGCAGTATTTTTATTCGACGAGCCTCTGTCCAATCTCGATGCAAAACTGCGCGTGCAAATGCGCATGGAGATAAAGCAGTTACAGGCGAGGCTTGAGGTGACATCACTATACGTAACACATGATCAGGTCGAAGCGATGACCATGGCTGACCGTATGATCGTACTCAACGAAGGTATAGCCGAACAAATTGGCAGCCCGCTGGACGTTTATCAGACTCCGCAGTCGCTGTTTGCAGCGCAGTTTATCGGCAGCCCGGCAATGAACGTATTTGACGCCAGTGCTTCACAGGGTACAGTCACTCTCGGCAACAACGCGGCGCTTAGCTGCGCCTCCGCATATGACGGCCCCGTCAAAGTCGGCATACGCCCGGAGCATCTGATTGTCGATGCCAATGGACCACTGCAACTTGCCGTGAGTTACGCCGAACCTCTGGGCGCAACGACCCTGTTGCATGGCACACTTAAAGGCACAGCAGACAGTCTGGTTGCAAGCCTGCCCGGCGTGCACGACCATCAGCAACAGACCTTAAACCTCACAGCGACAAGCGAGAACATTCATCTTTTTGACCCGCAAACCGGCCGCCGAATT
>CAYMFQ010000270.1:2380-7306 GCA_964389335.1 uncultured Granulosicoccaceae bacterium
AAGCGACATGTTCGTTCATCGGAGATGTCCTCCCACCTAAACATCCTGCATACGTTTGATTCACACACAAAACTCAACTTCGCCGGTGGGAGCTGATCCCCGATCGGCGAACTCCAGTACTTAGGCTCTTATACAAAACGCATAAGCGACATGTTCGTTCATCGGAGATGTCCTCCCACCTAGGCATCGTGCATATGACTTGAACATGCAAATAACCAAGCTTCGCCAGCGCAGCCAAACCCAATTCGGCAAACCCCCTACTTAGGCTCCTAGTAAATACCCACAAGCGAAAACTAATACACTACGCCACAGCCTGCCGCTGTCCCATACCAAGCTGATTAAGTGCATCCAGCAACGACTGACACAACTCGATATTGCGTGCCGAGCCCGCTACTGCAGCAGAGGCATCATTGCCAAGCGCTGCTGATTTTTCCTCAACCGACATCATATTTTCTGACTGTCTTGCGAGTAGATCTAGCACCCTCTCACGATCTTCACGAGTTCTGTGTAATATTTGCTTTAGCTCGCCGGCATCACTGGTCACTGATGCGCCGTCTTCAGCCAGTTTTTCCACCGCTTTTTGTAACGCGACCATATTGCCACTGAAACCCTGCGTCAGTTGCGCTAACTCCGATACCAGTTGATCAATCTCCCTGACAAATCCACCCGCGGACGCTGCCAGCAAGTTTATCTCCGCTGCAACTACCGCAAAGCCATTACCGTCTTCTCCCGCCTGACTGGCCTCGATTGAGGCATTTAGCGCAAGCATATTTGTCTTGCCGGCGATCTCCCCGATCTGGGCTGCCATGGTTTCTATCTCTTCGAATCCTTCCTTCATTTGCGCTACAGCCCCGGATGCACTGCCGACCAGGCGACTTACATCGTCGACATCGGCAACGACCTCAAGTGTACGCTCCACCAGATCAAGCGCGTTTATCATTGCCTGCTCGGTTTCCATCAGTCGACCATGACCCTTGTCCGCAGATGCGTGTGCAGTGATTGCAAGTTTGCTTGCCTCCGATGCCATTTCATGCCGACTGACGGAGGCGTTGTTAACGGACGTTGCGTTTTTTCTAACCTGCTGAATAATCTCGGTTGCATCCGTAAGCCTTTGAGCATTACCTGCAACACCGGATATATATGACGACCCGAGCAGCCGCAATACCTTGTTTACCAGTTCCATATTTGCCGCTGAACCCGCAATAGATGATTTAACACCCTCCGATAACGCATCCATATGCTTGTCGATCACCGCGACGAATTCTTTTTGTTGCATTGCTTCGGCACTGGTTACCTCGGCGTTGCCAGACTCCTTTTCAATAATCGCCGCAATCTCGCCAAGCAAGCGTTTTGTACCGCTACCGTGATCGCTGGCGGTTTGAAAGTGGTGGCGTAGCACGCCGGTGCGCTCAGACATTTCGCCCGCGGCAGCGTTTAGTCGCACAATTGATTCACGAATGTTATTGGCGTGACTAGCGGACTCTTCAGACAGCGACTTTACTTCGTTGGCAACCACAGTAAAGTTGCGCCCCATATCTGAAGCTCTGGCAGCCTCAACACGGGCAACAAGAGATACCAAATCGATATTCTTTGCCGTCTTGCCGATGTTCTCTGCAAGGTCCTCGATCTTTGCAAAGCAGTCGTAGAAACCGCCTATCGCAGATTGCACATCATCGATAAGGCCAGTGCCCTGATCAACAGCCGATGCCATACGGCGCATGTTATCGAGTATTTGAGTTGAACCGGCGAGATGCTGCCGATTCAGATCTGCGATCTCGATAACCTGCTCCGCCAGTACATTGGCATCCCGAGCAAGTTCAGCGGCAGCATCAGCAAATGGCGCTCGCTGTCTGGACACCCGGTTTACTTTTTCGGCGTTTTGGTAAATTGTGCCCGCCAGTTCCACGGACTGAGCGTGCAGCACATCTACATCCATGTATTACTCCCGGTGGCCAGTCCACCATCTGGCGACCATTGCAAGTAGCGCTCCCGAAAAGTGCACTACTTCAAAGTATCGGCTGGGGCTGGCCGTTGCAATGACACACGCTCAGTCGCAGCGTTAGCGTATTGACGCCATAATAGTCGCACACAAAAAGCCACTGCTATAAAGCAGTGGCTCTTAAGCGACAAAATTATTATGTGGTTTTCTTAGAAACTTCTGATAGCGAGAACATCTGCTGGGTTACGCTTATCGCCGGGTGCGATCTCCAGGTTGGTTACCAACAGGAAGTACGAATTCTCGTCTGTATCCTCTGATGAGGTAACGAATGCCCCTCCTTCCTCACGCGCGAATTGCGCCGGAGACAGTGCTGTTAAAATTGTGCGCACTTCGGCTGCAGATGGCAGATACCAGTCATCGGTCTGACCATTATCAGTTGAAAATGCAAACACGGCTTCAGCTGCAGGACTGCAGTTGGTGGCTGCAAGATCAGCGCTGTTTTCAGCTCCAGTACGCGATAATCTCTCTTCGCTTTGTTGAATCAAATCCACAACCACTGTGCCATGACAACCGTAAGCGGCATTAGCAACAACATCTGCAAAAACCTCCAACCCCGTACCATCACCGTTTACCTGAAACACAATACCGCCACCAGGTCCGATATCACCGATCGCCAATGGGGTAGGCTCTGGCACAGGTTCTTCAATCACCGGCTCATCAACATTTTCGAAGTTTCTGATACGAGGATCGCCGGTCCAAAATCCATTGTTACCGTCATCGGTATAGGTATCGTTGCCATGCCCCTGTCCATTGAACAGCGGAGCTGAACCAGCGAAACCACTAAAAGCTACGGACAGCTTATCAGCAGCGCCACCAGTCCTGACCGCAACCGCGCCTTCAAAGAAAGAGTTGGTGATAGAGACATCGTCCTGTCCGCCCTGTGTTCGGATTGACGTATTGCCCTCGACAACCTGATTGATGAACATAACATTGTCACGGCCACCACCGGTTCTGATATCCAGAGTTTCGGTTGCCTCCACGAGGTTCAGGTACACAGTGTCATTACCACGGCCTGTATTGATGGTGAGGTTGCCTGCACCCAGACCGAGGATCTCAATAGTGTCCCGACCAATATTGGACTGAATGCTGACATCGCCACGATAGCCGCTGACGGTATCCAGTATTTCGGTACCGTCCTCATCGATGAATACATAGCTAACCTGATCCCGTCGATCCCCTGGGCCTAGCACCAGAGTCCTTGACTTGTTGTTGGCAGAAGCGTCGCCAAGGTTAACAATCAGATCACCAGAGACAACCTCGACTGGGCCCGCATAAGCATTGCTGACACTCAACGCAACCAGCGTTAAGCCAGATAGAACATTTGCATACCGCATTACACACATTCCTCGTTTACTCAAATAAGCGACCGAGGAACTTAACAAACGCTGACAATAAATACCTTGAGCCCACCAACATTCCTGTAGTCAATGTGTGATGGCTTTCAGCAATTCGACAGCGCAAACAGCGCAAGCGTCCCGGACAAACAGTGCTAAACGCATAACCGTTAAGGTAAAATCCGATTTCTTGCTGCAAGGTCACAACCACGCACACCGGAACTGTGCGTAGAACCGAACCTACCGATAAAGGCTGTAACCAGCAGACCGCGTCGCCGGGAACACTGCTTTCCCGCCAGGGCACATACTGTTAATTCCATCAATGCTCAGAAGACAACTATTAAAGCAGTTGCTGCGAGGCTATCTGGCACAGTTCCCTCTGTTCAGTCCCGACGCGCCACTCAGCCGCATCGCATTTGGTTCGTGCAACCGCACACACCTGCCACAGCCATTGTGGCCGCACATACTGAACAAACAACCAGATCTTTTCCTGTGGCTGGGCGATGTTGTCTATGCCGACACAAACAGCGTGGATGTAATGCGGCGTGAATACGAAAAACAACTGGCCAAGCCTGATTATGCGGCGCTACAGAAAGCTATGCCTATACTGGGCATCTGGGATGACCATGACTACGGACAGGATAATCAGGGAAAAAACAACCCGATAAAAGCACAAAGCCAGCAGCTGTTTCTGGACTTTCTAAACGAGCCTGAAACAAGCCAGCGCCGGTCACAACGGGGTATCTATGCAGCTTACAACTTTGGCAAGGGTGATCAACAGGTAAAACTGATTTTGCTGGATACTCGTTACCACCGCGACCGCCCTGGCACCGGCCGCGCTGATCTGTTGGGAAAAGCACAGTGGCGCTGGCTTGAAAACGAACTTAAAACTTCCACTGCCACTATTAACATTATCGCGTCGAGTTTTTCAGTACTGTCAACACAGATACCGCGAGCAGAAGAATGGAAAGATTTCAAATGGGCGAGGCGCCGGCTTTTTCATCTGCTGCATAAGCATGACGTGAGTGGCGTTTTATTTCTAACAGGCGACAGGCACTTTGCGGCGCATCTGACCGAGAGAATTGGCGGTCACCAGTATCATGAGTTCATGAGCAGTGGTATGACCCATTATCTGACACGCCCCCGAGTCTCCGCGGTTTTGCGCCGTTACTACGGTAGGCAAAACAGCTTTTTCGGCCTTAACTTTAGTGTGCTGGAGTTCGACTGGCGTCATCCAGTTAGGGTTCATGTAACTGTCTACGATGATAGCGACACACCAAGGCTGAGCCGTTCTCTACAACTATCCGACGGCTACTTTGGCTGATTAGTGAATCTTGCCACGCTGCCTTTGCTATTCTTTGTTCCAATTACTTAATATTCGCAGCCTCTCGTTAATAGTCATACCTCACTGGCCGATACCGTCTTGATTGGTTACCCTACGTCGGGTTAGTAGTAACACAGAGGTTTGGCAGTGCTAAGCACGACTTATATTCGCCATCGAAGCATTAACAAGGCGGCCGGCGAGGCAATGGGCAATATCACGCTGATGATCATTGCCGGCTACCATGAAGAAGCGCTGACACTATCCAACGC
>CAYMFQ010000271.1:0-7268 GCA_964389335.1 uncultured Granulosicoccaceae bacterium
GATTGGCGTCTGGTGTTGGTTTTCTGCAATATCGATTTCACCTGAGACTTAATGGTGTGCGGTGAGCGCTGCCGTATCGTCGAAACTTCGCTGACGCTTTTACCTTCCGCCAGTAACTGCGCAACCTCGCCCTCAGCGGCCGTCAGGCTAAACCGTGCCAGCTTATTGCTTCGACCCGTGGCACCGCCACCAGGCGTTTCAATCAGAATAATGGCACCGGTCTCTGCATTCTGAAAAATTACCCCTGGAAGTTTAAACGCGCTAACACTGACCTGATAACGCAGCCGATTGTTTGAACCGATGATATTAAAGCTGTTATCCGCAGCGTCTGTTGCATCATATTGCCCATTGATGCTGTTATTCAGCGCACGCTGGTACTGTAAGTTCGCACCGGGCGCCTTAAAACGAATATTACCGCTGTTGCACTCCAGCAATGCG
Source organism: uncultured Granulosicoccaceae bacterium (assembly GCA_964389335.1). Taxonomy (GTDB): domain Bacteria; phylum Pseudomonadota; class Gammaproteobacteria; order Granulosicoccales; family Granulosicoccaceae. The sequence continues at coordinate 439 of CAYMFQ010000271.1, forward strand.
CCGGCGGCGAGCAATTCATTACCTGGCTTATTGGTGTGTACCAACTTGCCTTTTTTGTTGACGATCAGCACAGCAACATTCAGTGTCTCAAGCGGCTGCAGGTCAAGTGCATCACTGAGCCGCAGATGGCCAATTTTCTGTGACAGCCTGACCGCACGGTTTATATGTGGCAGCACTTTCTTAAAACGCTCGAAGTGTTTTGTTTGCGCGTGCCCTTCATGCGCACGAAACGCAAGGCTCGACCACGCCTCGGTGCCATCAACAGTCTGCAACTGCGCTGCAAGATAGTATTGAATATTGTCACCCGACTTACCGAGCCAGTGGTAGTACTCGTTGCGAGCTATTTCTCGCTCGTCTATGTGCTGGTAGTCGTAACACAATGTACCGACAGGAAAGCGCCGTGCACTGGTAATTCGCGGGCACTTTTTTACCACCTCGCCATTGTACTTAGATAGCATCTCGGCGGGCATATCAACGTATATATCAGGATTAATCAGGCCGCTGCTCGGGTCGACAAAGGCCAGGTGTGTACCGGAACAACCAACAAAGTTTATTAAACGCTGGAGAGCATCGTGCCATTTGGTATGATCCACAGACGACTCATACAACTGCTCAACCAGTCCGTTATAACGACCTTCTGATCCTTCAGCCATTGCAATATATCCAGTGTCGATCTGACAATACCTGTCAACATGACAGCGCTCGCGGCATTGACAAGCCGGCTGCGTACCAGCCACGGTTGCCATGCGCCTCTGTAAAGTAGCGCTATCGCCCTGTTGGTAGTGATCAATCGGTACTCAGATACTGATACAGCTCTGCTGGTTTAGCATAACATTGGGTCTGAACTGCGGCAAACAAGCCCGCTACAGCGATGCTCGCTTTATGTCCCTTATGTATAAGTTTCCGTACGCTACACGCGGTGCCACGTTAGCGGCTTACTATCGGTGCGAACGATCAGCTGCTTCGCCTCCAGGTCAAGCTGTACGGTTTTGGCCCACCAGCCGGACTTGGCGCCACCTGGCCACAGGTCTTCGGGCAAATGCGGCAGAATGGCCTTTTGCATCTCTGTCTGAGTGATACCGGGTGCTTTTTTAGGGATCACCTTTAGCAGCACTTTTTTCATTGCCTGGTACTTCTCTGCATCGACATTGGATGTCTGCCCCGGGCAGTTGATGTTCTCTATCTGTATTTTTTCCGTCATGACGCAGCCCTGCAGCGGTTTATTACCATGATACACCACTGACGACGACCTCTCACGGGCCCTAAACGTGGATTCATTTCGCATTCCACCCACACAACGTGATCCGCAAGCCCCACAGAATTACAACCAGTCCGCAATCCGACACTGCGGCGGCGAATATCTCCCGCCATAGAGAACAGGTCAGCGCCTGGCGGTCGTTACACACGCAAAAAAGAGGTGTTGCCGGTGCCTAAAGAGTTTCCCCCGTACGAGGACGTCGTAAAGCTCGTCATCAAAGGATCAGATGATGATCTGCGTGATTTTCTGCACCTGGCACCAGATCTGTTGTGCACGCCGATCGCTGCATCCGAGGGCAGCACCGATCTGATCGCTATCATCCTCGACTATGGCACTATCGAAAAACTGGATATTGCCATGTCGCTTGGTGCAACCAGCACCATGCCACCAGCACTATTGCTTAACGCATGCCTGACAAATTTTCGGTCACACAGGTTTCACTTTGAGAAGCTACTGAGCCTGCTGTTTGGCGAGGCACTACCGCCTTTAGAAGATCCGGATATGTGCAAAACGCTGATACAAGGTGGACTCACTCCGGCGTGTGACTTTCCAAATCAGCTGAGTTCGCTGTGGAAACTTGGTTTTGACTTGCCTTTAGTGGAAGCTCGGAGCAACTGTTCTGCAATTCTTATTGCGATGGACAAGCATGTGGGATCAGCAGGTATACAACACCTGATCGAACAGGGAGCCAGAGTTGATCTGAACATTAATGATTACATTCTGGCCGCTTCCAAAAGGCGCTTCTCCGCATCGTTCCTGACGCTGTTGCCGGCGCTGCAGCCTGACGAATTTATTAAGGATGGCGCCGGCAGAACGGCACTGCACTGCGCCTGTTACCTCGACAGTTATGATACAGCCGAAATACTGGTACGCTGGAAGTTCCCCGTCGATGAGCAGGACAACGACGGCTGCACTGCTCTGCACTACGCAGCCACCAATGCCGATAAAAACACGGTTGAACTGCTGCTGGCCGCGGGCGCTGATGAGAGTATCTGCAATGCGCTGATGAAAACACCCCTTGACGTCGCCACCACTAATTCGGTTCGCAAACTACTGCTAACAGCCGGAGCAAGGAAAGGCGCTGAAATGACAACGGGCCACAATTCGATCAGAGCTATTGTTGAATACGGCGAGCCCTGGACAGTGGCGCTGGAACATTTGCTCAAAGACGCTGAACCGACCGCACTGGAACACTGGTCGACTCTGTTGACACTGGCGGTCGACAACAAAAGTGCGAAGCCATCAAAGACATGGTCAAAAAATGCCAATGCAGAAATAAGCTCGATTGGCGAGACCGAATATAGAACGATCGTCACAAAGGTACTGGCAGAGGCCAGGGAAAAACGCTTTGACCATTTCGACCCGGACGATGCTACCGGCAACTATCAGTGGACCGGCACCGAGTATTTTATTACCGAGAACAACACTCGCATACTTAAGTCGCTATCATGGACCTGTGCCCGCTTTAATGATGCGGAAACCTGCCGGACACTGCGAAATCTGGCGAAAGACATGTACAAAAAGGTACCCGGTGTGGGTATGCGCAATGCCAAAATCGCCAACGCTGCGATGTACGCGCTGTCTGTGATGGAACAGGATGCAGGCATTAAGGACATCATCGCCCTTCGTGCGGTTACCAAATACAACTCGGCACTTACTCACATCAACCGATTGTTTAATAAGCTTGCCGAAGAGCGCAACCTCAGCGTTGAGGAACTTGAAGAATCCGCCACACCAGATTACGGCCTCACTGACACTGGCGAATACCACCACCGTTTCGACGACGACTATGCCGTAACGCTGCAATTGTCCGGCGTTGGCAAAACCGAGCTAATGTGGCACAAGCAGCAAAAAACCCAGAAGACGCTGCCAGCCGAGGTAAAGCTAAAGTACGCCGATCAGGTTAAGCAGATAAAGGCACTGGCGAAAGACCTGCAGCAGGCCAGCCGCGCGCATGGCCAGCGAATGGAACAACTGTATCTTCGGCAGACAACACTGACACTGGCACAGTGGACCACACAGTACCTGGACCACCGGCTGGTTGGCGTGTTGGCTCGTCGGCTGATATGGCGTTTTACAGCGGATCAGCGCAGTGTGGATGCGATGTACTTTGATGGCAAACTAGTTGATGCGCTGGGCACCGAGGTTGTGCCACCCGCCGATTCAGTGGTCACACTGTGGCATCCGATTATCGCAACGACAGAGGCGATTCAACAGTGGCGTGCATGGTTACTCGACAAACAGCTGACGCAACCGTTTAAGCAGGCACATCGAGAAATCTACGTCGTGACCGATGCCGAGAGAACCACATCCACCTATAGCCTTCGCTACGCCGGACACGCTTTGATGCATTTACAGTTTAACGCACTGGCAACAGCGCGTGGCTGGCAACAGACACGCGGCGGTAGCTGGGACGGCGGCCATGAAAACGCCGCCAGTCGAAGCCTCGGTGATCTGCACGTTGTGTTCGAGGCTACCGGGACAGATGAATTTGGCTTCACTGACTCCGACATGTATCGCTGTGTCGAAACTGACGCTGTTCGGTTCTATAGAGATAACCAGCCGGTTGCACTGGAAAATCTCGATAGCGTTGTATTCTCCGAGCTGATGCGAGATGTCGACCTGTTCGTTGGCGTCAGTAATATCGGCAATCAGCCGAACCCGGAAGAGTTTCGCAATCAGCAGCGCTGGACGCATCAAAGTTTCGGATCACTCAACGCTGCGGCGCGGACACGTAGCGAAGTTCTGGAGCAACTAATCGGTCGCCTTTCCGTGGCGGAGCAACTGCATATCGATGGCAGGTTTCTGCATGTACAGGGTAAATTACGCCGCTACAAGATTCACCTGGGTTCCACCAATATTCTGATGGAACCCGATGACACCTACCTCTGCATTGTGCCGGCTCGCAAGCAATTAAATGTCAGGCTGCCGTTCGAGGGTGACACCCTGCTGTCGATTATTATTTCCAAAGCGCTGCTACTGGCGAGCGATGACAAAATAAAAGATGCCTCAATAGCCAGACAAATCCGGAGGAGAGCGAACAGTGCTGCTGGATAACGAACTAAGTGTGTGTGATGAGTCAGCCTTTGGGGATACGCTGGCCGAGTTTAGCCTCGCGTTTGATACCCACTCAATCACCGTCCGTGAAATTATCAGTGAACGTGTACGCGATGAAGTAGACCGGATTAATGCCAATCCGTGTAATGCTATGGACGTCGAGCATTTATTGGTTAAATACGGAAAAGAGCTGGATGCCGAGCAGGCAATAAAGCAGGCACTTGACGCGTTCGAACAGAACGAGTTTTTTGTATTACTTGACAACACTCAGACCAATGATCCGGACCATATCGTCGATGTGCGCGAAACTGACAAAGTCAGCTTTGTTAAGCTGACGCGCCTCGTTGGTGGATAGGGCTGCCCTGAAACCTCGATGTATGCCTTGAACGTACCCGGCTCCGGATGGAGCTGCGGGACTTCGCTATTTCTTTACTGTACTTGTTTACTTGGCTTTCAGCTCACTGTTAATCGTGATGCTGATCGGCCCCGTTGAAAAAGACCCTACACCAAATTCCTGATGATCAATTTGAGTGGTCGCTTTAATGCCAACCCACTGACCCTGATAATATTCGATTGCCTTGCCCAGCGGATGCTCGCCCTTGTGGGTCATTTCGGCCTGCAACGTTACCGGCTTGGTCACGCCGTGAATTGTCAGGTCACCGGTTACATCCATCGTGTTTTCACCGGTAGACTTCACCGAGGTGCTCTGAAATGTCAGCGTGGGAAATTTTTCAACGTTAAGGAAGTCGGCACTTTTTAAGTGATCGTCCAGTGCCTCGAAGCCGCTGGCCAAACTGTTTGCGTCAATCTCGACCGATACGACAGAGTCTTCAATATTCTCCGCAAGCGTCAAAGTGCCGGTGGCTTTGGTGAACTCGGCATTTTGGTCCGTTACGCCGGCATGGCTCCAGCCAAATAGAACTTCAGTGTGGCCCTGATCGGTTGCGTAAGTGGTGTCCGCAGTGGCAGCCGAAGTTGCCAGAGCTGACATGGCAAAAACCACACAGGCTGCGATTCGAGTGCGCGAAAATTTCATGTAATAATCCCGTAGTAATCCAAAAATTATCAGTTGTCCGGCCAAACGACCGGCAGTGCGCACGCCATTTATATCGGAAACCCGGTATCAGCGCGCATGGCGGTTCGACCGAGTGCGGACTGAATAGTTCAGAGGATTCACGCATTCCGTACAAGGCACTCGCGTCAGTGCTGTAAGGCCGGGTAACACATATCTAAAAGGGCAATGGATGACTACCGTACTCAAGCCTTCAAAGGCTGCAGTCGATCTGGAGGTTTGCGTCGATACTATTGACGGCGCCATGGCTGCTCAGCAGGCCGGTGCAGCACGAGTTGAGTTGTGCGCGGCACTGTCCGAAGGCGGTCTGACACCATCGGCCGGAATGATGGCAGCCGCGGCTACGCTTGATATTCCGTGTTACGCAATGATTCGGCCTCGGTCGGGGCTGTTTCATTTTAACGAACATGAAGTGCGTATTATGCGAGCGGACATTAAAGCCGCACGAGAAGCGGGACTTGCCGGTGTTGTACTGGGAGTGCAGCAACAAAACGGCGAGCTGGATACGGATCTGCTCGAACAGCTCTGTGATGATGCAAATGGACTGGGTACAACACTGCATCGAGTGATTGATGTAGTGCCTGATCCACTGCAGGCACTGGAACAGGCAATATCGCTTGGCTTTGAACGAGTACTGACTTCCGGTGCACAACCCGAAGCACCGCAGGGCGTGGAGCTAATTCGTACAATGGTGCAACAGGCTGGCGGTCGTATTTCTGTAATGCCGGGCTGCGGGCTGACTGCTGACAATGTTGCACAACTGGTTGCTGATACCGGTGTGCGTGAGGTGCATGCTGCGTGTTTAACGCCTGTTAGTCGGGAGCGTGCATTTTCGGATTTCGATCCGCCCAATGGCAGAATGCAGACTTCGGGGAGCGAGGTTCAGGCGATGGTGGCTGCGATCACGGGTTAAGCGGTTGGTAAGGTCAGTGGCCGGATGTTTATGTATGTGTTGCTTATGTATTTTGTGTAAGAGCCTAAGTACTGGAGTTCGCCGATCGGGGATCAGCTCCCACCGGCGAACTTGAGTTGTGTGCATTATTTAAACGTATGCACGCTGTTTAGGTGGGAGGACAACCCCGTTGAACGAACATGTCGCTTGTGTACGCTATGTAAGAGCCTAAGTACTGGAGTTCGCCGATCGGGGATCAGCTCCCACCGGCGAACTTGAGTTGTGTGCATTATTTAAACGTATGCACGCTGTTTAGGTGGGAGGACAACCCCGTTGAACGAACATGTCGCTTGTGTACGCTATGTAAGAGCCTAAGTACTGGAGTTCGCCGATCGGGGATCAGCTCCCACCGGCGAACTTGAGTTGTGTGCATTATTTAAACGTATGCACGCTGTTTAGGTGGGAGGACAACCCCGTTGAACGAACATGTCGCTTGTGTACGCTATGTAAGAGCCTAAGTACTGGAGTTCGCCGATCGGGGATCAGCTCCC
>CAYMFQ010000272.1:0-7226 GCA_964389335.1 uncultured Granulosicoccaceae bacterium
GATCAGCTCCCACCGGCGAAGATGTGTTTGAACCTGGATTATGTGCACAATCTCAAGGTGGGAGGACATCACCGATGCACGAACATGCCGCTTTGGGTTGTAACAAACTAAAATAAAAATGGTCACCTTCAACAGTGCGATCGGAATCTGGCTTATATTGAATAGCGCATTACTGAACAGCCTCGGCCCTGTGGCTACCTTGTTTAACAGTGGTTTCGGGATTTCGAGATGCTGAACTTCATGCGGTTTGTTTGTACCCGCGCTGTGATGGCACTGATCACGCTGGTGCTGGTTTCGCTGGTGGTGTTTTCACTGATGGAGCTGGTGCCCGGTGATTGCGCCGAGCGTTACCTGGCTTTTAAAAATACTCAGGGCTCGTCGATTCAAATCGCCAATGAGCTTGAAGCCGAACGCCAGAGACTCGGTCTCGACCGGCCGTTTCTTGAACGCTGGGGTGGCTGGATTGTCGGCGCTTTTCAGGGCGAGTTTGGTGACTCCTGCATCCTGCGGGTGAATATTGCCAATCTGCTTGGCGATAAGTTCTGGCTGTCACTGGCTATTTGTCTTGCTGCACTTTTCCTCGCATATGCGATTGCCATACCGGTTGGCATTATCGCCGCTGCCTCTGACAACGCATTCCTGAATAACACACTGCGCATCGTCAGTTACCTCGGGCTGGCCATGCCCAACTTTTTACTGGCCTTGGTCATCATGCTTTTTGCCACTGTGTGGTTCGGCGACACGCTAACCGGGTTGTTCAGTGATGAGTATCGCGATGCGCCCTGGTCGTGGGGCAAGTTCGTCGATCTGCTAAGCCACGCGTGGCTGCCTATATTTATACTCGGCTGGTCGGCGACAGCTTTTGCGCTGCAAACGGTCCGTGCACTGATGTCAGATGAAATTGGCAAGTTGTACGTTACTGCAGCAAGCGCACGCGGTGTGCACGGGCGCAAATTGCTCTGGGGTTACCCGGCACGCCATGCGCTTGGTCCGATCATTAACTCGTTGGGTTTCGATTTGAACCGTATTTTTAATGAGTTGCCGATTGTTGCGTTGATACTGGTGATGACTGATGCCGGTGCACTGTTAATCGAAGCGCTGGCTCGTTCTAACGATCAGCAATTGGCGGGTGCCATCATTTTTCTTCTGACGGCGTCAATTGTTGCGCTGAATTTTTTCACTGATGTGTTGCTTGCCGTGCTTGATCCACGTGTGCGCAAGAGCATCGTGCGTTGAGGAGGCACTGATATGAACAACGCACATGGGCAGGCGGCAGTCACCAATGGCAGTGCCAGCGACTCAAAAGCACAAAGAGAAAAAGAGGCGTATTTTACCGCGTCGCAGGGCCAGCTTATCTGGGCGCGTTTTAAAAAGCAGCGCGCCGCGTTGATTGCCGCCTGGGTGCTGGTGGTACTCATTCTGTCGGGGCTGTTTGCGCCTTTTCTATCGCCTTATGATCCGACCGTGGCGGGGCGAGATAAGGACTACACTAACGGTTCGCCTCAGTTACCACAGTTTTGCGACAAGAATGGTTGCTCGCTTCGACCGTTTATTCACGCGGTTGAGCGAGAGCGCTCGCTCGCAACCAATTTCCGTTGGGTCACTACCGTCAATGAGGATAAGCGCAACTACCTGACGTTCCTACCAACAGGCGACGACTACAAACTCTTCGGCTTTATCCCGGGCGAGCGGCATTTGTTTGGTGTTGAAGAAGGCAAGATTCATGTGTTCGGCACCGACGAAGACGGTCAGGATATTTTCAGTCGAACGTTACATGCGGTGTGGACATCATTGCAGGTCGGTACCATCGGGGTGTTTATCGCATTTGTGCTCGCGTTGATTATTGGCGGGGTATCGGGCTACTACGGCGGCTGGATCGATAGCGTGATCCAGATGTTTACCGATGCCGTTAGAACCGTGCCGGCGATTCCGCTTTTTATGGCCATTGCCGCCTTTCTACCGGCAGAAACCACGGCTGAAGCGCGGTTCTTTTATATCTCATTGATTTTGGGCTTTATCGGCTGGCCCACGCTCGCCAGACGTATTCGAACGCACCTGCTCACCGAACGTAACCAGGAATATGTGCTCGCGGCGCAGTTGTCGGGTGCGTCGTCTGCACATGTTATCCGGCGACATCTGTTGCCGTCTTTCACGAGTTATATCATTGTCGATCTGGTGATTTCCTTTCCCTACATGGTGCTTAGTGAAACGGCGTTGTCGTTCATCGGGCTTGGTCTCAAGGACCCTGTGTCGTCACTGGGTGTCATGTTGCAAAAGGCCACCTCGGCCGATGTCATGCTTAATTATCAGTGGTATTTCATTCCGGTGTTTTTCTTTATCGTGTTGGTGATGGCTTTTGTGTTTGTTGGCGACGGGCTGCGTGACGCAGCCGATCCCTACTCGGAGGCCAACAAGTGAGTGCGCTGATCGATGTGCAGAACCTGACCTTGCAATTTCGCACAGATGAAGGATTGATAACCGCGGTCGAGGATGCGTCCTTCTCGTTGAATAAAGGCGAGATTATGGGGCTGGTAGGGGAGAGTGGTTCAGGCAAGTCAGTCACAGCCAAAGCGCTGATGCATCTCAATGCGAAAAATGCGGTATACAGCGCCGAGTCTCGTATCACACTTAATACCGAAAGCGGTCCGGTTGATGTGCTGTCGCTAAAAACCCCTCGTGAGCTTAATGTGGTGCGAGGCGGGGCCGTGTCGATGATCTTTCAGGAACCGATGGCATCTTTCGCACCGGCGATCACCATTGGTAAACAGATGGTTGAACAGTTGCAACTGCACTCAGATATGACGAAAGCGCAGGCAAGGGCACTGTCCGTCGAAATGCTGGATCGCGTTGGTATTTCGGATGCAGCGAAACGCTTCAATCAGTATGCGTTTGAACTCTCGGGTGGTATGCGGCAACGTGCAATGATTGCGATGGCGCTCTCAACGAAACCGGCGCTGCTTATTGCCGATGAGCCAACTACCGCACTCGATGTGACGATTCAGGCGCAGGTAATCGATCTGATGAAAGATCTCGTGAGTGAGTTTCAGATGGGAATTATATTTATTACGCATGACCTAGGTGTGGTTGCACAAACCTGTGACCGGGTCAACGTGATGTACCTCGGTCGCCTGATTGAGGAAGGCCCGGTTCGTGATGTTATTCGTAAACCCAAACACCCTTATACTCAGGGTTTGATTGCCGCACTGCCGAAACTCGACGATCTTGATGCCCCGTTAACACCGGTGCCGGGTGATATCCCTTCGCCACTGGAGCGGCCTGCCGGCTGTGTATTTAACACCCGCTGTAGTCAGATCGTTGGCCAGGTCTGTATGGGGCAGATCCCCGTCGATGTTACTGTTGAAACGGACCACAAGGTTGCCTGCCACATCTACCGGGAGGCTTCGCAGTGAGCGACATGCTGATTCAAACGAATGGCTTGTCGGTGAGCTTTTCGATCGGCCCGGGGCTGTTCAAGAAGCAGATGCTAAAAGCCGTTGACAATGTGTCAATCCAAATCGAAAAAGGTAGTTTTTTCGGTTTGGTTGGGGAGTCCGGTTCTGGCAAAACGACACTGGGTCGTGCGCTGTTGAAAGCGGTGCCGATTACAAGCGGGACTGCCCACTATAGTGATGGTGAGGTAGCCTACGATCTTGAGGCCATCGACAAGGCAGGCCTCAGTGAGTATCGCAAGCGCGCACAACTGATTTTTCAGGACCCGTATGCCGCGTTATCACCACGCATGACGGTGCGGGATATTATTGCAGAACCGCTTGAAGTGATGGGGCTGACCAGTAGCCGCGAAGAAACTGACGAGCGCGTTCGCGAGATTGCAGCGCGGTGTCGATTAAACCTTGAACATCTGCGTCGCTTTCCGCATGCCTTTTCAGGCGGGCAGCGTCAGCGTATATCCATCGCTCGTGCACTGGTATCACAGCCGAAGTTTGTCGTTGCCGACGAAAGCGTGGCGGCGCTCGATGTATCAATTCAGGCAGATGTACTCAACCTGTTGAAGGAACTGCAGCAGGACCTCGGCATTACCTTTATGTTTATCAGCCATGACCTTTCAGTGGTTGCTCATACCTGCGACTATGTGGCTGTTATGTATCTCGGTCGTCTGGTTGAGGCGGCGCCCACACGAGAGCTATTCAGAGCGCCAAGGCATCCGTATACCAGGGCGCTGTTTTCGGCAATTCCATCGTTGGACCCTGACGACCGTGGTAAAGCGCAAAAACTGGAAGGAGAAATACCGTCTGCGTCAAACCCGCCACCGGGTTGTAAGTTTCACACCCGCTGCCCGTACGCGACAGACATCTGTCGACAACAGGAACCAACGCTGGTTGGTCGTCCTGATGCTGATGCAAAGAGTGCCCATGTAAGTGATGCAGATGCGGGTGCAAATGCGGGTAACACGGTCGAGCACCAGGTTGCCTGCCATCACTGGGAAACGCTTTAGCAGATATACAAGCTACACGACCAGAGTTACATCTGGCTTGCCGCTTTACAAAGGTTGGTCAGTTTAGCCACGGCCTGTTCCCGGCTTAACAGACCCAGTCCGCAATCCGGTGCTGCGATCAGTCGATTGGCGTCGATATGCTGCAACGCTGTCTGTAGCCGACTCTGAATTTCCTCGACACTTTCTATGTGGCTTTTGGCAATGGCGACCACACCGAAGATTACCGTTGTATTTTGAAAATGCTCAAGCAATGACAGATCGTTGTGGCGATGGGCGTCCTCAACCGATACGGCGTTTATTGACGAGTATTCCACCGCGTCCGCAATTTTAAGATAAGCGTTTTGGTCTGCCTTGGGATAGTTGGGATGATCAAGCCTGTCGGGATAACCGCAGCACATGTGCACGGTACGCGTGACCTGTGCCGGGCAATTGTGGAAAGCACGTTCCAGATTTTCAAAGCCGTAGTCAAGTGCCTCCTGTGGTTTGCGTGCAAACAGCGGCTCGTCTATTTGTATGTGGCGACAGCCGACTTCAGCAAGGCGCAAAATATCTTTGTTTAACGCATCGGCAATGTCCGCACCGAGCTTTGCCGGATTGTGATAAAAATCATCAGCGTTGGTATCTGCTACTGTCATAGGACCGGGCATGGTTATTTTTACCGGCTTGTCAGTGTGCGCTTGTGCGGATTCCCACTCGCGGTATAGAAAAGGCTGATCGATGCTGACCGGACCGCGCACGGTGGGTAGATTGGCTGAGTAGGTACCACCGCGAACTTCTTTGTTTGTCAGGTCTTTGAAGTCAAAGCCATTGAGGTGGCGGCAGTGATAGTGGATGTAATTTTCCCGAATAATCTCGCCATCGGTTGGTATGTCTACACCGGCTGATACCTGATCGGTTATCGCCTGCGCCACGCCTTTGTCGATAATCTTACCGGCATCTGGCCCGAGTGCCTGCATCGCACCTTCCCATAGCAAGGTTGGGTCTGCGGTATCCGGGCCCGCTTCAATGTTAAACCAGTCGGGTAATTTAACAAATTCAGGCTTTGGGTAGGCGCCGATACAAGTGGTTAATAGAGGCATAGTCAGTATCCGGTGACATCAGGAAAAAACGGGTGCGCGTGGGTTGCTGACAGCGCCGTGGTCGGTCAGTGCAGACAGTGCAAGTGTCTGGTCAAGATGTTCGGCGCGCCAGCTTAGCAGTTGCTGAGCACAATCGAGTTGCAGTGACAGGTATTGCGTCTGGCCTGCCACATTGTTTGTCTCGTGCGGGTCGGCGGATAAATCAAACAACAGCGGTGGCAGTCCGGCAAAGTGTACGTACTTGGCATCTTCGCGGCGCAGCACACTGAGATTGCATTGTGTGTGCTCCAGGTTAAAACGTTGCTCTGCCTGTGCATTGGTGACAGACCGAAAGTCAAACTCCCAGTGCGCTGCATCGCGCCAGCCTGACGGTTGTGTGCCGTTATCAATAAACGGTTGCAGTGAATGACCGTCGAGTTGTGTGGGTATATCGGTACCCATGCGTTCCATCAGCGTGGGAAATATATCAATGCACTCGGTAAACGCCGAAACCTTGCTGCCGCGAGTTTTGCTGGCAGTCGGGTCGCTGATTATGAGCGGTATGTGATAACTGCTGTCGAAGAAACCGTGCTTGCCAAGCAGTGTATGATCGCCGAGTTGCTCACCATGGTCTGAAGTAAAGATAACTAATGTATTGTCACGACAGCCGTGTTGCTCAAGTGATTGCATCATGCGGCCAATCTGTGCATCGACCTCGGCAATCATGCCAAAGTACGTTGCGGCAATTTGCTTTAGATCGGCCTGGGTCCATTCGTGTGCGAGGCCGTCGGCGCCGGGTATAAACCGGTTTTTGGTGTTAGTTTCAATGATCCACTCAAGCAGCGGATGCATCGATGCGGTGACCTTTGGATCGGTGGCGCCGGCGAATGGACCAACATCTGCGGCGTTGAACATATCGTTGTAGGGTGGCGGTACGGTAAAGGGCGGGTGCGGACGCAGAAAACTGACGTGTGCAAACCAGCGGTGATCAGTTTGCCTTGACGTATGTAACGCCTGCTCGCTCAGCCAGCGCTGAAATTCATCAACTAAAAATGCTGTCTCCGTGTGTTCAGCCCGATAGCGTGGAACCTGTCCGCGTGGTGGGTCGTCGACACCGGACTGCGGAATGTGCATGTTGGTGTCGGTCAGTGCCTCTGTATACCCTTTGCCACTGAGCCAGGATAAAAACGGGTATTGATGGTCCGGTATGCTGACACGCCAGGAAAAGCCGGGCAACAAACCTTCGTAGGTGGTGAGCTTTGGATCGTTGGCGTGCACAGCGCGCGGGTCCTGAGACTGATCGGTGTAGCCGAACAGCGAAGGATCATACCCAAGCCTTCTGAAGGCCAGTGCCAGTGTGTCGTGGCGGTTGTCGAGTGGGGAGCCATTGACACAGACGCGGTTATTCATTTGATACAGGCCCGTGTATAAACACGCGCGTGACGGAGAGCAGGGGGCGGCTCCCGCATAGTGTTGCTCGAATAGCACACCTTGCTGTGCCAGCTTATCGAGGTTTGGTGTGCTCACTAACGGATGACCGACTGCTGATAAACAGTCACCGCGCCACTGATCTGCGGTGATTAACAGTATATTGGGTCGATCGTTACGCATTGATCTGTTACCTGTTTAGTTGAGCTTTCTAACCACTCTTACAAAAACGCCGATATAACCGGTGCGGTTCGCGTCGCTCACGGGCACCCTACGTTTAGATCGCG
>CAYMFQ010000273.1:0-5146 GCA_964389335.1 uncultured Granulosicoccaceae bacterium
ATCAGTTTTGGATTGCCCAGCAAACCCACTGCAATGGCCACCATCTGGCGTTCCCCACCGGACAGATAGCGTATCTTGCTGTGCAGCCGCTCGCGTAAACGCGGGAAGAGTTCGTGCACATAATCCACCCCCAGTGCGCCGGACCGTGATGCCGTGGCCGCCGGTGCGATAGACAGTGTTTCCTGTACCGTCATTTCGGGGAACAACAGGTTGCCTTCAGGTATTTGTATCAAGCCTGCACGTGCGACGCGCTTCGGATCCATACGTCGACGTGTTACCACATCATAGTTAAAGTTGCGCCAGCGACGACTGCCGCGCTGTTGCGACCGGTTGAGCTTTTCACCGCAAAACACAACATCGCCAGTCCACGGCTCCAGCAGACCACTGATGGTTTTCATCAGGGTGGATTTACCATGTCCGTTCGGCCCAAAGAAGCCAACTGACTGACCGGGCAGCAGCACCAGGTTTATGTTACTGAAGATCTGGATTGGCTCGTAGCCGCCGGACAGATCGGTAAGCTGCAATAGCGGTGCACTCAAGCTGCAGTCCCCAGATACGCTTCCACAACCTGTGAGTTTTTAACTACGTCGTCGGGGTTACCAATCGCAATGACATTGCCCTGATCAAGTACCATTAATCGGTCAGACACTGCCATTAACAACTGCAGTACATGTTCAACCAGCAGTATTGTCAGCCCGGAGCTTTTTAAATCGACGATCAACTGCCGCATGCGGGCAATCTCATCTACTGTCAGGCTGGACGCCGGCTCGTCCAGCAGCAGTACTTTTGGTTGCAGCGCCAGCGCACTGGCAATCATCACGAGCTTGCGCAAGTACACTGGTAACAATGAGGCTTTCCAGTTGTGCAAGGTAGCCGGAAACTGCACACGCTCAAGCGCCTCTTCGGCAAGTGCAATCTGCGCGCTATGTGACTGACCGCGCCGAGCCTGCTCAACGGTGACCAGAACATTGTCGATGGCCGATAGTTCGGCAAACACACTCTCTCGCTGAAAGGTGCGTGCTATGCCGCGTTTGGCAATTTCGTCACTCGCAAGCCGATGCACAGGCTGATCGTTCAGCAACACTGTGCCTTCACTGTATTTGAAGGGAATGCGGGTTATTGCGTTAAACAGCGTTGATTTACCGGACCCGTTGGGCCCGGCAATTCCCAACAACTCGCCACGTTCAACCGCGAAGCTAACATTGTCGACCGCCTTCAACGCGCCAAAGCTCTTACTCAGTTGCACAACTTCTAACGTTGCTCCGGACATGTCAGGCTTCGTGCTTGTTATTGTTATTCGAGTTGATCGAGGCGCGGCTGCACGACCTGTGTGCGCGAACGGGGTTTTGTTGATACCCCGTTGCAAGGCCGATCTATGTTTACTGAGACATCCAGGGTGGCAGCATAAACTTGCCGTTAGCATACTTGCCCGGCTCTATCAGAAAGCGCTCACCGTCCTGTATTTGCCAAAATGACACGGGAATGTGATCGTTACTTTGCAGTGCCACGTTGGTGGCTGGATCAAACTCAAGGTTACCTGCCGCAGTCACTCGCTTTATTTCTCCAATGGCCTGACCAATGGCTTTGTGGTCTTTCGGGTCACCTACTTTCTGTAGCGCTTCCAAATAGAAATTTGTCATTTCATAAAGACCAACACCATACGCACCCGAAGCCACGCCAAACTTGTCTTCATAACCCTGCATCAGCTCTTTACCGCGTGGCCATGCATCACTGTTCAACGGCGCGTTGATCAGGTTGTACAGAACACCTGTCGAGTTATCACCGGTTAATTCCACAAACTCCGGTACCGACGGTGCGTACTGCAGAAAAACCAGGCTATTGGTGGGCGCATCCAGAAACTGATTCAAAAACAGCGCAGAGTTGCCAGGCAGATAGTCTGTATTGATGACCAGATCAGGATCGCTGTCTTTGACCTTGGCCAGTACCGCACGCCAGTCACCCACCTCACCAAACGGCACCAGTTCGTCCACGACTATTTCCCATCCACCTTCTTTAAACGATACCTTCATACCCTCGGATATCGTCTTGGAGTAAGGGTTGTCCGACGAGACAATCGCTACCTTTCGGTTACGCAGCGTAATATCGCCGCGCTCAGCCAGCGCTTCAACCGCGGGCATAACATCGGTTTCATAACCTTTAAACGAAGCGGTATAAGACCAGCAGCACCAGTAATCCTCGATTGCCTGACTTGTGATCGCCGCAAACGACGGAGACGGCCCGGCTGCAATGTAAGGCATGCCCGCCTCCGCCATCAGGTCCACCTCAAACATGGACAGGCTCGCATACCCGGTCAGTATCACCTCGACACCGTCAGTGCCCAGCAGTCGCTCGGCACCACTGGATACGTTAGCTGCTGAGCCATCTTTAACATCGGCAACTACGCTTTCAAACGTGTAGCCGGCAACACCACCTTTGGCATTGGCCTCATCGATGGCCCACTCCACCCCGTTAACGAACTCCTGCCCGTCAGATGCAGAGGGACCGGTCAGAGGCGCGAGCACACCGATCTTGACCACCTCCGCGGCGGCAAGCCCGGCATTCAGTACCGAACCCAACCCGAGCTGCCCTGCAGCCGCCAACTGAGTAAGTTTGCATTTCATCGCAATCTCCAGCGCGTTTTGACGTGAAAAGTGTCATGATTAACGCATAACTTGGCGATTTATGGCCACTAGCAGATCTGTTAGTTTAGTGCCCTGGCCACCGCGCAAACCTACCAAAGGAGCTTTGAAATGCTGGATCAGCTGCAACACAATCCGTTTCAGAGCTGCGATAGCCTGAAGTCGGTGGGCGATGCGATGGCTGGCTACAGCGACGAGCTCGGCCTGCCGTTCTTCTCATACCTGCTACTCAAGGGGCCGGACTCGGCCAACGACGTGCTCCTCACAAACTATGACGAGGCCTGGCGCGAGCGCTATGTTGCCAGATCATACAAACACACTGACCCGGCTGCAGTCGTTTCACGCAGTTCACGACTGCCTTTCTGGTGGGATCAAAGCACCTTTTTGCGCCCGTTCAAAAAATCGCAGAAACAGGTGTTCTACGAGGCCCGTGAGTTCCACATTAACGCGGGCTATTCGGTGCCAGTCGCCGGTCCTCACGGGGACCAGGCCGTCTTTACGCTGGCTGCTTCTGCCAAAAACGATATGCTGGAGGCACTGCGCGCCAGTGGTCCGGAGTTACTCGTCACTGCGTTGCAGGCCCACGACCGTGTCATGGACATACTCCGAACATCGGGAGGCCGCGATGCCGCCTCGTCGCTGACGCGCCGCGAGATCGAGTGTCTGAAATGGACCGCCGAAGGGAAAACCAGCGCCGGTATCGGCGATGTGCTCTGTATCTCGTCCGCCACTATCAATTATCACCTTAACAAAGCAATAAAAAAGCTCGGCGCCGCTAACCGTCACCACGCGGCGATCATTGCACTGAAGAGCAATGTGATCAGCTAGGTGATCAGCGTCGTTGGCTGAAAGTTATTACAAACGGACAGTCTCTCTCGCTGCGCAGGTTCACCTGTTAAAGATCCTGGATGTATCGGAAAGTGATCGAATTGTTAATTTTGTGAAACACTGAAGTAAAAAGCCGTCTTGGCTATTGTAGGATTCGCGCCCAGAGTTTATGTACCAAGGAGTCGCGAGTTGAACTATCCAAGACCTGCTTTTCGAGGTGCCCTGATCAGCCTTCTGCTGGGCACCTGCTCTACAGCGGCAGCTGTGGAATGGCCACCAACCCTGAGCGCAGACCCCGCCGCCCAGCCTCCCAAATGGGACTGGCAGCTAAAAGTACCCGTAACGTTAAACCCGGACCCGGAAATCGAAATCTACGATATCGACATGTTCGATAACGAGACGACCGGCGCGGTTGGCTATCTGCACAGCTTTGGCAAGAAAGTCATCTGTTATGTAGACGTTGGCTCATGGGAAGACTTTCGCGACGACAGGGATGACTTTCCCGAGAGCATCCTCGGCAACGTGTACCACGGCTTCCCGGATGAAAGATGGCTGGATATCAGGGATGTAAACCCCGCTAAATCAAATACAGGAACCGCACTTGCACAGATACTGGAAGCGCGTTTTGATCGGGCAATGCAAATGGGTTGCGATGCGGTAGAGCCGGATAACATGGATGTGTACGATGAAACCGCACATGACCCCTCGGGTTTTCCACTGACCTACGAAGACCAGATGTACTTTAACCTGTGGGTATCGCAACAAGTGCGCGCGCGCGGCATGGCGGTAGGATTAAAAAACAATATCAACCAGGCACAGGACCCGCGAACCATTGAGGCGTTTGATTTCGTCGTCAGTGAGCAATGTGTTCAGTATAACGAGTGCGGTTACTTTTCAGGGTTTATTGATGCCGGTAAACCTGTATTCCTGGCAGAGTACGAACTGACACCGGAAGTGTTTTGCCCGGTTGCCAAAGAACACAGAATAAGCGCTACCGGTAAACGCGAGGTGCTGGATTATTACCGGCAAAATTGCGACGCTTACTATGGCAAAGACACCCCGCAGACCACTGAGTTGCCGGAGACAGTTAACACCGGCTCCAACCTGCTGACCAATGGCAGCTTTGAGGCAGACCTGCATGGCTGGCAATCGTGCGGAGATGTTTTTGCGCTAACAATAAGTGATGATGCAATCGACGGCAGCAAGGCCCTTGCATTTGAAGGTGGTCCGGGTTGTTTGTATCAGGAAGTGCCGGTACGCGCTGACGATCAACATGAACTGTCCTGCCAGGCAACGCGTCCGGGTAGTTCGTGGACGATCATAGAGCTGTCGTACCTTGACGCCCAATACAATAAGCTGGCTACTGAAGTAACTCAGATAGCTAGTGGTGGCGGCTATAACACATACACATTAACCGGCTCCGCCGTTGCGAATTCAGCACTGGTATCTGCGCTGATTTATAGCGAAGATGAAACGCTGGTTGATGACTGTGTACTTACCCTTCAACAACAACCAGACTCGACTGTTCCTGAAGTTGAGACTACTCCTGAAGTAGATACGACACCTGAGACTGCTCCTGAAACAGAGACCGCTCCTGATACAGAGACTGTTCCTGAAACAGAGACTACTCCTGAAACAGAGACCGTTCCTGAAACAGAGACCGCTCCTGAAACAGAGAC
>CAYMFQ010000273.1:5246-7208 GCA_964389335.1 uncultured Granulosicoccaceae bacterium
GCTCCTGAAACAGAGACCGCTCCTGAAACAGAGACTACTCCTGAAACAGAAACTACTCCTGAAACAGAAACTACTCCTGAAACAGAAACTACTCCTGAAACAACCAATCCACCGCTCGAGGTCCTTTCAATGACCTACAAATCGCTGGCCGCTGAAGACGGGTTTCTGATCGAGAGGTCCGAGAATGCCAACACAGGTTCGCGTAGGAACGCATCCGCCAGAGGGGCCGGCGCTATACGCATTGGTGACCAAAGAAGGGACAGGCAGTACAAATCAATGTTGTCTTTCGATACCTCGACACTGCCACACAATGCTGTCATCACCGGTGTGTCTCTCGAAATCACACGAGGTTCATCCCAGGGCCAAAACGTATTTGATACACATGGCACTGCTAACGTACACATCAAACGTGGTTACTTTGGCAACAGCTCCGCACTGGAGGTGATAGATTTTGAATCTACTGCAGACGCCGTGGCCCAATCCGTTATTGGAGACAAGGCACGAAACAGCCGCTATCAGATAGACCTGACAGCAGAAAAGGATTTCATCAATCCAGCCGGGCGCACCCAAATGCGACTGTCCATGTCACTGGATGACAACGATGACCAGGACAATGACTGGGCAGGCTTTTACTCATCGGACAACGCCAATTCATCAAGGCATCCGGCTCTCATTGTTGAATACACGCTTGCACCAGCCACTTCACAGTAGCTAAAACAAGTAGCAAGGCCCGCAGTGAAACGCGCACCGATTGGTGCGCGTTTTTGCGTTTACTCCTGACCTGATTTTTGATTATCGGGTACAACCTGATCTGATCAACTTCAAATAACCGCCACCTTTGTAGTGACGCTGACCAGCAGACATCCAATTTATGAAGCTAATTGAATCGTTTTTAGAACAGCGTATAGAATTTTTCTACAGACCTACCGTTACAGGCCTCAGTAGAAACTTTGATTGACTAATACTGCTCGATGGGAGCAACGCGTCATCAGGGTGATTTAAGTACCGGGTTGGAGTTTAATTATGCAATTGGTCTCAGCACTACTGACTTTCTCTCTCACTTTGCTATTGGCAACGACGGCAGTTGCCGAAACACAGACCGACATCCCAAATAATACAAAGAAATGGCGCGCTTTCATGCAGGTTAGCGCGCTGTCACTCGACTCCGAAAACCTGAGCGATCAGGGCCTGGGCGAAACAGCCTTTGGACTGGAATTGGGTGGGAACTACCACTTCAGCCCGAAACTGATAACGACACTGGGCTTTGGAATCGCCAACATAAAAGATAATGAGGAATTCTCACAGACTGTTAGCGTGACGAGTCTGTTTAGCTCGAACACCGAAAATGCCAAATCGAGCGTGACTGCAGTTCCGCTATTTGCCGAAGTTTCATATCGTTCACTTTCGCCCAGCGACACTGGATACGGGCTTGGAGTCGGTGCTGGCTATATGCAATTCGTGGCTACTGAGCGCTCCATCTCTCGCTGCAAAGCAACAGCGGTAGCAGCACAATAATGATTCGATAGTTCATTGTTTTCACCTGCTATTGCTTTAAAACTCGTAGCGGAAGCTTCGATCGGCAGTGTCAGCACTGGCACTACCCACGGCATCGGGATAGTAATCGGTGGCACCACTGTCAAACAGCGCGCTGTTATCACCACGAAAGTACAGTTGCATGGCGGCCGGATTGTCGAGCTGCACACGTGGAATACGTACTTCGGCAATGTCGCCGACCACGCGTGTCTCCACAGTTGTTACGTAGGACCAAAGCCAGTCACCACCGCTGCCGGTGTAGCGATACAGATCGGTACCCTCAAGCAGATACTCAACGCCAATGGCACTGCCAACGGTAAAGCCGGTGTCGGCATTGTTATCTGCATCAAACATCACGCCATGCCCCCACAAT
The DNA here is from genome assembly GCA_964389335.1 of uncultured Granulosicoccaceae bacterium. Lineage (GTDB taxonomy): Bacteria > Pseudomonadota > Gammaproteobacteria > Granulosicoccales > Granulosicoccaceae. The sequence continues at coordinate 7,153 of CAYMFQ010000273.1, forward strand.
AGTTGTCCGACGACGCCCTGGTTTTGCCACATCAGATACAGATCAGTATCGGTGTG
>CAYMFQ010000274.1:0-3362 GCA_964389335.1 uncultured Granulosicoccaceae bacterium
GCAAAATTTATCTGTTGCTGAGGCCAGGGATAGAAATATGGAGTGGCACAATCCCTCGCATCGCGAAAAGCTGCTGGCTCGCTTCTCAATCTTTAACGGTCTGGAAGAACATGAACTGTGCGAACTTGCAGCATCTGTGGTTCTGCACGATGTGGAGCAAGGGAAAAAAATCATCACGCAAGGCGACACCGGCACATCAATGTTTGGCCTTGCTGAAGGTTTTCTCGAGGTCGAAATCACCCTCGATAATCAGGAAATAATTAAAGTTGGACCAATCGTACCGGGTGAGGTCTTCGGGGAAATGTCTATGCTGGCTGATGAACCGAGGACCGCTACTGTCACCGCAGCTGTAGATTCTGTAGCGTTTGAGATCACTCGTGAAGCATTTAGCAAAATCGTCGCTAAACGCCCGGAAACGGCCGTTAAGGTTTCCAGAGTGATTGCTGAGAGGCTACTTACCGCCCAAAGAATTGAAGCGTCGGCGGCTGAGGCGGCTGAAAGGGAATCTGCGATTGGTGAAACAGCGGAAAACCTGTTTTCCCGGATGAAATCCGTGTTCACCAGCCTTGGCCTTAAATAGTTAAAAACGCAATGGAAAAACACGACCGACAAACTGAGTTGCAGCGCAAACAAAAGGAGGCTGAATTCTTTACTGAAGACAGCTCACTGCTCGCACCGTTTTTAAAAAAATTGATTACACAACATGTGTTTAATATTTTACCTGCCAGCTATTCTGCAAACCAACTGACCCTGTCAGGTGGGGCTTGCGCGTTACTCGTACCCCTTAGTATTTGGTTTGCGTCAATTGAGATTGAACAACAATCAATTACTGGCCGCTTAATACTCGTAGTCAGTGCTTTTTTACTAATCGCGTATGCGGTGTTTGATCAGCTCGACGGAATGCAGGCTCGCAAGCTAGGTACCTCGAATTCATTTGGCGACTTTATTGATCATTGGGTAGACACCACAATCGCCAATCTGGCGACCGTGCCTATTATGCTTATGGTAGGCCTGGACGATCGTCTTATTCTCGCCATGGTGCTGGTTGTACTACTGGCGTTCTGGGCATCTAACTGGGAAATAAAGCAAGATAACAAACGATTGCTGCCGCAGGTCGGCGGGCTTGAATCTATCGTCGTCGGAATGTCGATACTGATTGCGACGGCGATTTTCGGGGTAGGGCTTTGGCAGGTAAAGATCGGCGGTGTAGAGATTACCTGGATTATCTATGCCATTACCTTCCCCTGGTTAATTGTCGTCATCGCTCAGGTTGCTCTTCGGTCACGCAAGGCAGCCTGGCACCTATTTGCGGATATGGCTTTGCTGCTACTGACGTTAGGACCAACTCTGGTCTGGTTGATTAGCTTCGCACCCAGATCAGGCGAATCATTAATTTTTAACTATGGTTACATCAGCCTTGGTATTCTGAGCACATTAATGACAGGCTCTCTAATGAGGCACCATTGGTTGGGTTCTAAATATCTCGCCTTTAATCCTGTCTATTTTACAATTGGGCTTGTGATTCTCGTGCTTGAGTATTTGCCGATTTCCGCTACCAGCCATACACTCGCCTTTGGCGTGTTGGTGCTTGGCTTAATCGTGTTGCTGATCCATCAGGGATTAGATACCTATAATAAAACTAATGGCACTTAAATCTGGCGCACCGGATCAAATAAAGCGGTGGAATAGGAGTTGGCTCCGCAGAACATATGTGTAGTTTGTTTCAGTCAGCTACGAATTTTCTACCGCAGGTTCCTGGTCATCAGCTGCTTAGCTTCTGCTGCGGAGTACCCTTCAATGCGCAGCCTTGAGTAGACAGCAGACATTGCCCTGTGTCTCAATTCGTTACTGCTGACACCCGTGGTTCGCGGAAAAATCAGCAATCGTTCTGGTTTGATATCGTTACGGTTGTCATCGCCATGAACAAGAAGATCAATCTTATATTTGTCGAGCACCCCGTCAGTAATCGACCATGGAGTCTCTACGACCTCCGTAACACTCGAGATAGCCAGAAGAATTTCCCTTCTTTCTGCAAAGCAGAGCTCGGGTTGATAGCCTTTTTTTGCCTCGATCTCGGTGTCGGACGTTAAGCCAACGACAACCTCGCCTATGTCTGCGGCGCGATTGAGCAACCTGATGTGGCCGTGATGAATCAAGGTCGCAGACATATCAACCATCACTCGCTTGATACTCATCTTGCGAGGGCAGATCTGACGGCAAGTTTGTTGCTCACAAAGTAAGGCTGAGTGCCGGGGATAGACAAAGTTACCACCTCAATATCACCTCCCTCGATAACAGAGATCTGACTTGGCTCCTGAATCGGAAAACGTCAGTTTCGATTATCCGGTACCTGATAATCAAATCAACCAACTTTAAATAGTGTTTATGGCTGAGACCTATTGAACCTGGTCTGTATTTGGTGTCTACCAGACAATGCTGACTAAACCAGGCCTTGTTGCAGATAACGCTCCGAAAGTGGTCGATGCGGATGTGTCGAGAATTAACGAGTACTATCAACGTCAAAGTTAGCGTATTCTCCAAGCTCAGGCAACCACAGACGATAGCGCTTTTTGCAGCTCGATTTTGTCCTAACCTATATGGATGGCGATTACTCATCAAAATTAAGAAATTTCTTGCACAGCAAGTGCTCAGCCTGTGTGGTTGGAGATTAGAAGGTAGTGCCCCGGACGCAGCGCAATGCGTATTAATCGCCGCTCCGCATACCTCTAATTGGGACTTTGTGTGGATGAAGCTCATGGCATGGGCTCTTGAAGTGCCTGTGTCGTGGCTTGGCAAACACACTCTGTTTATGCCGCCGTTCGGCGGCATCTTAAAAATGCTTGGGGGCATTCCGGTCGACCGGCGCTCCAATCAGAACCTGGTAGAACAGGTTACTGCTAGTCTGGCCTCAGGGCGGGCAATGGCATTGGCGATTCCAGCTGAAGGTACACGTAGTGCAACACCTTATTGGCGCTCCGGCTTCTACCACATTGCCAGTGCGGCCAAAGTGCCAATCGTGCTCAGTTATTTGGACTACGGCAAACGTCGCGGGGGCATTGGCTTAAGCCTGCTGCCCAGTGGAGACATGGTTGCAGATATGGATCAAATTAGAGCCGCATACGATGGCATGCAAGGCAAGTATCCGCAGCTATCAGGACCAATTCGACTGCGTGACGAAGACGGCGAGTAGCGACAGTTTGCAACGACAGGAGAGACGCCTGTGGTAGATTTCAGTAAAGCTAAATGGATCAATGAGCCGGAAAACTATGAGCTGACCCGGGGGTCAATATCCATCACAACGGAGCCCGGAACTGATTTTTGGCAACGTTCTTACTATGGCTTTAGAAATGACAATGCACCAG
>CAYMFQ010000274.1:3462-7207 GCA_964389335.1 uncultured Granulosicoccaceae bacterium
GGAACTGATTTTTGGCAACGTTCTTACTATGGCTTTAGAAATGACAATGCACCAGCACTACAAACTGAGTCGGACGATAACTTCACTTTCACAGCTAAAGCCAGTTTTAATTACAACGCTCTGTTTGATCAATGTGGTTTGACAATTTACCTCGATAGTGACAACTGGTTTAAGGCGTCGATAGAGTATGAGAATAATGAATATTCAAGGCTGGGTAGTGTCGTTACTAATCTCGGATACTCTGATTGGGCGACCACTGATGTAACACTGCCAAATCATATTTGGTATCGATTACATCGACGAGGACCAGACTTTTTAATTGAGTCATCGCTGGACGGCGAACGATTTAATCAAATGCGTATATTTCATCTGCACAAGCTGGGTGAGACAACAGAAGAGATGGGTAAATGTAATCCTCCGCAACCAGCCAGGCATAAAGTCAATATTGGTGTTTATGCGTGTAGTCCACTCAATTCATCTTTTACTGCGAAATTTCAGGAGATAAAGCTCGAAGAGTGTCAATGGTTGGCTCATTTCCAGTGACCCTGTGTGACAATCCTTCAACAATCAGTCGAATACGCCCTTGCGGGTATGGTCAACCTGACTACTCCAATAGCTCGGCAATATACTTTTCTTTAAGTCTTGCCAGTTCTCCGGTTTTCTTCATTTCCTGAATGGTCTTATCCAGAACGGGGATGTATTCCTTATTCTTTTCGTGCAGGTAGTGATAAAGATCGTGATTTTGTAGTGCAGGCTTCACGAGATATAGAGGTTGTAAATCGTAGTTTTTTATAAAGTACTGGCCACTGATCCTGGATGTTACGGCTATGTCAATCCGGCCAAACTTAAGCATATCAAACAGTTGTTTCGTTACATTCACTGCTACAACACTTTCTATATCTTTAAGGCCCCATTCTGCATGCTTCATTCCGCGGACCATACCGACACGATAGTCACTTAATCCACTCCAGCCTTCTTCCGGCAGTACATCCGGTATGGTGGAAAAAGCCGTGGATTCGAAAAATGTATACGGTGTAGGTACACGAATTAAAGTAGGGTAGAGCTCGCCGACTTTATGGATCCTAACCAATTCCCCGTCGATAAGACCGTTTGATGATTCTGCCAGCGAGCGTTGGGTAGGACGCACGACGAAATCCAGCGGAATTCCGGCTTTTTTGTAAACCTCTTGCAGTACCTTTGAATAAACCAGGCTGCTGGGAGAATTTTCAAGGATTGAGATCGTTAAGGCTGAAACGGGCTGACTGCTGAGAACCAGCAAAAGAAATAAAGTACTGCTGAGCGCTTTCATCACAATACCGACGTTACATGCTAACTGAAACCTGAGACTAGCAAGTTACGAGTCAAATGTCAGGAGATTTTCCAGAAGCGCTGGGTTAGTGTGCCGGGAATGAGTGCTAATAATGTAATCCAATCGTCGGTGCCTGTGCACTCAACAATCGCTTCAACAAGGCTTTTTGATTGTTTACGCCAACACGTTCAAACATGCGTCTTACGTGTGTGCGTATAGTGTTGGAGCTGACCTCTAATGTAGCAGCGATGCTGGTTAAGTCATTGCCCCTGGCGATTTCCTCCGCGACTCTCATTTGCATTGCGCTAAGTCCGTATAGCTGTCCTGCGGTTTTGATGCTTGATTCGATCAGCTTTACATCATCCAGTAAAATCACAATTTTCATATCCAGTATTGCTATCCAGCATAGCGAGCTGTCTGTCTCTGTGTCTTCGCCAAATATCAACGGCACTGGTAATCGAGCAGTACCCGCGTCAATGTTTTTTTGCGCGCTTTGGATTTCGTCTCTCAGACGGTGCGTGTCCTTTCGGGTGATTGTCGAAATATGACCCTGGGTAATCTGCAGCACGGGGTGTACGTCAACTGCGTTGCGGCTGTCCGGACTGGCGTGGACAATCTTACCGGTGCCATCGACTTGTATGTTCGGACAGTCGAAGAAATCCAGGCGGGAAAGTACCCCTGTGCTGGATACAAGTTTCCAGTCGCCACCCACTTTTTCCAGAATGCGTGTATGCATTTGTGAGCCGGACATGTGCGCGGCTTCTTCAGAGGTTCCCAGCTGCTCAAATGTCACCCAGGCCATACTTTCGCGTACTACGAATTGCCAGTTTTTTCGGACAATCGAGTTGGCATCTATATCGAGCGGTTTTTCGTTTTCAAAGTGCGACTGGATATGGTTCCGCAGTCCGGTTATACCATGTACCTGCACAACACCGGCGTAAGGCAAGATGGTCGTATGCTGTACATACGCTTCCTGTGCCCAGCATTCACAGAGATCGTCAATACTGCGGTTGAGGAAAGCGGCGGTCTCTCGCTCGATGATGGCTACAATCTCGCCGTTCTCGATAATGGTTTCTGGTGTAGTCACAGTCGACGGTTACGCTCCGATAAAATAATTTGCACTTCCCCGCGCCGTCGACGACAACGGTGGGTTGCATCGCATTCGATTCACGACCATTTTCATTGGCAACACTGAGCCTGAAATTTTATCAGTAATAAAAAACATTGCTGTTCGCGGAGGCCTTCCAAGTAACTGATTTGTGACACACAGGTCCCGGTATTTGAATTTCACTGCAATGATCGTGTGACAGATATAAGTGTTTCAAAATTGATGCGCAATGTGTCAAATTTGACTTTTAGGGATTGTTGCTGTCATCCATATGGATGACCGTGTTTTTTGCTGCTGCTGATTATACTTATCCTGCCCGATTTGATTATGAGTACAGGGAATGCAAGCTCAGCCACTGTTGTACAAGAGAACTTTGAGTGACGAATGGTTGAGAGCTATTCGATCGGACTTGCTCCGGAGCATATTTGCAGTGCGGATGTACCCAGAGTGTGTTGGACGTCGTTGTTCAATGGGTAATTTCCTGTTCACCTGATACATGACCGGTATAAGTGTACACGCTACCGTTTTACACAGAATCCGATTCTCTTAGATCGCTTGCCAGCCTCTGGTCTGCAGAGCCTTCGTATCTACTGGAAACAACCTCATTGCCCTGCTCTTTCTGGCTGAATGTATATAGCCAGAAATCGCCGGTTGTCGTTGTTGGGGTCAATGAATGGTTGCTGAAACAGGGTTTCATAGCCCAACTGTCTGCGGCGGTGGCCTCCACGGGCTCCTACATTGTTGTCGTCACAGAATCGGCAGAGGAAGAGTTGCTGGTTGAGGCATTCCGTCAGGGGGCGGATCGCGCCGTATCGATCCCTACATGCAGCGCTCGGATTTTTCGTGCGTTAATTAACTCTCTTCTTCCAAAGCCGCTTGCTGCGCGTTCCTTTGCACCCTATCAACTTGACACACAGGCCCAGACCGTTCTGATTGGTGATCAGCGAATTCAACTGCGACGACTGGTGTTCGAGCTATCGCACTATTTGTTCACACACCAGGGCACCATTGTGCCCAAGGCCACGTTATTGCGTGACCTGTGGGGGCTGGACGACAGGCGGTGTGAAACGCGTCGGGTAGAGTCGCATGCATCGCTGGCCAAGAAGCAACTTCAACTGGACGGCACCTATGGATGGAGGCTACGTTCAAATCGTGGAAATAACCGCGGCTATGGTGTGTTTCGTGTGACACCCCCTCGAACAACATACCCGCCGGCACATGGTCGTGTTTATCACCTGCCCGCTGGGGCCTGATGCTTTAGATCTTGATAGCAGAAATTCGTTATCTGCTCGTATAGTTCCTTTCAAACGCTGATCGCTTACGGTAAA
>CAYMFQ010000275.1:0-7187 GCA_964389335.1 uncultured Granulosicoccaceae bacterium
TACGCCCCTGGCCATACGTTTTAACAGAGCAGCAAACCTTTAGCCCATCATAGTGATCTGCTGAAACACGGGGTAGAATAAAATTGTTATCCAGATTTCATGCACGGTTCAATTATGTACAAGCTCTGCCCGCTCATCTTCCTACTTCTTATGACCAGTGTTGCGAATGCCGGAACTTGTCCGGATTTTTTTCGCTTTGTTGACTTTGGCCAGGTAGCGAAAGACGGCACGGTGTATCGGGGTGGTAGCTTCCTGCGGGCAGAACATTTCGATGGCACCGCATTGTTGCAGATAGAACGCACAGAGTGTCTGGATGTACACCCGACAAACACAGATGGGCACGGCTACCCCATTCCGGTGGTAACACACATCTACTACGATCCCGACAAAGCACCAGTATCCGTATCAGAGCTACGCGTCAGTAAACTGGATGATACAAACTCAGCTGCCGCACAAAGCGAACTCACGCATCGTCAGCGTCTGCAGCAGGACGATGTAGATATTACCCGCGGGCCAGACTACTTGTGCGCCACAATTGAGGGAGCAGAGTCCTATAGCTGCCAGGTCGTCTCACCCTACGGGGGAAACCAGGCACCAGTTGTCTATTGCGACGCGCAACAATGCGAGATGCCAGTACTAGCCGTTGATCAACAGATTGCGATCAGTGCAAAGTGGCCTCGTGATGTAAAGAACAGGGAAGTAAAGAATAGCGATACGCAGACTGACGAAGACAGTAAAGAAGGCGATACAAATTCTGCCGGCGCTGCCATTATCGAAATGGCACAACAAATCCACGACTTTCTATCGCCACTATCATCGCTGAGCCCGCGCTGATTGTCGTTAGTACACCACCGCCAGTACAACGATATAAAAAACCAGTTCCAGCACCTGCTGCATTGCCCCCAGACAATCACCGGTATAGCCACCAATGCGGCGCTCAAAGTAGCGACACATGAATCGGTATCCCACGGCCATAACTGGCACGGCGACAACTGCTAACGGCTGATACCAAAGCAACACTATGAATGCCGGCACGGCAAACGCGCAACTCACCACCCAGTCAGACGCCGACAGCGGTGCAATGTTTATCGGTTTAATTTTACTGGCATCGATATCCTGCACATAGCTCAGTTGTTCAATGGCCAGGCTGGCACCCAGTCGACTCAGCGTATGTGCATTAATCAGCACCAGTGCCAGCAGGTATACCGAAACAAGCCCGGTTTCAAACAGGGTTGTAAATTTAAGCCCCAGCAGCACAATCATACCGATCGTTGCATAGGCGCCGACGCGGCTGTCCTTCATGATCGTGAGGACTTGTGTTTTGTCCCAGCCGCCGCCGAAACCGTCACAGCAATCAGCAAAGCCGTCTTCGTGAAAGGCACCGGTGAAAAGGATAGTTGCGGCCATCGACAATACAACGCTGACACTCAGTGGCAACAGAAGCGAAGCAAGCACCACAATTACCGCAGCCACAGCACCTGCCAGCACACCTACCAGCGGGAAGTACTTACGCGACTGGTTAAAGTTATGATCCGTGTGCTGATAGGATGCGGGCACCGGCACCCGCGTATAAAACATCAACGCAGCCCACAGGTAGTGTTTTTCCCGATGCCATATTTCCGCGAGTAAGGCTGGTGGAACACTCACGCGAGCCTGGCTGCCACCGCAGCCTCTTCAAAGGTGGCCATGCGATTGTGCACGGCAATAGCAGATTTTATTACTGGCAGTGCAACGGCAGCACCACTGCCCTCGCCCAGTCGCAGCCCCAGATCAATCAGCGGTTTTGCCTCCAGCGCTTCAAGTGCAAGTCGGTGTGCAGGCTCGGCCGACTGATGCGCAAACATCAACCAGTCGCGGCAGGACGGGTTGATGCGAACCGCAATCAGTGCGGCGGCGGTGGTAATAAACCCGTCAACCAGGCTGGGCACCTGTTGTTGTGCCGCAGCGATATAGGCACCCGCCAGCGCTGCTATCTCAAAGCCGCCAACATGCTGCAATACAACTTCCGCTGAGGCGCCTTGCAACTCATGTTTGGCCAGTGCGCGTTCAACCACCTGCGCCTTGTGCGCAACACCCTCGTCTGACAAGCCAGTGCCCGGACCACAGGCCTGCACCGGACTGATGTCGAGCAACGATGAAAACACTGCTGCAGCCGATGTAGTGTTGCCAATACCCATTTCACCGCCGACGAACAACTGCACGTCGGGTTGTTGTTGTCGATAAGACTCCAGCACCTGTTGGCCGGTCTGCAATGCCTGCTGCATCTGAGCCTCGGTCATGGCCGGCGCCACACTAAAGTCAGCGGTACCACTATCAATGTCGTGTCTGATGAGTCGACCTGACGACAGCGGTGGCAACGCTGTGGCAAGCCCCATGGTCACCACGGCAAAATCAGCCGCGGCAACGTCACTGAGTACACAGATAGCCGCACCGCCGTTAACAAAGTTGGCAACCATTTGTGCGGTAACCGCCTGTGGAAACGCGGATATGTTCTGCGCACAGATACCATGATCCGCAGCAAACACGCGCACCATTACCTGATCAAGCGTTGGTCGATCCGTCGCCTGCCATGCAGCAAAGTTTATCGCCGTGTCTTCAAGCCGGCCAAGTGAACCGGCGGGCTTGGTCAGCTGTGCCTGACGTTCCTGTGCCGCGGCACGTGAATGCGAGCACGGTGATGGACAGAGCGTGTTATACCAGTGAGTCATACAGGTTCAGATCAGGGTAAGGAAACAACGGTGGCGGCGGCGCTTGCGCCTATGCCGTCAGGTATTGATCAATTTGCGGGGTGCGATAACCATCTTCACTCCAAAGCACGGGAAAATAGTTTTCGTCAAGCTGATTGTCGCCCAAACGCTTATAGCGACTGTATATCGGGCCGATGCCCTGTGCGAAGTTATCGGGAACATATTGCACATCCTTCGGCATTGCATGCAACACCAAAGAACGTCGCGGATTGGGACCCTGGTTTTCACCCGAACCATGCCAGGTACACCCGTGATGAAACGAACCTCCCCCAGCCTTTACTTCAACATAAAAGATATCCGGTTCAACACCGGCTCTGGCCGCAGCCTCGCGCATTGGCTTTCGATAGTCTGCCGGTGCATGAAACTCTCCTTCGGGCTCGCCAAGTGCCCATTGGTGTGATGCGCGTGCAAACTCGATGGTACCGCCACTGGCACTGGTGTCGTCCAGCGCTATCCAGCAGGTGACAATCTCACCCGGGTCAAACCAGCTTAAGAAAGCGTTGTCCTGATGAAAGCCGAGCGACTTTGTGGCTGGCGCTTTCCAGATCACATTGTCGATCATAATGCGCACGCCGGACCATCCGGTCAGTGCACCAATGCACCGGCCGAGGTGCTCATCAAGCACTACACGGGCGATGTCGCGACTGGCCTTCCAGCCATTGCAAATTTGGCGTGACAGCGCCGGATCACTTTCACCCTGCTGCCAGTTAACTTCATCCGGTCGCACGCCGGTTTCGAACTGCCCGCTAAACAGTGAATCAAACGCACGATGCAGCACCGGCACCTGCGCAACATCAATCAGGCTGTCGACCACGACAAAGCCATCGGTATGATACTGTTGCTGTTGTGTTGAATTGAGGGTGAGCGACATCAGTCTCAGCTTCGGTGTTCGGGTGCTCTGCGAGTATAAGGATGCAGACCGGGTTTATACAATGGAAATATCGGTTGTCTGGCAAGCAGCTCTTTTTACCGGCAGCTGATACCGGTACAGTGCACGCAAACTGAGGGCAGACGTATGCATATTCATCTCGACCCGGTTGGCGGCATCGCCGGTGATATGTTCACCGCAGCGCTGCTCGACACCTGGCCGGAACTCACCAGCCTTGTCATTAGCACGGTGCAGCAGGCAGGGCTGCAGAGTGCGCTGGAGCTTGCGCGCATTGATCACAACGATGGCGTGCTGACCGGCTCGCAGTTTACCGTATCATTGAAAGACACTGAGTCCGTGCAGAACCCGACTTCTATTAGCGACTCGGATACCGACGCAGACACGGAGTCGCACCATTCACATCACCACGGGCACAGCCACTCTCACGGGCACGGGCACTGGTCAGTGCTGCGCCAGCAGTTGTCAGACAGCGCCCTGCCCGCCGCTGTAAAGCACCATGCGATCGGAATATTCACTGAACTCGCCCGGGCCGAGGCAGAGGTTCACGGCAAATCTATCGACGATGTGGCATTTCATGAAGTGGGCAACTGGGACTCAGTGGCCGATATCGTCGCCGCCGCCACGCTTATCGATCGCCTCGCTGCGGAAAGCTGGTCAGTGGGTGCTCTGCCTGTCGGCCATGGACTGGTCAATACAGCTCACGGCGAACTGCCGGTACCTGCACCAGCCACCACATTGTTGCTGCGCGGCTTTGCTTTTCGCGACGACGGTCGCAGCGGCGAGCGGGTTACACCAACGGGTGCGGCCATTCTTAAATATCTGGCACCAACGGCACACATCGGCACGGGCACTCACACGCTGCAAAAGACCGGCTTCGGGTTTGGTCAGCGCAAACTCCCCGGCATCAGCAATGTGCTGCGAGTGCTGGCCTTTGACTGCACCATCGGCCACACCCCTGAAGACTCCACTACCGATCAGGTTGGCGTCATACAGTTTGAAATAGACGACCAAACCGGTGAGGAACTGGCGGCCACTCTGCAGCATATTCGCGCCCACGAGCACGTCATTGATGCAACCCAGACCCCGGTGTTTGGAAAAAAAGGGCGTATGATGACAGCAGTACAAATACTTACACAGCCGGACGCGCTAACGGTTGTGGCTGAACACTGCTTTGCACAGTCGACCACACTGGGCCTGCGCACACGTATTGAGACACGCCACATCCTGCACCGACAACACACAGCGATTGATAAAGTACGGGTGAAGCTTGCACAGCGCCCCGGTGGTACGACCGCCAAAGCAGAAATGGACGATGTCATTTCTGCACACGGCAATCATGCAGCACGCAGCCATGCAAGGTTGTCAGCAGAGCAAGCCGCGCTGCAAACCACCGATAATCAGAGCAACATGGACCATCGCAACACGAATTCCAATGATGAGTAACACCACGCTACAAGACGTCTTTGACAGTTGCGAAAACGCCGCAGTCGCCTGCTCCGGTGGTGTTGACAGCATGACGCTGGCTTACTGTGCGCATCGTGCTATGGGGAGTCGCGTGAGTATTTTTCATGCCGTGTCAGCGGCGGTTCCGGCCGTGGCCACAGAACGGGTTAAAGCCTATGCCGCTCGCGAAGGCTGGCAACTGACAATGCTAGACGCCGGTGAGTTTAACGACGAAAAGTATCGGCAAAATCCCGCTAACCGATGCTTTTATTGTAAGAGTCATTTGTATCATGCACTTTCACAACAGGTTATAGACACACAATTGTTTTCCGGCACTAATACCGATGACCTTGGCGACTGGCGACCTGGCCTGCAGGCAGCCGCAAACAACGCCGTGCGACACCCGTTTGTTGAAGCCGGTATGGCAAAGTCCGATGTACGTGCACTGGCTGCCGACCACAACCTGCACGACATCGCCGAGCTACCATCCGCCCCGTGCCTGTCAAGCCGCATTGAAACCGGTATTCGTATTGAAGCGCACGCACTACACGCAATCGATGAGGTGGAAACATTGCTGCGCAATCGACTACAAGCGGCAACCGTAAGGTGCCGTGTGCGCAATGAAGGTATCGTTATAGAGCTTGACGAACAGAGCCTGGCACAACTCGATAACCACACTCGCAATCAACTGCTGCAGGATATCAAACAGATATTTAAGCACCCTGTCGATACACCATTATCCTTTGAAGCTTATAAACGCGGCTCAGCCTTTTTAAAAGAGACACTGGTAACAATCAGCCCATGACAGAGGTAAAACTTGATCACGCGCGTCCGGAGCGCATTGGTTTTGCTGAAGCTATACTATGTGATCGCAAATCTGATCAGCAGTTAGCGACCATCATGGACGATCTGCTGGCGCACAATACCAGTGCCTTGCTCACCCGCCTGCAACCACAAGTCTGTGAGCGGTTCAGCTCAGAACATCAGCAACACATCGACTACGATCCGGTATCCCATACTGCTTTTTTTAACGGCAAATCAGCAGCCAGGGAGCCTCCCTTCACGACCGTGGCAGTGGTGTCGGCAGGCTCGTCAGATATGCCACAGGCAGCAGAGGCAATTCGCACACTGACCTACATGGGCGTGCCCACCGATCAATACATCGATGTGGGTGTCGCCGGTCTGTGGAGACTGCTGGAACATGTTGATCAACTTAAGCAATACCCCGCAGTCATTGCGGTAGCCGGCATGGACGGCGCGTTGCCAAGCGTGCTCGGCGGCCTGATACCCGGCACCATTATCTGCCTGCCAACATCCACCGGCTACGGTGCCTCTCGTAACGGTGAAACCGCATTGCACGCCGCCCTCGCCTCCTGCGCCCCGGGACTGAGCGTTGTCAACATCGACAACGGCTATGGTGCGGCCTGCGCCGCCTTTCGTATCGTCAACACCCTGCGTACAGCCCTGCTGCACAAGTGACTGTGGTGTGATGGCTGACAATCAGCAATCAACCCATACTCTAACCGCCACAGAATAGTGTATCCTTGCCGCCCGGCGTCGGCGGCTAATACGGCGTCAGCCCTCACAACCCTTATTCCACCTTGCGGAAAAGCCCATGAAAAAGCCAACTGACTGGAAGGCTGACGACAGCCTTTTTGTGTTCGGGTCTCTGATGGATCCGGATGTTCTGTCACTGGTGTCAGGCATGCCGATCGATACCCTGCAGTTGCAGGCGTCCACCGCCAGCGGCTTTCGACAATGCGAAGTCAGTGAAGAGAGTTATCCGGTGCTGGTGGCAGATCACAATGCGCAGTGCCACGGACTACTGATCAACGGGCTAACTTGCGAAGCACTGGAGCGAATACTGTTTTTCGAGGGCGATGAATACACCCTTGAATCCATTCAGGTTCAACGCGATAGCGCCCCTGATACCCGCTCTCCTCACCTGGTTGACGCCTGGTACTTCCGCGACACCGGTGTCTACACAATAAAGCCGGGGTCATGGGATTTCGGCAACTGGCAGTCGCACCACAAAGTATCTTTTATGGATGGAACTAAAAAATACATGCAACTGTTTGGACAGATGTCCGCAACCGAAGCGGATGCCT
>CAYMFQ010000276.1:0-7129 GCA_964389335.1 uncultured Granulosicoccaceae bacterium
GTCTGCCCGATCAATCAGGTTACAGAACAATGGCCAGAAACCGGCCTTGTTTAACATCAGGTAAATCCAGCCGTCTGCAGTTTTATAAAGCTGACACGGCACCAGTGTCGGGTGTGCTGAGCGCGGCGCTCTGCCCGGTTCATAATCGGTATTTAATACCCAGTTACCGAGGTAAGTCAGATTAAACAGTGCAGTGTCGAATAGATTTACATCGATATCACGACCGACACCGCTCTGCTTCGCTGCCATAACTCCGCTGAGAAGCCCCAACGCCATATTCTGTCCAGTCATATAATCAACCAGTGGCAACCCGAAGCGTGCAGGCGGTGAGCCAGGTTCGCCGCACAAATGGAAGTACCCCGCCTCTGCTTGCATAAGATAATCATAGCCTGGCCAGTCTTTGCGTGGACCACTGCGACCGTAGGCAGAACAGTGCGCACACACAATAGCGGGGTTGACGGACTTCAACGCATCGTAGGTAATGCCCAGTGTTTCCGGCACATCACCACGCAGGTTGTTGGCGACAGCATCCGCACTCGCCACCAGTTGATGTAAAACGTTGCGGCCTTCGTCAGTGGTAATGTCCAGCGTTACGCTTTTTTTGTTACGGTTCAGGCTCTGAAAAAACAGGCTCGCGTCTGTGGCATGGGTCTGTGGGTTTGCGCCGTCTGTACTGTCAGAGAAAAAAGGCCCTATTGCGCGCAGATAGTCACCGCCGCTGTCTGCCTGTTCAATCTTGACTACTTCGGCGCCGAGGTCAGCCAGTGTCTGAGTGCCAAATGGCCCGGCACCGTATTGTTCAAAACTGAGTATGCGAATACCGGTCAGTGGCGCATTCATGGCGACACCCGCGTAGTGGTGTATGAACCATTAGCTGTCCAAACTCTGCCGGTGCGATAACGCTGCAGCCTTACTCTGTCGGTATCATTGTCGCTCACCGAGACCTCCTCCGTTATAGATGTGATGGTACCATCGCATTGATTGTTGCCACGATACCCGGAGAACAGCCAATGCCACGCAACCCGGCACAGATGACGATTGCCGAAGCGGCTCGAGAGATAGAGTCTGGCAGTCTAAGCCCCTCTGCGCTGATTGATGCGTGCCTTGAGCATACCGCTCAGCAGGAGTCAGAGGTGCGAGCCTGGGCATATAATGGCGGCGATCAGTCGCGTATGGCCGCACGTCTGCTCGACCAGCAGCCCGTCAATAGTGTGCTGCACGGTATCCCGTTCGGCGTGAAAGACATTATCGATACCGCAGATATGCCCACTGAACACGGTACGCCGATATTTAACGGTAATCAGCCGGCTCGCGATGCGGCCTGTGTGGCGCTGTTAAAAGAGGCAGGCGGCGTTTGTCTTGGCAAGACAGTCACCACAGAGCTGGCTCACTTCCACCCGGGTAAAACTCGAAACCCGCACGCACTGACCCATACGCCCGGCGGCTCCTCAAGCGGCAGTGCAGCGGCTGTGGCGGCCTGTATGGTGCCCTTTGCACTCGGCACGCAAACCACCGGGTCTGTGCTCAGACCCGCATCGTACTGCGGCGTCTATGGCTACAAACCCAGTTATGGTGATGTTAGCCGCTCCGGTGTGTTTGAGTGTGCAGCAAGCTTTGATACGGTCGGCTGGTTCACCCGCAGTATTGAGGACATTGAAATTGTGCGTCGCGCATTGATTCGGGCGCCGATGCGGCCACTGGTGCCGACGTCACTGTCGGCATTGCGCATTGGCGTTGTTCGTGACGCTGCCTGGAGTCAGGTCGAAGCACCGGTGCAGCAGCTGATTGAATCTGCCATCGACAAACTCGGGCCACAGGTGGCTAGTGTCACTGACATCGAGCCCGACGCCGGATTTGAAGCCATCGCGCAGCATCACCGCGCCATCGCCGGCTACGAATTTGCGCGGGCGATAACCTGGGAGCGAACCCGCCACCCCAAACTACTCAGTCCGAAGCTGGTCGACGGGCGCTGCGAAGACGGCATGCAATGCAGTTACGAACAGTACGCCGATGCCCAGCAAGCACTGGCCACCCAGCGCAATGCAATCGCTGCGACCATGCAGAATTTCGACCTGTTACTGACCGCCGCAGCACCGGGTGAGGCATGGTCCGGTCTCGAAGCCACTGGCGATCCGGCCTGCAACACGGCATGGACCGCACTGCATTTGCCCGCCCTCAGTATTCCGGCATTCACCGGGCCCAACAATCTGCCGGTCGGGCTGCAGCTGATTGGTGGTTTTCGGCAGGATACGCAGCTGCTGGCCGCGGCTGAATCTGTGCGTGAGGCGCTGCAGATTGCGCCTCACGGGGTCGCGTCCTGTGGGAAAACAGCCCAATAAAGCCCCATTTGTGCGATTTCCTGCGTCACAAGTCGTCAATGTTGCTCCCAGACGGTTTGATGATTCAGTAAGGTCTGGTACTGTTGCCGCCAGATCGCGATTTCATCCCTGACAATCAACAGACGATCTCAATATCTGGAACTCAATCTGGAGGACTAATGTTTCGATTACGCACAGTTACCACCCTTATTGCCGCCGCAGTGGTTGCGGCTACCGCTTCAACTGCCAGCGCCGTAGAGCCGGTTAAGCTTCGCTGGGCATCAGACCATTCCGGCCCTCCGCATCCCGCCGGAATCGCCGAAGTCTTTTTCGCCGAGCAGGTAGAAAAGAAGATACCGGGCAGCAAGGTGCAGATATTCTGGGCCAAGTCGCTCTACACCATTCCGCAGGGCGTTAAGGCAATGACCCAGGGCAACCTGGAAATGATCACCGGTCAGTTCGGTAAAACTGCCAGTGTCGAGCCGCTCGCCAACGTACTGCTGGGCGCGGGCAAGCTGACCACGGTTGGCGCCATTGACAACGTCGACTCAACCGAAACCTACGCCGAGCTGGTCAAGGTCTTCGATGAAGTACACGACATCACCCTGTTCGGTGCCGGCCACCTGAGCATGTACATGGGCGCTGGCGCGGTCGAAAGCCGCGTTATTGCACCGGCTGATTTTGCGGGTAAAAAGATGCGCTCCATGGGGCCTGCTGAAAACGCGCTGCTCGGAGCACTCGGCGCTAACCCGCAGTCCATGGCATTCGGCGATGTGCCTCCGGCACTGCAAACCGGTGTTATCGATGGTCTGCTGACCTCACTGGGTGGCTACAACGCCGTTAAAGAGCAGGCACCCTACTTCACTGTAGCCGGTTTGAACGGCATCGTAGGTGACTACTACTGGTTTGGCGCATCCAACAAGTGGTGGAACAAGCTCGATGAAGAGCAGCAGGCGGCAATGACTGACATCATCGTCAACGATTTCATTCCATTCCAGCGCGCTATTAACTTCTGCAACGACAAGCGCATGCTGTCCAAGTTTGAAACCAAAGACAAGTCTGCACCGGGCATCTACGTCATGTCTGACGAAGAAGCTGCTGCCATGAAGGAAGCAGAGGGCGGCGCGACCAACGAGTGGATCAAAACCAAAGTCGACGAGCGTGGCGCAGAACTGGTAGACAAGTTCACTGCCGAGGCGGAAGCGCTGGTCAAAGCTAACCCCACAGGTTCCCACCCGCTGGAAAGCACAGACTGCACAGTGTATCAGGAGTACTTTGATCGCTATGTAGAAGGTGCAGAGCTGTACCGCGCCAAGAGCCGTAAGTAAGGCCTCTCCCAAAGAGCCACCCAATACGGGTGGCTCTTTGCCTACATCTCTGTCTGGCGTACACGTTACCCGAATTCTGCTGCATGACTTTCATCGAACAAATAAACCGGGGGAAAGGTAAATGGATGCGTTTTTAGCTTTTTCCCAGCATCTGAAAGACTGGATTGAACGGGTGGTAGGCTGGTTGTCCGCGGTTATGCTGCTGGTTCTCACCCTGTTTGCGATGCTCGAAATTGTACGTCGCTACATCTTCGGGGTGGTGTTCGAGTGGGGGCAGGATGCACTGATTGTGGGCATGGTCGCAGCAGTCGCACTGTATTTTGGCGTAACCCAAATCCGACGCAGTCACCTGGTTATGAATGCCATCGTGCAACTGCTGCACTCGCGCGGTTACCTTAAAACGGTCGGCGCCCTGCGGATTGTCGTATCAGCCATTATCATGGTTTTCTGCGCGGCAATCGGCATCACCGGCTGGCCAACACTGACTTACGCAGTGGAGCGTGAGCTCACAACCTATAGCCTGCTGATTCCGCTGTGGCCCTTCTATCTGATATTGATGTTTGGCTTTATATTAATGTCAGTCATTGCTTTATTGCAGCTTATCGAAGACATCATCAGTTTCGCGCGTCGAGACTACCTCGACACCGAAATGGAAATCACCACGGATGTCTAATCCCGCAACACACGTTTCACAGTTCCCAGTTGCCTCAGCTAAGAGTTGATTAAATGCTCGCACTTGCGTTAATTCTTCTTACCCTGTTGTTGATTGGTGTGCCAATCGCCATCTCCCTGGCCGGTGCTTCGGCGGTGATGGTGATGTTTGATGATTTCCTGACCTTCGGCACTCTATACGAAGCGTTTTTTATATTTATCAGTAAATACACGCTGATAGCTATTCCGTTTTTTATCTACGCCGGCTTTTTGATGGAGAAAACAGGCCTGGTACGCGGCTTGTTTAATTTCGCCGATGCACTGGTAGGCTGGGTGCCTGGCGGCTTTGCGTACGCCACGCTGCTGTCTGCTGTGATGTTCGGAGCGATATCCGGTTCCTCGACGGCAATGGCCGCTGCAATGAGCGTTATCGCCTACCCGGAGATGGTCAAGCGTGGCTATCCCAAGTGGATGGCAGCCGGGGTTATCGCCTCTGCCGGTGGTATTGCGTTGCTGATTCCACCAAGCATTACGCTGATTCTGTTTGGCGTTATTACCGAAATATCCATCGTTGATCTGTTCTTTGCAGGTGTGGTGCCCGGCATCATGCTGGCCATCAGCGATGCCATTATTATCGTTTCTGTGTCCGTATTTGTTGTAAAGCTGCCAGCTGGTCAGTTTAGCTGGCGTCAGGTGAGAATTGCCTTTGTCGAAGCGCTGCCTGCACTGCTGATGCCGGTGCTTGTGCTCGGTGGTCTGTACGGCGGTATTTTCACCCCGACAGAGGCCGGAGCGGCTGCAGCGTGTTACGCCCTCGCCTACGGCGTGTTGTTTAAAGGCAAAACATTTATCAAAGAACTCATTCCTGTCACCCGGCGCACCATGAACCTGACCGGTATCGTTTTCTTTTTACTTGGCTGTGTCGGTATCTTCCAGTTCTTCCTCGCCAACATGGGCTGGCCGCAGGAAATTGCGTCGTGGGTCACTGATCTCGGCCTGTCAAAGCATGCATTTCTATTTGCGCTGATGGGTACGCTGTTATTGCTGTCTATGTGGTTAACCGGTGTTGCCATATTAGTACTTACAGTACCGATCTATTTTCCGGTTGCCCTGGCCCTCGGCGTAGACCCGGTTCACCTCGGTATTCTGACCGCCCTGTGTATCGAGATAGGCAGTGTGATCCCACCGGTAGGCCTGAATCTGTTTGCCGTCAGTGGCGTGACAAAACTGCCGGTAACACAGGTTATCCGCGGCTCTTTCCCGTTCTGTATTTCGGACACAGTGGTGCTGATTATCGTGTTGCTGTTCCCGATGCTTGCATTGTGGCTGCCCGGTAAACTCATTACCTCGCATTTCTAGACGAAGGCACTGCGGTGCATAACCCATGAAGGTTGAATTTCCACCAGAAACCGTGGCACTCGTTACGGGTGCCAGCAAAGGCATAGGTTACGCCTGCGCGGCACAACTGGCCGCCTGTGGTGCGCGTGTGGCAATCGTTTCGCGCAACACTGAAGAATTACAACAGGCACGCGCCAAACTCATGCAACAGGGTGCGACAGCAGAAGCATTCGCCGCAGACTTGAGTGATCCGGCTCAGGCCACAGAACTGGCCGAGCGTGTTGAACGTGACATGGGGCCAATACAGGTACTGGTCGGTTCCGCAGGGGCAGCCAAACGTTTTACCGTTGACGAACTGGGTGCCGAAGGTCTGCAACAGGGCATGCAGGCCAAATACTTTCCCGGTGTATTGGTTATGGACCCGGTGATAAAACGGATGGCTCAGCGCGGCGCTGGCAGCATTGTCAATATTATTGGCCAGGGTGGCCGTCAGGCAAACCCCATACATATAGCCGGCGGTGCTGCCAACTCTGCACTGATGCTGGCAACCGTTGGTTACGCGCGAGCCTATGCCGGTAAAGGTATTAGAGTGAACGGCATTAACCCGGGGCTGACCAAAACCGGCCGCGTTGACAGTGGCCTGGAAACAGAAGCGCGACAAACCGGAAAAACACCGGCAGAACTGCTAAAAGAGAAAGCGGCAACGATTCCTATGGGGCGTCTGGCCGAACCTGAAGAAGTTGCTCGGGTTGCGGCATTTCTGGCATCGGATCTGGCGAGTTATGTATCAGGGGCGATCATCCCGATGGATGGCGGTGTCGCATCGGTTATCTAGTGGATCGTTACTAATGCAGCAGCCCCGCACTATCCGCGGGGCTGCTTCTTGATTCGTCGCTAGTAATCCGGCTGTTCCGTCCAGTAGATACGACGTGTCAGCTCGATATTGGGTGTATCTACTGTCTCCACACCGACGATAATCTGCACCTCACCATTACTGTTGATATGCGCTACCGGCTCTGACGGTATTCCCTGCGTTTCAAGCATCGTGTATCGATCGGCCGCGTCGGTACCACTTGTTGGTGTGGCATCGAACACGTTTACGGAATAGGTTCTGCCGCCACCAATTGCGGGGGCACAGGCGTCGCCAACATTTGCATTAGGCAAGTAGGTGGTAAATATTACCTCGTTGTTCAGGGTCAGCGACGGAGCCAGTGACTTTTCACCATCGCCTAATAACGACAGTCGCCATCCTTGCGATTCATTAAGATCACCTCTCGCTTCATTGGCGATGACCGCATTCGTTGAGTCAACCAGGTTATCAGTCGCGTTATGTAAGTCCAACTCGCCGATGGGGCGATAGACGGTAATTAGCTCATTACTTTTTTCTTCATCGATCATTCCGTAGCCGTCCGGCGCTCCGTATATGCTGTTCTGGCGAATCATATAGAAGCGGTTATTGGTGCGATTACCCAGGGGTCGTGAGCGGGCCCCGGA
>CAYMFQ010000277.1:0-4987 GCA_964389335.1 uncultured Granulosicoccaceae bacterium
GTTAGCCCGCTGACGATTTGCCGCTGGAAGAACATCACCAGAATAAACAGGGGTACTGTTGCGGATACGACCGCAGCAACGGCGAACATAACATTGCCCTCGGTTTGTGTGGTGCCGAGGAAGCCTGCAATTTTAGGGATCATGGTCTGGTTTTCTTTGGACAACAACATCGCCGTTACCGCAAAGTCGTTGTAAGCCAGTAAAAACGAAAACAAACCGGTGGTAATGACGCCGGGCCACATCACCGGTAATATAACGTGGCGAAATGCCTGAAAGTGGGTGCAGCCATCGACCATCGCGCTCTCGTCGAGGTCTTTCGGTATCTTTTGAAAAAACGAATGCAGCATCCACAGGGTAAAAGGCTGGTTAATTGCGACCAGTACAATGACCGTGGTCGACAGGTACCCCCACAGCCCCCACTCAAAAAACGGTAGCAGGTAACCTGCAACCAGTGTGATGGGAGGCATGGCACGGAAAATCAGTGCAAGTATCAACAGCCAGAATGCGTACTTGAAGCCGGAACGCGACAACGCATAAGCGCCGAGCGTGCCGATTGTCAGCGACGTGCACACCACCAGAAAGCAGACAATGGCGGTATTCATCGCAGCGCGCCAGAACTCTTCCTGTACCCATGCGCCCTGATAGCCATCACCGGTAAAGGCAGAGCCGGTATCGCGAATGGTTCTAAGGCCGGTAACTGCGTTGGCCCAGTTTTCCTTGGAGAAAAAATCCAGTTCCACTTTAAACGAACCCCAGAAGGTCCAGAGGAACGGGAACGCGGCGATAATCAGCCACAGTGCAATAAAGAATGTGGAGAAAAACCGCAGCGACAGGCTTTTGTTTTCAACGACTGATGACGACATATCAGGCCTTCCTGTCCCAGTCGCGCCAGGTGCGATACAGCACTGGCGACAACAGTATGATTACCCCAATGATTGTCAGCACCGACGTTGTTGATGCGGACGATAGCAGCAGTGATTCGCCATCGAGATCACTAAAGATATTGGTCGACAATGAAGTGGCGTGTGCCGAGGCATTAAAGCCGATGATCGGCTCGAACACGCGGAAGTTGTCCATAAGCTGTATCAATGCGACGAACGTAACCAGTGGCATCAGGTGTGGAATCACCACGTAGCGGATGCGCTCCCAGCGGGTTGCGCCGTCGATCATTGCAGACTCCAGGGTGTCCTGCGGTACCGTCTGCAGCCCCGCATAGAAAATCACAAACGCAAACGGTGCAGAGTGCCAAACGCCATACACAATAAGGGTTATCCACGTGAGCGTGGTAGATGCCTTGAGCGACAGATCAGGATCGTCAAACAACAACTGCAGAGAACTTCCAATGATGCCGCGCGAGTCGATCATCCAGAACAGAATGAGTGATCCTACCAACGGCGTGACAATCATCGGCAGCAGTGAAAAAAAGATAACAAAACCCTTAATCTTCTGATGCAGCGAGTTGACACCAATCGCGATTAAAAAGCCAAAAAATATAAGCAGTGGTGTTACCGTAAATGTGTACACCAGAGTGAAGATGATCGCGCGGTACAGCGGCAGGTTATAAACCTGTTTGACGAAATCCGTCAGGCCGGTGGAGGATTCCCATGCCTGTGCCAGTTCCGTGGTTGCGAGGTGGCTGCGATTAAAGTAGTTGTCTAGCCCAACAAAGCGGCCCAGTGGTTCCTCGGCTCGTAGCTGTTCGGTGGCTGCCTGATCCACCGCATACTCTTTTTTACAGCCGAAGATATCGCAGTTCTCAACCTCAACAAACACCTGCTCATGGGCGATGTAGAGTGACTGTATGACAACCGAGACGATGGGCAGAAAAATAAACAGCAACATGGCCAGTGCTGTCGGCAGGAAAAACCGAAAAAAGGTACGGTGTTTCAATGCAGGGTCTTCGGCAGTTTATCGGGCAGGCTCTTCATGTTTTTCTTTGAAGCGGCAACTTGTTGTTCTGCTTGTTGTTCAGCGCTGTGCGCTCGCAAGTTATATGAACAGTTCTACGTAAATCGGAATGACAATATTGGTGCCATGGAATTGGCAACCGGGTGCTGCAGAGTTAGTGGTGGATGCGCAAGCTTATACCATCACCCTACGGTGCTACGGATAATCGGGTTGCTAAGGGTAGGGTGGATAAGCCTGCGCATCCACCAACATCACTGTGGCTCGCGTCAACCGCAAGCCACAGTGATGATCAATACAACTTACAGAAAGCCTTTTTCTTTAGCTGCGGTGATGTAAGCCGCTTCAACATCTTCAAGCGTCTTTGCCGCATCTTCTTTACCAGAGAAGAAGTCAGGCAGTTCGTTACCCAGTGCCGTGTGCAGCAGTGATTCGTAGGGAATCATCGGGTAGGGCTTGGAGCCTGCTTCGATGGCTGCGAATACACCAGCAGATGCTGCAGTGGGCTCATAGCCGTCGATCATCCAGACCGCCTGAGTGGCAACTTCGGGTGTCATAATCTTCGGGTCAATGGCGTTGACCAGGGCCAGGTAAGTGGCTTCCGCGTCTTCGTCAGAGATGTTCTTCGCAACAGTGAAGCCGTCCCACCACAGGGTAGTGGCCGGAATGTCGCCACCGCCAACGGTGACCGGGCCGGCAAGTACGGTGTTTTCGGCAACTTCAGGTGCGGTGCCTTCAGCGTCAAGCAGCGGTCCAGCGCGGCTGCCCCACATTTGCATGATGGCGACGTTGCCAGCTTTCCACTCAGCGTTGATTTCGTTGTTGTTGAGTGTCAGGAAGTCAGGGTTCATATGGCCGGTCAGCGACTTCATCATGTTCAGCGCTGCGATACCCTTTTCGTTGTTGATATTTGGCTCAGCGCTGCCTTCCTTGAAGAAGTCACCGCCGAAGCCCAGGAACATGTTGTTGAATTCCTGAGCGATACCCCAGCCGGCTGCGTACGCTGCGCCGAACGGATATTTCATCAGACCTTTTTCTTTGATGGCATCAGCTGCTGCCAACACTTCTTCATAGGTGGTGGGCGGTTCAACGCCAGCCTGCTCAAGGATGTCCTTGCGATAGACCAGGTGCTGTGCGTTGGCCATAAAGCCTATTGCCATGACCTTGCCACCGATTGAAATCTTCTGACGATCGTTGAAGTTGCCACCGTGCTTGGCGATCAGGTCGTCGAGCGGGCGGATCAGGTCTTCGTTCATCAGCGGCACGATAGATGAGTTCGCGACGATAGCTGCAGTGTACTCGGCAGGGTTGCCGCTCAGACCGGGTACCTGCAGGTTTTTGTGTTCTTTAGTCAGGTTGGTAGAGACTTCCACGCCGTCCCCAGCGCAGGCAACCGCACCGGCGCCAATAGTCTGGATGGCCGGAAATTCGTTACCGATGATGTTGACGTTGCCCGAGCTGATGTTGCAGGCAGCGTATACGTTGGCTGATGTTGCGAGTAATGCGGCGCCAGCCAGGGCACCTTTCAGCAGAGTGTTCATAGGTGGTTTCCTCATAGTTCGGGTGAAGGTTGACAAACTTTGCATACGAATGCAACGTTTTGCGTCTGAATTGCCATATGGGTACGGCGCCAGTATAAACGGCCGTCTGGACAGGCGCACTGCGGCAGTGTGCACACTCAGTGCTGTCGGCGACATTTTGCGTCAGAAATAGATACTTCGGTGCGAAGCTATGCCGTTTGTCGCTTCTTCAATGAGGTTGTGTTGATGGTATCGGGGTGTGTCAGCAGGTCGGCGGCCAGTTTTTTTAATGCTGCTCGCTGCACCTTTTGAGTGGCGGTGAGTGGTAATGTTTCGACGAAAGCGATATACCCCGGCACCTTGTAGTAGGCCATTTGCTGAAGGCACCACTGACAGATGGTTTCTGCAAGCTCAGCCGACGGGGCCGAACCCACCTGCAGGCACGCAAACACTTCGTCGCCGCGAATGTCGTCGGGCACCGAGGTTACGGCGGCTGCCTGAATCGCCTCGTGGCGCATAAGAATGGATTCAACCTCAACGGCGGCGATGTTTTCGCCTGAGCGCCTGATGACGTTTTTCTTTCGGTCCACAAAGTAGACCCGGCCAGCTTCGTCCTGCCGCACCAGATCGCCGGTGTGAAACCAGCCGCCGTGCCACGCCTCGGCGGTGGCGGCTTCATCTTTGTAGTAGTGACTAAAAAAGCCAAAGTGCGGATCGTCGCCGGCGTGCCGGACCAACAGCTCACCCGGGGTGCCGGGTTCAGCAGGCGCGCCGGAATCATCGACGATGCGGTGATCAATTTCGTCATCGAAGACACCCAGGCAGGAGACACCGATCAGTCGGTCGTCGGTATTGGCCGCAACCACGGCACCGGCGCCGGTTTCGGTCATTGCCCACGCTTCAATCAGCGGGAAGCCAAATCGTTCTTCAAAGGCGGCATGTAGCTTCGGGTCGACACCAGCGCCAAAGCCAAAGCGTACTTTGTGCTGCTGATCGGTGGGAGACGGCTCGGCGTTCATCAGCAGTGACGGCATCACGCCGAGATAATGCAGGCAGGTAGCACCGGATGCACTGACGTCCTGCCACCAGCTACTGGGGTGAAAGCGGTCGAGTACCGTCAGACAGCCGCCAACAGTGACCATCGCCATAAATGAATAAGCCATCGCGTTCATGTGAAAGACCGGCAACGGGGTAATCATACTTTCACCGTCGGTATTCAGTGTGCCAATGCCACCGAGTTTGGCGTACCACTGGCCACAAAGGGTGAAGTAGTTATTCGATAACACACAACCTTTCGGGTTTCCGGTGGTGCCGGAGGTATATAGTACCGCCGCTTCACTGGCTGCCGGGTCACTCACCGGGTCGGTTACTGCGGCATTGTCTCGTGGTGATGGCAGCGTTGGTGAGTCTGTGGCGCTCAGTGCGCTAAGCGCTGCGGTGGTGATGACGCTTAAAGTAACCTGTGCATTGGCGGCAGCCTGTGTCAGCTCCGCTTTGCGGCTGTCAATGGTTATCACCAGTGCGGGTTCTGCATGGCCAATCAGGTATTCGAGTTCGGCCAT
>CAYMFQ010000277.1:5087-7111 GCA_964389335.1 uncultured Granulosicoccaceae bacterium
ACACTATAAAAGTCCTTATGGCAGCAACTGAATATTGCCGAAAGCGGCATCGCTGTTGAGCAGATCAACACGCTTGTTGGCAATGCGCAACTGGTTATCGACCAGCGCCAGTTCGTGCGTTGCGGTCAGTGCCAGTAAAAACTGTTCATCGAGCCGGGTTTCGACATAGTGCATGGAAGTGTTGGTGACATACCTGCCAGCGGCGTGATCAGCCTCGTCGATAAACGGCCGTTGAATAACGTGGTGACAGCGGCTGCGTGGCTTTTGGCTGAAGGTGCGTGCGCCGTTCAGTCGCTCAACGCGAAGCCGCAACATAAACATATCTTCGTACAGCAGTGAGGTGACCAGATCGGGATCGGTCTGCTGGTAGTCAAGTGGCATCCAGTAGTGGCCGTCATCGAGCCACAAATCCAGCCACTCGCTGAAGCGGCCCTCGTCGAGCATGCGCGCTTCGTTGTAGATAAAGTCGATTAACTGGTCGTTGCTTACCGTATTGGCACTCATGCCGATGCTCCGTTCACAGCCCCGGGGCCATTTGCATCGATAGAGTGTTTGATAAACTTGCACCAGGCATCAAACTGGTTGCGCATCTGACGCTCGGTAGTGCCGTTATCGACGTTCTCGGTAGAGTAGTCTTCCTCTTCGGTTAACAGCCGCTGCAGGTTAACCCACTCAAGACCATCAGATAACAAACCTTCCTGCGCGCGCTCATACATCTCAAGGTCGTCGTGGCCGACAATAGAGGTAGGGGCGTTTATCATGCGGTTGTACATAGCTGTGCGTGCGAGAAGTTCGTCCGGCGCGTCAACCAGTCGATAGATATAACTCTCGACCAGGGTTTTGTCAGCGGCCAGTGGTATAAACGTTCGCAGTTGCTGAATGGGGCCCTTCACCATGATGTTTGGGAAGTAGATGGTGTTATGTCGGTTCTCATCAAGAATTTCTTTGGCGCGTTCTTCGCCATAGCTTTCGACCATCGCCTCAAAGTAACCGGGGATAGCTGAGTAATCGGAATGGATGGAGTGGTTCACACCGGTATGGCCGTGCCCGTTTGGCCAGGTGCGAATGCCCATGTCTTCGAAGAACTCATAGGGTGACATAAACGGCGCGATGATCTGCATCGCCGGTGGACGTGGCTCGGGGTTGCCCAGAGATTCCCAAATGCTCACCGCAGTACCGGCACTGCTTTCGTGCGCCACCATCGGGTGACAGGTGTCAGTCTGGTTTTCCACCAGCATCTTCCAGTTACACTTGTGCATATAGCGCAGCGGCGGACCGGCGACTTCCAGTCTGCCGGCCGGTGAACGGTCCACCATGTTATCGATGGAAGATAAACTGTCGCCGAAGAACTCGTCAAAGTCGATGCCTTCAGCGGCAAGGCGTGCAAAGATAAACCCGCGGTAGTTGCGCACCGCGCCCACTGGTTTAATGCCTTTTACGTTTTCGGTCTGCGGCAGCGTGGTGCCTTCGTAGCCTTTTTTCAGTGGTATAGCTAACAGACAGCCATCGGTTTTAAACGACCATGCATGGTAAGGGCAGCGAAAAAACTTACCGGTATTGCCCTGCCGATCTATCGCGATCTTGGTGCCCTTGTGCGGGCAGCGATTGTGCAGCACGTGAATTTCGTTGTCAGAGTGGCGCACCTGTATCACCGGCTGGCTGCCGATTTGTGTGGTGAAGTAGTCACCCTTGTTGGGTGTCTGGCTCTCGTGTCCGACAAACACCCAGGTATTCGCAAACAGGTGTTTCATTTCCAGCTGGTATACCGTCTGGCTGGTATATACATCGCGATGGACCTGATGGCCATTGAACAGGCCGTCAATGGTGGCAGCGTTATAGTCTGAAAGAGCGGGCATAGTTGTGCTCCTGAATGATTGTCAGTGTAGCGAGCCGATGGCGATCGGCTTACAGATCAAGTACCAGGCGGCCGGAAGTTGCTCTGCTGACGCAGATCTGCATCACATTGCCAGCGGCTTTTTCGTCATCGGATAACACCACATCGCGGTGATCCGGTGTGCCACTGA
>CAYMFQ010000278.1:0-7105 GCA_964389335.1 uncultured Granulosicoccaceae bacterium
TTCACCAGCACCTCAGCAACCGTTGCCTCGTTGGGCAGACTGAGTGCGTAAGCGGTAGTGGCGGCAATTGCCTCGGGGGTAATCTTGAACTGCCCGTCGGGGGCAGTAACATGCGCCACCATATCGGTATCAACCAGACCAGGGCAGATGGCAGTGGCGCGTACGCCATCGTCCCAGCCGGCGTGTCTGATTGAATGTGTCAGCGACAGTGCTGCAAACTTCGATGCACTATAACCAATGTTCGTTGCCCCCATAACACGTTTGCCAGACAGCGAAACCACATTGACCACGCGACCGTGTCCACATGCCCGCAATGATGGCAATGCCGCACGCACCAGTCGCAGTGGCCCCTTGAAATTGACATCCCACATTTGATCGAGCTGATCATCATTGTCAGTATCGAACCCAACCGGATACATGACGCCAGCGTTGAGTACCAGTGCATCGATGGCACCAAAGTGATCAATGGTTGCCTGCGTCCATGCCGTTGCATCAGCATTTGAACTGGCGTCATAACTGACGACCAGTGTGTCGGCGCCATAGTCAGCTGCCGTAATGCTTGCAGGGTCACGCGCACCCAGGCTGAGCCGATACCCGGCACTCGACAGTGCTTCCGCGATAGCCTTGCCAATACCACGGTTTGCACCGGATACCATTACCACTCGATTGTCTGCTTGTAGCATATTGTTTCTCTTGTGCTGAAGCGGGATGTTAAGAGCTTATGGCCCTATAAGGCCGTCGTTCGCCATTTCCCCGCAACTTACTTAAATTAACAACGTTCGCAGGTGGGAGCAGATCTCCGATCCGCGAACTCTTATACTTAGCACGCAACGGATGCAAGCCATAAGCGACATATTCGTGCATCGGAGATGTCCTCCCACCCATTTCTTTACGCATGGCGACTGGATCATTTCCACGCCACTTAATTAAATTAGCAATGTTCGCAGATGTGAGCAGATCTCCGATCCGCGACCTCTTTAAAATGAAGGGCTGCCATGCAGGGTTGGCTTGTTTGCTACGCTGAGAGCGCATCGCAGCTGCGCAGAATCTAACCACCAAAACCTGCGCCTGTCTCGGACGGTGCCAGCCGCACCAGCCTGGAATCTGCCACCGCCGCCTGACGATGCTTGACAGCTTCGCGATAGACAGGGTCACGCACCATCTCGACAAACGCTGCGACCGACGGATACTGCGCGATAAAGCACTCATCCCACTGTTCGGTATCGGGGCCAATCAACATCAGTTCAAAATTTCCGCGCCAGACTATTTCACCACCGAGACGCTTAAACACCGGCCCGCTCTCCCGACCATAAGCGGCGTAAGCACCTGCGCCGGACACATCGCGGCCATCGGGATAGTTCGCACGTTGTCGAAAACGCACCAGATTCAGCATATGGATTGGGCCGGCTCTGTCGTTTTCACGAAACCGCGCAAAGGTCTCTTTGGTTGGATCAATAAAACCGGGCGTATCGTCTGTGCCGGACATGGCAGCGTTTCCTCAATTTGCCGTTCAGCTTGGATGCTACCGTGTGCGACGCTCTGGTGCGAGTGACTTACAAGGTGGCGCGGTGTCAGCCGGACTGTTTGCGCCAGTCACTCGGACTCATGCCGGCGATGCGGCGAAACTCCCGGTTAAAGTTTGATTTCGTGGCAAAGCCGACCTGAGTCATGATTTCAAGCACGGTTGCATCCGTCTGCTTCAGCTGGTCGCATGCGGCCTGCACTCGTGCCTTGTTTACCCACTGCGAGACATTGAGCCCGGTTTCGCTGTTGACCGCGCGTGATACCTGCCTGGCTGGCACACCGGCTTTGCGGGCCAGACGCTGCAGGTTGAGCTCGGTGTCGGCATAGAGTTTTTGCCCGATTAGCAACTCGGACAGTTGCGCCAGCAGAGCACTGTGTTCAGTCGCTTCCGGCACCGGTTCTCGGTTATCCGGGTTCGACTCGGCGACTTTGCTCTCGGCGACTTTATTCGCAGCGGGTTCCGTGTCTGTTTGCACCACCCCGGTCGGTGTGGTCAGCTTTTCAGGGTCAGCCTCCCTGATCGGGGTTGGCTCAGGGTCAGACTCCTCGCGCGAGCCGGCCAGCCCGGCACCGGTCGCCACCAGCCCGAGTAAAAACAATGAAGGAATATTGGCCAGTGTGACGATCATGGCGGCATTGCTGCCGTAGGTCAGCTCAAAATCCAGCGCAATGATCACTTCTACCACGCCGAAGTATATCAGCATCGCCGCGCTGATCCAGATCGCCCTCAGGCAATTACGCGCTGCGTTGAACTTGACCATACGCAACGCATCCTCGCCCTGACGCGCCAGTTTAATTAGCAGCACCCCGTAACCCACATTACACAGCACGATCACCACCTCCAGAACCAGTGGCGGGGCGAACATTGCCGCCACCACGATCAGCATCGGCAGCGCATGCGGCCAGTCCTGCCAGCTGATGGAAGCCCCGGTGCGGGTAAGGCTGCGAAACGCAATCCAGGTCAGGATGCACCAGGCTACGGCCAGCATCGGCAGCAGTGGCATCACTGCGGTAACGCCAATCGTCCAGCGAATACCGATCAGCACCAGCACCACGCAATACAACACCAGCAATGCCAGAAACCAGCGCCCGCGTGGCAGATTCAGCAGAGCCTCCCGATTGATCGCGATGACCATCACAAGCATCAGCGCAACCACGATTGGCAGTGGAACAGACAGCATGGCAATCTCTTGTTTAAGTTATTGGAAATACTGAAGTTTACCGAATCCAGGTCCTTTCTTACGAGACGCCCGAGGTACCGGATCGTGATGTTGAACGACCTGTATCGCGTTCAAGGTCGCGAGCTTGCGACGCCCTGACGATGATACCAATCGAGCGCTGCTCAACTCACTTTATTCAGGGAGCAACCTACGAGACGTTTATTTTTTATTCTATTTACCGTTTGTGTTTCGCCACTGTTACATGCCGCGCCCGGCTTTCAACTGTTACAGGCACCAGACCCGGGGCACAAAGCTATCGCCTACGGCCTGTGGTATCCGACCACGGCGGAAGCCCCGGATACACCCAATACAAAATTTGGCCACGCTTTGGCCGTCGATGCGCCGATTTTGGGCAACTCACATCCTCTGGTGCTGATTTCACACGGGTACAGCGGCTGGTACGGTGGCCACGCTGACCTCGCCATGGACCTGGCCAACGCCGGCTACATCGTGGCTGCGCCCAGCCACACCGGCAACACCTTCACGGATATGAGTTCATCGGTAGATCAGTGGGCACTGGACCGCCCGCGGCACATCAGCAAGGTTATCGACCATCTGCTGGCGCGGGACGAAACACGCAATGCGATCGACGCCAATCGTATTGGAGTGTACGGGTTTTCCGCCGGCGGGTTCACCGTGTTGTCACTGATTGGCGGTGTACCGGATTTTCAGCATGCGGAGCAACACTGCACGCAATGGCCGACTGAGTTTGTCTGTTCCGAAGGTATGATCGACGTACTGTTGGCAAACAAAGTGGACGCGCTGCCACCGCAAGCCTGGGGTCATGACCCGCGCATCAAAGCCGCAGCCATGGCCGCACCCGGCCTTGCGTTCGCGTACACCGAGCAGAGTCTTGCCAACGTTGAGGTGCCGCTGCAGCTGTGGTCTGCTGAGAATGACTTCAGTGTGCCACACGCTACAAACGCCGTGGCACTGGCGGAACACCTGCCACAGACACCGGAGACGCACTGGGTTGAAAACGCCACTCACTTTGCGTTTCTGATCATGCCCTGCCGACCCGCATTCCAGCGCGAAGACGCGGAGGAATACGAAATGGTCTGCGAGGATGCCGACGGCTTTGATCGACGAGCGTTTCTGCAGGGCATGGGACAGGAATTGACCCGGTTCTTCGATCAGTCAATGTAACTCGTTAAGCCATCTACTTATCGTTGTCGGGTTTCCGCAGTGAAACCCGACAGGATTGCGACTTTCGCTACTCATTCAAAGCTTCTGCCCTAACGCGTGAGCAAGCGGTAATAACAGCCAGGCAGCTATAACAACTGTAAAACCACCATACACAGACCGCCAATCGAAGCCAGCCACATAAACGTGCGCAACCAGGGCACCCCGGACAAATACAGCGGTAAATACGCAACACGCGCGTAGAAATACAACCAGCCACCGGTGGCTGTAGCAGCGTTGGCATCTCCGGTCACCTGCACCAGCGTGAGCAGACCAATGGCCCACGGCAGCGTTTCCTTGAAGTTAGTTTGCGCCCGACACGCGCGCTCATATATCGGACTCTCGGGTCTGACCAGATTGTCTCTGGCACCCGCCAGTGCGAGCAATCCGTTACCTGGCATCAGAAACACAGGTGGCAGGAGATAGTGGACCAGCGCCAGTACAAAGGTGAGAACAATAATTAATGTTTCCGTTGTCATTAACACGCTCCGGTTGTGGCAGAAAATTCCGCGCATCAAAGTGTAACGCAGCCACCAATGAGCACCAACCAGCACACGCCATAGCTGTACATTGCGAATAGCGACGTAGCTGCCCACCCTGCCCTGGCTTGTATCTAAAGCCTGCGTCAGAGACCGATATTAATGGCACAAAGGGCAGCGTTACTTGCAGCGACTACGGACTAAGTGGCACGATAGCCGATAACAGGCAAAGCTTTTTGCGGAGGCGCGCGCATGAATGTTGTTCCCTTACACAGTGAGTTTGGCGCACATGTGTCCGGTGTTGATTTATCGCAGCCACTCGACAGTGACAGTCGTGCACAAATAGACGAAGCCATCAATCGGTACTCAGTACTGCTGTTTAGAAACACCGATGCCACACCCATTAATGCAGAACAGCAAATCACGTTCAGTCAGTCATTTGGAACGCTCGAAGAAGAGCACGTTACCTACTACAGCACAGGCGCCATCACCTACATCGGGCGCATCGGCAATATCCTGCCGGATGGCACACAGTTTAAAGCGGATACACGCAAGGCGCGCTCGCAGTCTGCGAATAACATGTGGCACTCGGACAGCTCCTTTCGCGAGATACCGAGCCTGTACTCACTACTGAGCGCACACGAAGTACCGGACGAAGGTGGTGAAACCGAATTTGTCAGTGCGCGCAGTGCGTATCAGCGGCTCGACAGCACCCTGCAGGAACGCATCAATCATCAAATTGGCATTCACGACTATATCTACTCGCGCACCAAAGTTGGTGAAGATGCGGTATCGACGGGTCAGCGCACCTACATGCGGCCGGTGCGGCAGCGGCTGGTCAGAACCAATCCGGTGACCGGTGAGCATAACTATTTTGTTGGCTCACATGTCCGCAGTATTGAGGGCATGGAAGACGACGACGCACAACCGCTGGTGAAGCAACTGATTGAAGAAGCGACCCGAGAACAGTCAGTCTATAAACACCAGTGGCAGCGCGGTGACGTTGTAATGTGGGATAACCGTTGTGTGCTGCATCGCGGCAGCGGCTATGACGCGGATCGGTTTCGGCGGTTGTTGCTGCAAACGCGTCTGCGTGGCACCTGCCCCTCACTGGCAGAGCCCGGTTTTGAGCTTGAGGGATAACAGCTAAAACAACCGTGCCTCCAGCGATACACCAAGCACAAAGCCAAAGCGCTGATAATAAAAAGGCATACAGACAGCAATCGTCGCCACCGCCACACAAAACACCGCCAGTGGCCGGACACCGGAGCGCACCAGCAGCGTGTCGATTAACACATACGCGACCGCGATGACCGGGTAGTTCAACTCACCGATAATCCAGAACCACGCCTTGGGGCCGGTGATATCGCCAATCCTGAAGAACCATATGACCGGCCATGCGATAACCCACAACACGGTGGCCGTTAAAAACCGGCGCCAAAACGTTTTAACGAAAAAATCTGCCTTCAACTGAGCTCTCTGGTTTGATCCGACATAACCGCTCAATGGCAGGCAGACGGAATGTACAAAAGGAAGTGATTTGCAATAGCATACAACAACGCCAATGAGGCTCGGTTGATTGCATGACAGTCAGCATAAACCCGTCATTCAGGCGCACACTAAGTGGCAGAAGCTTTGCCAAGCCGACTCCCGACGCTGCAGCGAGCCCGAAAATACGCGATAATGCCCAGTGCCGCCACACGCAAAACGGGAGTAGAAAAAATGACCGGGCAATCAGGAACACAGAAGCTGTCAGCAGACACCATCGAGGAATTTAATCGCAATGGTGCAGTGGTACTGCGCGGTGTCTTCAGCGACTGGATTGACACTCTCAGAGATGGTGTAGAGCAGAACCTGGCAGAACCCGGGGAATTCGGTAAGGTCTATACTACAGAAGGTGAGCAGGGCCACTTCTTCGGCGATTACTGTAACTGGCAGCGCATCGACCCGTATCGCGAGTTCTTTTTTAAGTCCGCGGCTGGCGATATTGCAGCACAGCTGGTCGACTCATCTAGCGTGCGTATCTTTCATGAACACGTGCTGGTTAAGGAACCGGGCACCGCACGCAAAACGCCGTGGCACCATGACCAGCCCTACTACTGTGTTGAA
This sequence comes from uncultured Granulosicoccaceae bacterium, assembly GCA_964389335.1. GTDB lineage: Bacteria > Pseudomonadota > Gammaproteobacteria > Granulosicoccales > Granulosicoccaceae. Next base: position 6,515 of record CAYMFQ010000278.1, read on the forward strand.
GGCACCAAGCTGTGCAGCCTGTGGATACCGCTCGATCCGGTGGATAAATCGGTCTGTGCCGAGTTCATTGCAGGTTCGCACCTGTGGAACCGTTCGTTCCTGCCAACCAAGTTCTCGGGTATATCCTATGACCGACCCGGTGAAAAGCATGAAAAGCTGCCCGACATCGATGCCCATCGCGATGACTATGACATTTTGAGCTGGGACCTTGAGCCCGGTGACGCCATCGCCTTTCACTTTATGACCGTGCATGGCGCACCGGAGAACCTGTCATCACACAGACGCCGTGCATTCTCCGCACGATTGCTGGGCGACGATGCGGTATACACCGTTAGGAGCGGTGAAATGTCTCCGCCATTCCCGGGGCTTGAAAAGCGATTGAAAGAAAGCGGGCCAATGCATGCGGAGGAGTTTCCGGAGATTTATTCCAGTCGGGATGTATAGGGGTTATACAAGGCGGGAACTGTTGCGCACTTATGTCGTGCTCTGGTGTCTGGAAAAGTACCTGCCAACTCTTAATGTAATCATGATGGAATGTAGGGTGATGGTATGGACGCTCCCTCCTTACCGGCATCGCAATGTGCCAAAATG
>CAYMFQ010000279.1:0-7080 GCA_964389335.1 uncultured Granulosicoccaceae bacterium
AAACCATTGTTACCAGCGCCAAAGCGCTGTTAATTACCGGCACCCACTTTTCAACAGAGCATATCTATCAGACGTCATGCCATGCGCTCGATATTGCACGCAGTGCCGGCGTTAAGACGGCGCTCGATATTGACTATCGCCCGGTACTGTGGGGACTGACTTCCAGGGGTGACGGCGAAACAAGATTTATCGCTGACGACCAGGTGACACAGCACCTGCAAAGCATATTGCCAAAATTCGATTTAATTGTCGGTACCGAAGAGGAAATTCACATTGCCGGTGGCAGTACAGATAGTTTACAGGCGCTGCGCAACATCAGAGCGCTCAGTAATGCCGTGCTCGTACTGAAACGCGGCCCAATGGGCGCTACTGTCTTCGAGGGTGCGATACCTGACGCACTTGATGATGGCATCACGGTAACAGGAGTCACTGTCGACGTGCTCAACGTGCTGGGTGCAGGAGACGCGTTTGTATCCGGGTTCCTGCGGGGCTGGCTCAACAATGAGGGCTATGAACAGGCACTTCGATACGCCAATGCCTGCGGTGCACTGGTGGTATCAAGGCACGGCTGTACACCGGCCATGCCAACCAAAGAAGAACTCGATTACTACCTTGTCAATAGCCATAACATACCCAGGCCTGACATCGATACCGAACTTAACTATCTGCACCGGGTAACTACCTTTAAAACCATCAACAATCGCTCATACCTGAATGCTACCGACAGTGGCAGCAAGCCACCATTATTCATACATGCGTTTGATCACCGCTCGCAGCTTGAAGACATGGCCCATGACGCAGGGGTTACCACAGATAGGATTGCCACACTAAAGCAGCATCTGTATAGCGCCACACAAACTGTTATTGGCAGTGAGAATCTTCATACCAGCGCAGGCCTGCTGTGTGATGGAAAATACGGCCAGGACATTTTGAATGCGGCCACCGGCCAGGACCTGTGGATTGCACGCCCGGTTGAACAACCTGGCAGTCGGCCACTGGAGTTTGAAGATGGTCGAAGCATAGGCACACTGCTAAAAAACATACCACTGGAACACATCATAAAGTGCCTGTTGTTCTACAGTACAGCGGATGCAGACAACACACGTCTTGAGCAGGATAAAAAAATTCAGGCTCTGTACGATGCCTGCTGCACCAGCCAGCACCAGCTACTGCTTGAAATAATACCGCCAAAAGAAGACACACTTGACGTTGGAGACTCTGTCTTACGCAGCATTGAACATATACTGTCCATGCAGGTCCGGCCAGACTGGTGGAAACTCCCCGCCATGGATCGACAGTATGCTGAACGCATCGACAAACTCATTACCGAACAAACACCGCACTGCCAAGGCATAGTGGTGCTCGGACAAGGTGCGTCGATTGAGCAACTGGCTGACAGCTTTAAGGCATTCAGCGGGTTAGCAAACACCCGCGGCTTTGCCGTTGGACGCACAATTTTTGGCAATGCCGCTCAGGCATGGCTTGCTGATGAGATCGACGATGATGCTTTGATTGCTACTGTTGCAGAGAATTATAAAAAGCTGATTTCGCTTTGGCACTGATTCCGTACGCAGCAGGCTTTATCGCAGACTGCCCCGGTCGTAAAAGCACTCCGCTTCGTAAACAGACAATCAGATTCCTTTTGACAAAACATTGACCCGCGCCCCCCCGCAACGTGTAAATCCAAAATAACAACTACACCACTTTCATCAGCACACGAGTCGCAGCACGGACCAACCTGGTTTGCTACAAATTATGCATAAACCTGCACCGCACTGATCCTTCAGCCGATTAACCGAAACATTTCGGACCGTGCTATTCTCAGCAAAACACGCTATAAATGTGCGCTTCACAATATTCGGTAATGGACTGTAAGAATTATATGCTCGAAGTATCAGCCTTTCGTTTGCACTTTAAAGGCCCTGCGACAGCTAAACTACCCGACTGGCTGGGCTCTACCTGGCGTGGTGCGATGGGCCACGCGCTAAAACAGACAGAATGTCATTGTCGCGTCAGCCCTAAAACCTCACAATTAACGCACGAGCCCGACTGCATATATTCACTGCTTTTTGAGACACCTGTGCCGGCAGGTGCGACACGGCTGCGCAAGTATCCCTCCGCTCCCCATCCCTATGTCTTGCGACCCTACAAACGTAATGAACAGCACCCAGATCAGTTACGACTGGATGTATTAGTATTTGGCCGAGCCCGAAAATACAGCCGCAAGCTGCTGGATGCTATACGAACATCAGCCAAAAACGGTCTGGGTCAGAGTCGCGCTCGCTTCACAGTTGATAGTATTGACGATATAGGCAGCGAAGTTGAACCAAACAGCATTCTTAAACACCTCCAATCAGGACTGTCACAGGTCCCGCAGGTCAAACTAACTTTTTTAAGCCCGCAACTGGTAAGGCACCGCGGACAAATAATGAATTGCGAGCGTTTCGACATGACCGGCTGGTTGACCAACCTGCTGCGCCGTTTCAACTCGATGCGTTACTTTCATGGTGATGGTATCGAACCATCCGACGACGATATCAGAAAGATGTTGGATGCCTTCGAAAAAGTGGAAGTATTAAAGCAGAATATTCACTGGCAACAGACGGCTAGACATTCAAGTCGCCAGAAAAAAGTGATCGACCAATCCGGTTTAGTCGGCAGCCTGGTCATAGATCTCGGTGAAGCATGTCCGAAAATTCTACCCCTCCTGGTTAGTGGCACTTATACACACGTCGGTAAAAGCACCGTCATGGGGCAAGGTCAATTTTCTTTGGAGTTGATCAGTTGCTAGAGCGTCGTATATTGCTTGCCGTAAGTGGCCTCTCACCGCAGATCATTACAGAAACTTTATATGGGCTTGCCATCGGTGCAACGGAAGAGCAGCGGTTTATTCCCAATGAAGTACACGTTGTGACCACTGTACAGGGCGCTGAACGAATCCGCCTTTTACTGTTGTCTGATACTCCAGGGTGGTTTCACAGAATGCGTCAAGACTTCGACCTGCCACAGATACAGTTTGACAACTCCACCATTCACATCATTGAGGATGGCAGCGGTGCAGGAGTCAGTGATATCCGTAACGCGCAAGACAACACGCTAGTCGCTGACAAACTGACACGACTCATAGCGGGCTTCACTCACAACCCGGAAACTGCTTTACATGTCAGTATTGCTGGTGGACGAAAGACCATGGGATTCTTCGCTGGTTACGCACTATCTCTTTTTGCACGACCGCAGGATAGGCTTTCCCATGTACTGGTAAGCCCGGAGTTCGAATCGCACCCGGAGTTCTTTTACCCGACACCGTACCAGCACATCATCATTGGCCGCGATCACGCCAATACACCGCTGGATGCGTACACCGCAAAAGTAGAACTCGCTGATCTGCCAGTTGTATCACTGCGTAACGGACTGCCTGACCGAATCCTGGCTGGAGAAGCCAGCTATAGCGATGCCGTAATGCAGGCCAGAAAATTAATGGCGCCAGCTTCAATCTGGATAGACCCATGCACTAGTACGCTTTTGTGCGCCGACATTGCAATACCGCTAACACCACGTGATTTTGCGTTCTACCTCTGGTTCGTAAGACGATTAAAGTGTGGCAACGAGGAAGTACACCCAACGGAGTCACGTACCGGGGAAGAGTATTTGCAGTGCTGTGAAGAAGTTATGAATGCTATGGATTCAGTGCTTGAAAAAACCCAATTGGCACTCGCCACGGGCATGTCAGCAGAGTATTTTCGCCAACGCCGCAGCACTACAAATGCAACGCTGAGAAAAACACTCGGCACTCAACTGGCGCAAACTTACATCATTGCCAGTCTGGGTAGAAACAACAATAAGCGCTACGCGCTCACCATTCCAGACTCCAGCGTAACCGTTGGGGGCGAATCCTAAGGCCGGATACCTATGAAACTTGAACGCTCAAAGTGGATATTAAGCCACACGATGCCAGCCTTTGTTGGCGGACAGCACTCAAACGACTGGCGCATTCCTTCTTTCAAAGGCGCGCTGAGATACTGGTGGCGCGTGGCTGTATCTGCTCAACACCCGGGCTGGCGTGACCACAAGCCCCTGCTTGAGCGTGAGGGCCACCTGTTCGGCCAGGTACTCAGTGATCAAGGCGCCTCCAAAAGCCGTGTTCGTCTCGCTTTTGATGCGCAGGATAAACCACTGTCCAAACAACCCTGGCCTGCAACAGGATTTGGCCGTGTTGGTGAAGGAGGCAAGCAAGCCCCTGCCGACTTGTATCTGGGTTATGGTGCAATCGTAGGAACAAGAAATCCAGCCCCTAAGAAAGAACGCTGGATTGATCCTAATGTAAACGCCACTCTATTGCTACAAACACCACCCGATGCACTGGCTGAGGTTGAACTGGCGCTGGCTGCGCTCCACCATCTCGGCGGACTGGGCAACCGCAGCCGCAGGGGCTGGGGAAGCGCAAAGATATTAAACAGCAGTGGTGATGCACCCATGTCGTTAAGGCAACTACTGAAAGGCTGCAGCGTAGACCTCAGTGTGGCGTTACAGCGCGACTGGCCAAACGGAATTGTCGCCGACGACCGTGGCCCATTGATCTGGCAATCCGAACCGATAACCTCCTGGCAGCGCTGCGTTACCGAACTGGCCGTAATGCTGAAGGCAGCTAATAAAACCATGCTGGGCATTGAACGCGCAAAGTCTAAGAAATCATTAATAACCCTTGGAAGCGGGGGTGACAGGTGGCCATCTCTGTTGCGGTTCAAGGTGGCCGCTGACAATGACGGGCTGCGACTCCGCGTTATATTCATTCCCTTCAAAACTCCAAAAGAAATCAGACGTGAACTTACAAAGGAGTTGTGTTTCGAGCTGATTGGTTTGCTCGATACCAATCAAAAACTCACTCGAATCAACGCAGATACCCAGTCATGAAATCACTACCCTCGAACTACTGGGCTACCCGACTCGATGCGCGCATACACGACCCTGCCGAGAAAGCAGTCGTGCTGATGAAGCTCAAGGGCGGACACGAAGCGGGATCCGTGCAGTGGATGCGTGATGCCCTGAAAGACGCCGACGTCGGAAACCCTGACAAAGATATCGTGCAACGAGCCGATCACTGGGCGTCAGCGGCCGATCGGATTCCCTGGCCAAAAGACTTCAGCAAACGCTATGGCGACAACATACGGTTTGGGAAAAAACCTGAGCTAACTCACCCACTATCAGGTGACAACTACGACCTGCACCATCTCAATCCGGATGCCAGAGAAATAAGCGATCAGCAAACTAACGAGCTATCAAAGCTGCTGATCTACGATGAACAACGGGCCATTGACTCTCGATTGACAGCACTTGCGCTGTGGCGGTTCGGCCCGGAAATGGCGCCGGAACATTTTGGCCATCTATGGCGACTGCTCCCAGCGGACACGCGCACACCGGACCATAGTATCTGGCAGCACCTCGACCTCACGGCAGCGCTGGCAGGTGCCATGGTGGCTGACGAAAACCACACGCCTGCCCTGCTCTCATTAAGCATCGGTCCGGTACAGGGCTTCATTGCTCAGGCACGTAAAACCGAAGACCTTTGGGCAGGGTCTCACCTGTTAGCACAATTGGCTTGGGAAGCTGCTCGCGTTATCTGCGAAACCTACGGCCCGGAACAGTTAATTTTTCCGTCTCTGCGGGGCGTCCCTGTCGTCGATCAGTGGGTTTCCGAGCAACTTACGCAAACTCTGGATACAAACCCCGCACTCAAGCAGACGCTAAATAACGCCAGGCACAAGCTGAAAGTCGCAGCTTTACCTAACCGACTCCTTGCCATCGTGCCGGCAGACCATGCCAGTGTCATTGCAACAAAAATAGAACAAAAACTGCAACAATGGCTTAGTGACCTCGGAGAAGAAACAGTTACGATTCTGTGCAATGACGCTGGAATCAAAAGCAGCGCAGATGAGACTCACACAAGAGAGCAAATGTCTCGTCACCTTAAATCTCTGCTCGAATTTAACTGGGTGTCGGTACCCTGGTCTTTGGCCGGAGCGGATAACTCACTCAACACGACGACACTTGCCGAAGCACTCAGCCCCTTTTACCCGGAAGACGAAAGCGCACCCGGCGCATTGTCCAGCCCGCTGTTTAAAGCGCTGGCAAAACACGCAGGAACACAGGCAGATACACAACTCTTCTGGCAGCCCAACCCCGGTACCGCTTACGCTGCTTTATACGATATAGCTGATCGCGCGTTGGCTGCAACCAAAGCAGCACACCGCAGCGAAGCAACCAACGAACAGGGCTATCGCTGCAGCCTTTGCGGTGAGCGAGAAATTCTGTGCGCCCGGCCCGAGCACCGCTTTATACCCCGAGGCAAGCGCACACCGGATAATGATATTTGGCAGCGCAGACGCAAGTCAGCCAGCAACTCAGAGCGACAGGAAGCGCTCTGCGGCGTCTGTGCTGTGAAGCGCGAGTGGGCGGGTATCTGGCAAAAACGTATTGCCGGTGACGCAGATGCTGGCAGCGAGTTTATCGTATCTACGCATGTTATGGCCGCCACACCAAGGCTCGCAAATCTAAACCATATTCCACCGGAAACCGCAGATGAAGCACTTCACGGTCGGCGAGTAGCCCTACCGCACGCGCTGTATCAACTGTGCAAGAAAAATAATAGTACAAACAGAATATTGCACGATATAGCCGCCTCAGAAGACCCTGACCATGAAGACCATGACAGAGATATCGACAGTGGCCTCTACTACGGCCTTATGTTGTTTGATGGTGACCGCATGGGCGCATGGCTCGGTGGTGACACAGACCAGCATATTCACCTGGTCGATGCATGGAATTCCGTTATTGCACGCGACGCAAAGAAAATCGCGGGTAAGGAAAAAACAGGCACACTTGCCACATTACTAAACAGTGCACGCCCCTTGACTCCGTCTTTACATGCAACGCTTTCTGCCACACTGAACGATTTCGCAATTGGAGTGGTACCTGAGTTAATTAATCATCGATACATGGGGCAGCTTATTTACGCCGGCGGTGATGATGTTCTGGCAATGCTACCTCATACCGAATTACTGCCTGCGGCACTCTCGGTACGAC
>CAYMFQ010000280.1:0-4055 GCA_964389335.1 uncultured Granulosicoccaceae bacterium
CTACAACAGCCCCCGTAGGTTGCTCTGAGTACCGCGAAGCGCAACACACCATCTGTCAAAACGCAACAAAAAACCAGCTCACTTTGACCATGGTCCAAGCTTCAATGTGACCACAACAAAGACGCCATAAACAATAACAGCAGCGGCAACCAGCGCGAGCACCATATTGATCGATGTCGTCTCACTCACCCATAACAACCCGGTAGCCACAACCGCCAGTCGCAGCAATGCACCCGCCACCGGTGCCTGAAGGGTATTCAACCCCTGACTGGCAAAGTAACAGCCAAGCCCCAGAGCAAAGAATGCATAGGTAGGCGCGATAACCCGAAGCGAGCGACTACAGTGTTCAATAACCGTTGCGTCGCTGCCAACCACGCTGCACCAAACACCGGGGAATAACGACAGCAGCAACCCGAGACAACCGACCAAAGCAGCGTTTATCAACACGCCGCGCCACGCTATGGCTACAGCCTTCTCCCGTTGCCCGGCACCAACATACGCACCAACGATAGCAATCAATGATGCGCCGATACCAAAAATTACCGGCACCATAATAAGTTCCAGCCGTACCGCCAGGCCAAAACCCGCAAGCCAGTCTGTTCCAAAACGACTAAACAAAACCGTTGTGACCATTGCATAGGTGATCGTCATTACTGACTGACTGGCTGCCAGCAGACCCTGTTTTAAAATACTCAGCAGAGTCTGTAGTCGAAACGCACCGATAGAAAAACGCACAGGTTGCTGGCGCCGTTGAATAAACCAGACCGCAACGATCAGTGCGATGATATACGAGCAAATCATTGCCAGGGCCGCAGCGCTCATCGCCTCGTTCAGTGAGGCACCGCCGCGCGGTATGATAAACCACGCAAGCAATGTGTAAGACACGAGTAGCGTGGCAGCGATAATAGCGGGCTTTACCATATCGCCACTGCCGCGCAATACCGAGCACAACATATTCACCAGCCAGTAGATAGTGATCGCGGGGAACACCAGTGCGGCATAGCGCTGTGCAGCATCGACAACGTCAGCACTGTCGCTGGCATACGCATACAACAGCGGTCCAAACTGCACTACCAGGAACCACATCAACAAACCACCAGCCAGCGATATCAGCACCGCGCAGACCAGTACCGAGCTAGCCTCCTGATAGTCCCCACCTCCGATGGCCCTGGCAGTGTGGCCACTGACGGCACCACCGATGGCCCCTGCCGAAAACATGGCCGCGAGAATGATAAGCGGATACACAAGCGCTACTGCAGCGAGTGCATCAGCGCCGGTGTTTCTAAGAAAGGCAGCTTCTATTAATCCGGGCATCGAGAACAACAACGCACCAATAACACCAGGCACCGCCAGCCGAAACATCGTTGGACCCAGTGGCGCCCCCACCAGCGGTGAAGCTGTTGTCATACCCGATTTACCCGTAATCTGAATTCTTGTTATGGTTCTTGCGGGGCTTTACTGCTGTACCCGAACAACACTTCTACCACACCTGCCACCACTATGGCGAACGCCCCAAGCCATTGCATTGGTACCATGGTCTCTTCGGGCACAAGAATCGCGGCGCTGACAATTGCGACAATTACTTCGGACATGGTCAGAATGCCAACTCTACCGGGAAACAACAGCTGCGATACACGAAATATTATGCAGAAGCACGGCAACAGTACGAACACGGACCACAGTGCCGCTGTGGGGAAAGCCGTGCGCAACTGTGCGAACACCGGCGGAGCATCAGCGAAGAAAAATACGGCAAACAACGCAGAGATAAACGTAGTAAACAGAAATATAAGCGCAGTTAGCGGCACAATGGCAATTGTCGACCAGCGCTTCAGCGCCGCCACCCCAATCGCCCAGAATACGCCGGACAACACACTGCAAATATCGCCAAAGTTAACTGTGAAACCACCGGACGCCCCTGACGACAACAGCAGCGACATACCACCAAACGCGACGACAATGGCAACAATTCTGGCCAGTGTTAAACGTTCAGACAACCACACAACACCAATGATCGTCGCCCAAACCGGCGTCAGATAATACAGCAGTGTGGCCCTGGCCACCGTGGTTTCAACCAGTCCGGTAGCGTACAGCGTAAAGGCGAGGCCAATCATAAACGCAGCCAGCATCGTCGGCCACAGCAACTGCCGCAGGTTACCCGGCCTGAGCAACACCAGCGGAATCATCACCAGCAACGGACAGGCATTAAAAAACACAATGCTCCAGGAGCCCGCAATACCCGTTGCCTCGATCGCACGCAGCGGCAACCAGTACAAACCCCAGATACCCGCACTAACCGCAAGCGCGAGGCTCAGCGTGCTTTCAGAGCGGATGGATTGCATTGACTGAAACATAGAAAGCTGCCGGTAGGGGCTTACATTTAAACCCTGCGCTGAATGAACGCGTTGATCTGCTCAGCATACACAGATGGCTGTCGAACCGGCCCCATATGACCGGCACGTTCAATAGTAACAGCGCTAACGTCCGACAACAGTTCCGATAATCGATGAATCACTGCCTGCGCCGGCGCACGCGTGTCTGCCCCCTGCATCAGCAATACCGGCGATGATATCTTTGTGTAGGCTTCGGGCGCAGTAGTATCGTTCGCTACGGCAAAAGTCTCGTGCCCCATTTGTGGCGCCAGGGGAAGCAACGCTGTGCGCGCCTCTTCACTTAACTCTGTCCATTCACTGCCGCCCCAGTAACCAATAAACCGGGCCAGACCGGGTTCTGCGTCACCCGATCTGATCGACTCATGCAGCCCCATAACCACTGCCTGGTCTTCCGCCCTGGCAGCTGCATCTGCTATCGGATCAAGCACACTAAACGCAACCGGTTCTATGGCAACCATCGCCGCAACCTGCCTGTGCAGTGCGGTAAGCAGAGCGAGAAACCCACCCATGGAATGACCAATCACGACCATCGGCTGATCACCATGGCAGTATTCCTGTACCACTGCTTCGATCACGTTGAGATGCTGTTCAAGCGCGCCATCGTTGCTCGACGTTGTCGCGCGTGTAGAGCCATAACCGCACAGGTCAGGTATAACAATCGAGCCTGGCACCCGCAACCGCTTCGCCAGTGGTGCAAGCGACTGCGCGCCTCCACCAGAACTGTGTAGCATCAGTGTTAGTGGTGTGCGCTCATCATCGGCGGCTCGATACAGGCCCCCAATTTCCAGTGCCGTTGCTATTAGCTGAAATGGCTTCAACTGCTGTTTATCACGACTCACAATTCAGGCGACCATCAATACCCAATTAACTGGCCGTCAATCGAATCACTCGGCCCGGCCCTTCCACTGCGATGTAAATAGCGCCGTCCGGCCCCTGTTCAATAGCGCGTACACGACCAATTCCATCAAGCAGCGTTTCTTCATGCACCACTTTGTCACCATCAAACTCCAGTCGTCGAATTTGGGTGAACTTGAGGGAACCCACCAGCACATTGTTTTTCCACGCGGGAAATTTGTCACTGTCAACGAAACTCATACCACACGGGGCAATCGATGGAACCCAGTAAACTACGGGTTGCTCCATTCCCGGCCGTGACTTTTCATCGGTAATCTTGGTGCCACTATAGTTAACGCCATAGGTAATTGAAGGCCAGCCATAGTTCTTGCCACCGCTGATCAGGTTTAACTCATCGCCGCCGCGCGGGCCGTGTTCATGTGCCCAGATTTGTCCGGTCTGAGGGTGTGTTTCCATTCCCTGCGGGTTGCGATGTCCGTAGCTCCAGGTCGCCGCCACTGCATTATCAACCGACACAAACGGATTATCTTCAGGCACGGTACCGTCATCGTGCAGTCGATATATCTTGCCCAGATAGTTGTCCAGGCGCTGCACTTCATCGCGGTCGCCGCGATCACCCACTGTCAGATAAACATGATTGTCTGCATCAAATGCGATGCGGCCACCGTAGTGACGCTTGCCCCTGGTATTAGGCAGTGCCTTAAACAAAAGTTCCTGATCAACCAGTTGGTTATTCTGCAACCGCGCGCGCATCAGTGCGGTGTTGCCACCGCGCCCCGATTCACCCTTTTGCTTAGGGGATACATAGGA
>CAYMFQ010000280.1:4155-7042 GCA_964389335.1 uncultured Granulosicoccaceae bacterium
AAGGCACCCAATGCTTTTAACAATGACGCAAGCTTCATAATCGGCTCCGTTTTTTTTGAGGGGTATATTGCAAGTTACCTGATCATGCATCTGGCATCCAGCGTTTATCAGAGTAGCTGCTGCCATTGGTTCTGCGCACGGTCAACCAGGACGTATCCTATGGGTGGTTTACGATTAATACGCAACCGCAGACCATGCGCCGGTTACTTCTTGCGCGGCTTGGCCCGTGCGGTGGCCTCAGCACTGAGGGGATCTTCAGGCCACGGGTGCTTTGGGTAGCGTCCTGACAGATCTTTCTTCACAGCCGGATAACTGTTGTGCCAAAAATTGGGAAGATCTTCGGTAATCTGCACCGGTCGCCGCGCCGGTGACAGCAACTCAATTTTGAGTTTTACCCGCCCACCGGCAACAGCCGGGTTATCTCGACACCCAAACATTTCCTGCAGTTTTACAGCCAGCACCGGATTGCCGTCACAGGCGTAGCGCAGCGTATGGCGGTTACCACTGGGCACCTGGTATTTGCGTGGAAACCATGCGTCCAGCTGTTGCTGTTGGTTGTAATCGAGCATAGCGTTCAGTGCTGGTAACAGTTCGACCTGCTGCAATGCTTTTAAGGTAGCGCGGTTACCCAGTTCAGTTGCGAGCCAAGGGCCAAGCCAGTCTGGCAGTGTTGCGAGTAACGTTGCATCGTCTACTGCAGGTAGTGCGGTGTCATCACCTTCAAGGCTCCGCATACGACTAACGCGCGCCTGCCATTCTCGCATTTCATCGCTTATGTTTAGCGCCTCAATTCCCTTGCGCTGCACCGCCGACAGGAGTGCTGCAATACGCTGTTCCCGACTTACGTCATCAAGCGGTTTTGACTCAAGCACCAGAGCGCCAAGGGTAAGCTGGTATTCTGCAACTACCCGTTCTTCACTGTCGTCCCAGTCGACACGCTCGCACGTGTCAATCAGGTTTTCACACCATTGCACAAGCTCATGTAACTCGACTGGCAATGCGGAGAAAATTCGCGTATCGCGACCAGCCCCTCCCAGTTCCGCTGCCACTAACCATTCACTCTGCGCCAGTGCATCATCTTTACCGAGTACCGCTCCGCTGCCACTGCTGAGTTGATAACGCGCATCTGCTCCGGCACGACGTTTGCCGATGCGATCGGGATATGCCTGCGCAAGCAGCACTGCCAACGGTGGTGAAACACTACTCAGTGGTTTGACGTCAGCTACCGTTTGCTTCAGTTGCCGTACGCGGGCGGTTGCCCCCGTGTTGCCGCCTGCACTATTCATCGCCGAGCTGATTACCGGTGTCAGATCAGCACCGCGGCGTGACGGCCGATCTTCCAGTAGAGTCGCCAGTACCGCTGCCTGGCTTGTTGCGTTATGTTGCGCAGCCCAGTGCAGCATATGCCCAAGCCGCGGATGCAACGGAACCTGTGCAACACGGCGACCATAAGGGGTGAGACAAGGTGCAGCTGCGATACCGCTGCCATCGGTTGAATCATCGCCATGCCACAGTCCTAACTTCTGCAACAACTGTGATGCACGCAGACAAGCCCCTTCCGGTGGCGCATCAATCCACGGCAACTCGTCGACCGTCGCAGCACCCCACCGGGCGATCTCAATTAATAATGGTGACAGGTCTGCACGCAGCAGCTCCGGTTGCCAGCGCGGCGCACGCCTGCCATGACCCTCTTCTGACCAGAGTCGGTAACAGACACCGGCGCTGGTGCGGCCAGCACGCCCGGCACGTTGAGTGGCACTGGCCTGACTGGCCATAACTGTTTCGAGCTTTTCCGCACCACTGGCACTGTCTATACGCGAGCGACGTTCAACACCGGCATCGATAACAATGCGTACGCCGTCAATCGTTATCGATGTCTCTGCGATACTGGTGCTTAATATCACTCTGCGCTGCGCGCCGCCTTTGGCAGTTGCTTCGCGTTGCTGCTGCTCAGATGCCCGGCCATGCAATCGACACAACACAGTGTTTTCCGGCAGGTAAGGTTCAAGCACGCGAGCCGTACGTTCTATTTCAGCCACACCCGGTAAAAATACCAGCACATCGCCATCATGCGCATCCATTGCCGTGCGTGTGGTGCGGGTGATCGTTTGTTCCAGAGCATCTCGACTATCACCACACCAGACAATATCAACCGGATGCTGGCGCACCGTGCAGGTAACGGGTTTATCAACGCCAATGTGACCGCACAACTGCTCACCATCGAGTGTGGCGGACATCAACAACAATCGCAGATCGTCACGCAGATTGCGTTGCACATCCAGACTCAGTGCCAGCCCCAGATCCGCGTGCAGACTGCGTTCGTGGAATTCATCAAAGATAATAACGGACACACCATCCATCAACGGATCGGCCTGCAACAACCGTGTGAGGACACCTTCGGTAACAACTTCAATACGTGTTTGTGCCGACACACGAGTCTTACCGCGCATACGCAACCCCACTGTCTTCCCTACCGGCTCCCCTAACTGCGACGCCAGCCGCGCTGCCACATTCATCGCCGCAATACGCCGCGGCTCAAGCATCAGTATTTTTCCGTTAAGCCCCGCTTCCAGCAGATACAGCGGCAGCCCCGTACTCTTACCCGCCCCCGGTTCTGCCTGCAGCACAACATTGCCCACACGCAACCGATCGCAGACCTCGCCTGCAACCGCGGTGATCGGTAGTTGTTTTGTTGATTCTTGCATGGTTAGGAAAGTGGGCGTGTTGATGCTGAGTTTGGATTGGGAGTTTATCGCAAAGGTAGATTGCGTGTGTTAAATGTGGCTGGATTTATTGGTGGGGCCTCAAATGTCGTAACTGGGTGAGGTAACCAGGTGGAACGTGCATGAGCGGCGTGCTAAGTATGGGAGTTCGTTCATCGGGGATG
>CAYMFQ010000281.1:0-3497 GCA_964389335.1 uncultured Granulosicoccaceae bacterium
GTATGATGTCTGTTCCGCATTCGAGACCCCCTGATGAACAGCAGCGCAAATGCATTGATTGTCAATACGGTGTCCGCACTTGCCGATGAGTTATTGACGCGAGCTGCCGACAGTGATCGTTGCATCGTGGCGCTTGCCGGAGCGCCTGGCAGCGGCAAGTCCACCACGTGTGAAAAGCTGCAAAGTGAGCTTGAAAAACGCCTGTCCCACCCCGTGCCGATAGCACCGATGGACGGGTTTCATCTCGATAACGCAGTCCTGCATGAGCGTGGATTGTTCGCCAGAAAAGGCGCGCCGCAGACGTTTGATGTTGATGGACTGAGCACTATGCTGTCTCGGCTGTCAGCTACGCCCGCCGTAGAAGTACTGGTGCCGGTTTTTGATCGAGAATATGATCTGTCGCGCGCCGGCGCCCGGGTAATCGATGCGACATCCCGGATTATTCTGGTTGAAGGTAACTACCTCCTGCTGAATGAACTTCCGTGGAGCGCACTTCGACAGTACTTTGATGTCACGGTCATGCTGCAGTGTGATGCGGCAGAATTGCATGATCGACTGATGAATCGATGGCGCGACCTTGATTATCCTGAAGCTGAAGCAAGAGAGAAAGTAGAGCAGAATGACATGCCGAACGCGGAGACAGTTATCTCACAAAGCGCCGCTGCGGACATCTGTCTTGACTCCGGCACAGTTGCCGTCAAGCCAAAGGCTTAAATCATGACGACACGGGTGCTGGTCCCGTCAGGTGTTTTGGGACTTGGGTTTGACCGCGATGCGCTGGCGGCAGGTGTTGCACTGCAGCCGGATATCATAGCGATAGACGGTGGCTCGACCGACAGTGGTCCGTTTTATCTGGGCACTGGTACGTCCAAGTATTCCAGAGCGGCCTGCAAAGCGGAGTGGAAGCAGTTAATGCTGGCGCGAGCGCAGGCTCAGGTGCCGCTGGTGATTACCAGTTGCGGTACTTGTGGCACTGACTCAATGGTTGACTGGATGCTTGATATAACGCGCGAACTGGCCACTGAACTGTCGCAACAAATCAGCGTCGCAACGTTGTATTCCGAGCTGTCAGCGGAGTTTGTCGAAGCACAGTTTAAACAGGGCTCTATAGATTGTTTGCAGCCAGAAATTACCCCCGGGTGCATTAGCTCAATTGATCATATCGTCGCGCTGGCGGGTGCTGAGCAGATCAATGCGGCGCTTGCAACCGGGGCAGACATTGTCCTTGCCGGTCGTGCTACAGATACGGCGGGTATCAGTGCGTTGCCGTTATCGCACGGCGAGCACGCTGGTGCTGCGTGGCACGGCGCAAAAATAGCCGAGTGCGGCGCGCTCTGCTCAACCAACCCCACCAGTGGTGTAATTGCGCTGGACGTCGATGGAACCGGTTTTACCGTATGGCCACTGGCGGAGAATGCTTTCTGTACACCGCACTCGGTCTCTGCACATATGCTGTATGAAAATGCAGATCCGTTTACGCTTTACGAACCGGGTGGAGCGTTGCAGGTGCAGCAGTCTGTGTACCAGGCTGTTGATGATAAACGCGTGCGTGTAACCGGGTCGGTCTGGCAAAAAAGTGATACTTACACCGTTAAACTCGAGGGTGCACGAGCGGCAGGTTATCAATCCACTTTGATGGCGATCCTGCGGGATGCGCGTTATGTCGAGAACGCCCGTCAGTGGGTTTCACGGCTGACCGGGTTTTTGCACGATGAAATTAAAAGCCGCATGGGGCTTGCAACGTCAGACTATGATATCGAGTTTCGATTAATTGGTGTGGATGCAGCGCTTGGTGCACTTGAGCGACGTCAATCGTTGCCCGCTGAGGTAGGTGTACTGTTGTTGATTACGGCACAAAGCGAAGAAGTGGCCGATGAACTCGGCAAGTTAATCAATCCGTTTCTGTTGCATTACCCGCTGACCGATAACGAAGAACTACCCACGTTTGCCTTTCCGTTTTCACCAACGCAAACCAATCGCGGTGCGATCTATGAGTTTTGTCTGAATCATATACTGACAATTGAAAAGCCGATGGATGTGTTTCGCCTGAAGCTGCATCGGCTTTAACGAAAACGAGCAAAACACAATGACAGTGGGGCAGCAGGTAAAAAAGATACGCTCGAAAAATGCAGGACCATTCTGGATTACGGTGGATGTGTTTTGTGGTGCAGACGACGTCTACCAGCGTCTCTCTCGTCAGTTGTCGGTGGCATTGATAGCGGAGTTGTATCAGGTGCCCGTCGACACCATGAAGCGATTTGAGTTGCCGGATTTGTCGGTGCTGAAATTCAGCTTTCCAAGATCGGTGGTACAGGGCGACCGCTTTGACAGGGATATGCATGGCGCGCAAATGAGTGTGTTGCTGGCCGAGTTGGAACTGTAGCGCGCTGTACTGTGCTGGCTACTGCGGAAGTCGCAGTTTGGAAGCCTTGCTTTAAGCGTTTGTTCTGAAATCTGTTTTTTCGTCATTCTGGCTGTTGCATCTAAAACGGTTCCTGACTCCGTAACACAGGCAGGGCAGGCTACAGCGGAATTGACACACACCGCAGCCGGATGCTCTGCTATCGGATAACAGGAGCGCATATGAATTCGACAGTCCTCGGCGGCTTTCAATCTGAGTTGAGCCGCGAGTAATGCAGGCAAACTTCACGCAGGATCGTGAACTTATCGAACTTCTGGCTGAGGTTGCCAGATCGGATCGGCGCGCGTTCCATGCGCTGTATCAGAAAACCGCTCCCCAGATCTATGCCGTGCTGTTGCGAATGTTCCAGACCGACGCAGGGGCGGAGGATGCCCTGCAGGAGACGTTTATAAAGATCTGGAAGAGTGCCGCAAACTATGAACCGCAGCAGGGCAGGCCGCTAAGCTGGATGATCAGTATAGCGCGCTACCATGCGCTGGATGTGCTGCGGTCGCACGGATCGCGCGGCAAGCGCGATCGGGATTATGCATCGCATCATGATCGATCCGACGATATATTCTATTCGCTGGATGCACAGGTGGCGGATGATCAGTTGCTATCCATCTGTCTGGAGAGACTTGAGCCAGGTGCACGGGAGTGTTTGGTCAATGCCTATTGTGCAGGCTATACCCATCAGGAGCTAAGTGATAACACGGGTGTTGCACTCGGTACCGTTAAAAGCTGGATCAAACGATCACTCAAAGCGCTGAGGGAGTGTATCAATGAGCTTTCATGATCGGGAATGGTGCTGGCAGCAGGCCGGGGAGTATGTTTTATCGACACTGCCTGAGGATGAGCTCAATGCATTTATTGATGAGCTTGAACACAATCGTGAACTCCGGGATATGGTGGTTTACTGGCAGGAAAGGCTGCAACCACTGGCGCTTACGGCCCAACCCGTAACACCACCGGCACGTGTTTGGCAGCAGCTGAGCAATCGGATTGACCAGCTGGAAGGAAAGTCGACAACTATCCAGCGCCAGGGCTCTTCTGCACACCGCTCTCAACAAACACGCTCTCAGCAAACACGCACTCA
>CAYMFQ010000281.1:3597-7031 GCA_964389335.1 uncultured Granulosicoccaceae bacterium
GGGCCCAGCGGCCCGGTACTGTATCAGGGAGAATTCAGACTATTGAGTGCTGTCGAGTAGCGCTATTAAAAAAGGTGTGGCGTACAAACAGAGCGCTGCTACAACACAATGTCCAGGTGGTTGCCAAACTTGTCTGCGTTCATGTAACCAACGACACGCGCGTTGGAAAGTTCTTCGCCTTCGGGCGTGTAGAAGATAATAGCGGGCGGGCCGTAGAGGTTAAATTTACGCAGCAGTTCCTTGTCTTTGCTGTCGTTGTCAGTGACGTCTGTTTGTAACAGAACTGCCTCGTTCATCTTGGCAGCGACGGCCGGGTCAGTAAAAGTAAAGGCTTCCATTTCTTTACAGCTAACACACCAGTCGGCGTAAAAATCGAGTATGACCGGTTTGCCTTCCGACCTGGCGGAGGCAAGTGCAATGTTGAGTTCGTCCACGCCTTTGACTCTGGAAAAGGCGACGTGGCTGGTGGTGCTGGCTGTATCGCCTGACAGCGCAAGCCCCTGCAGCGGGCGTATCAGTGAGCCCTGGCCGGTTGACACACCGATGATCAGAAGCGTGCCGTATACGATGGCGGCATAGCCGAATCCACGTGACAGCTTATGCCAGTTGCTCTTTTGCGCAGACAGGTTGTCGAATGCCCCCATATAAAAACCAACGGATATCAACAGCAGTGCCGCCATGATCATGGTTGCCCACGATGGTATAACGCGTTCCAGTAACCAGATAGCAACAGCCAACAGCATAACGCCGAAGATGGCGTTGATGGTGTTCATCCAGGGGCCGACAGTGGGCAGATACTTACCGAACGACGTACCGATAATTAGCAGCGGTACACCCATGCCCATGCTGAGTGCGAATAGTGCGATACCGCCCAGCACCGCATCGCCGGTCTGACCAATATAAATGAGCGCGGCCACCAGTGGCGCAGTGACGCAGGGACCAACAATCAGCGCTGACAGCACACCCATGACCGCGACGCCGCCGTAACTGCCGCCCTTCTGCCGATTACTTATATCGGTAAGTTTGTTTTGTACGAAGGCAGGCATTTGCAGCCTGAACAAGCCGAACATGGATGCCGCTAAAAACACAAACAGTGCGGCGAAGGAAATCAGTACCGCCGGATGTTGCAGCGTTGCCTGGATATTTTCACCGCTTAGCCCGACCAGTACGCCGGCTATGGTGTAGGTCAGTGCCATCGCCAGTACGTACACCAGTGACAACAGGAATGATCGGGATGTAGAAGTGCCTTCTCCCTGCCCGACAATCAAAGACGACAGTATCGGTACCATCGGCAGCACGCAGGGGGTAAAAGCCAGTAGTAGCCCAAGACCAAAAAATGTGGCGATTATGGTTAGCCTGCTGTCGGATTGCAGACTTGCCGCCAGCAGGTTTTGCTCCGACACCAGTGTGCTGCTGTCGACGGTGTTGCCACTGGTAGGGGTGGTAGAGGAAACGTTCGCGGCAACCGCCAGCTCCGTGCCGTCGCTTTGAAAAGCCGCATCAATTATTTTGTACTGAGGGGGGTAGCAGACGCCGGCGTCCGCGCAACCCTGATAGCCGACTTTTATGGTGGTGTTGCCAGCCTGCAGATTGTCCAGGGACACCCGTGCCGTGGCGAAGTTGCGATTGACCTCTACTTCGCCAAAAAACTCGTCAGTCTGGAGCTTGCCCGGTGTCAGGTCTACGTTCCCCACCTTTACCTGATCTGGCGCGGTCACCTCAAAGCTGAACTTGTGCCGGTACATATAGTAACCGTCTGCGATGTTCCAGATCAGTACGGCCTGATTGTTGTCGGTAGGCTCGACCTGCAATACGAAAGCGTCTTCCGGGTCCAGCACATCTCCGTTGTCCGGGGTGAGAGAATCCAGTGAGGTACTGCCGCCTTTCAGCAGCGACGACAAGCCGCCGGACGCCAGACTGCTGCCACCTGAAGACAGGGAGGCGTTCGGCAGCAAGCCTTTGTCGGCCGTGTTCACTGCCAGCACAGACTCAGGGATGTCGACCGTCAGGGTGGATTTTTGCGGCGGGTAGCACACACCAATGTCAGCACAGCCCTGTGACAGGACTTCGATATTGAGAGGCCCGCTGGATTGTGGCGTAACAGGCGCATTGAAAGTGAGCTGACCGCGATAGGTTTCTACTTCCCCAAAGAACTCGTCCTGTACAACGATACCGTCGGGCAGTACCGGCTCGCCAATGGTGGCGCCTTCGGATCGCACACCGATTTTGCTCTTGTACAGATAGTAGCCATCGGCAATATTGAACTCGATTTGCAGATCGCCGTTGCTGTTGATGACCGCCTGCTTGGCAAATGCTGTGTCCGGATCAAGCAGTTCATCGTCGCTGTTGCCGCCACCAATCAGCGACAGCGCGCTGGTTGTCTGCGCAGCCAGCGGTACCAGGGCGATAAGAAATAGAGTTGCGAGAAGTTTTTTCATGATGCTTTTTTGGGCATTTATTTATCTGACCATATAGATTAACGTTTGGTTGCGTTAGTCGATTCCAATATGGATTTAGTAATCTGAATTAATGCCAATCTGGTCAGAATACTGCGATTGTCGCAAAAAGACCATTTGCGAAAAAATGGGGTGACCTGTGTTTCCATCGATATTTCTGCTTTTTATCGCAATGCCTATTGTCGAGATTTTTGTGCTGATTCAGGTCGGCAGCGCCATAGGGGCGGTAGCGACCATTGGGCTGGTAATCATTACTGCCATTGTGGGTACCTGGATGCTGCGCAGCCAGGGGCTGTCGACACTCAACCGCGCACGCAGCCGACTCGCAGGTGGCGAAATACCGGCGTTTCAGTTACTCGAAGGCATGGCGCTCGCTGTGGGTGGGGCTTTGTTGCTGACGCCCGGGTTTGTCACCGATGCGATTGGTTTTGCCTGTCTGCTGCCGCCGACCCGCCATTTGCTGGTAAACGCCGTATCAAAGCGGGTGTCCTTTGCCGGGGTGGCGGGCATGGCCGGTTCGACTGGGCCAGGTGCTGGTCAGAGCACCGGTCAGAGCGCGGGTCACGCCAAACGCAACCGACCACCGGCGTCGGGCGATGTTATCGAAGGTGAATACACCCGCAAGGATTAACCTCGATTTTTATCGGGCCGCCGGTTGAAAATCTACTTCTGAAGACACAAATTGCCGTTGCAACAGAACGGAGTCTGACGAGTCCCCTTCGGCGGGCAGAGCCCTGACGTCGAAGACGCGTTGTATTTTTTCCACAATATTGACGCATCCCGCCAAATATCTCGCTTTCACTCTTGAAATCTGTTTCGAATTCACTAGTATTAGCACTCGCTGAATGTGAGTGCTAACACGCTCACCGCGTACCCCAATTCAAACTGAAAAAAATACTCAGAGGAGTCAGGATTTAATGAACATTCGTCCATTACACGATCGCGTGGTCGTGCAGCGCATGGAAGAAGAGCGAACCA
>CAYMFQ010000282.1:0-3620 GCA_964389335.1 uncultured Granulosicoccaceae bacterium
CATCGGGGATGTCCTCCCACCTGAAGATCTTGCACGTTGTCTAAACTCGCCGGTGGGAGTTGATCTCCGATCGGCGAACTCTTGTACTTAGCACGCCACACAAAGCTGCATAGCTTGACGAGAACCCAAAGTGACATGTTCGTTCATCGGGGATGTCCTCCCACCTGAAGATCTTGTACGTTGTCTAAACTCGCCGGTGGGAGTTGATCTCCGATCGGCGAACTCTTGTACTTAGCACGCCACACAAAGCTGCATAGCTTGACGAGTGCCAAAGTGACATGTTCGTTCATCGGGGATGTCCTCCCACTTGAAGATCATGCACGTTGTCTAAACTCGCCGGTGGGAGTTGATCTCCGATCGGCGAACTCCTGTACTTAGCACGTCGTAAAAAGCCGCATAGTTTGCCGAGTGTCCAAAGCGACATGTTCGGGCATCGGAGATGTCCTCCCACCGGGACATGTCACATCAGCTATCCCTCAGTAACTGTCAGTCCCTTAAACGTATAAATAGGCGTGTCGATCATTTTATTACCACTGCTGTCTTCCAGATACAGCTCTGCATCAGCAGCGCTAACATCGCCGTTGTCATCCTGCGTAATGTCGTTAACACAGAAGCGAATCTGCTTGTTGTCTTCGAAGATCATGCCGGAGAAGGATTTTTTCTGCATTGACTTAAACACCGGGTTTTTTAGCCCGAAGTCTTCCGTTGCGGAAGCCTTGAGCAGTGCAATCATGCCGTGTGTGCCGAAGTTGCCTGGCACTACCGGGTCACCGCGAAAGTGGTATTGCAGCGGCCAGAGATCCGGGTTGATGGCCTGAGTGGCCTCGCGGCAAAGTCCATGATCGGTGGTGGTCGAACCGCTGTCGTTGTCGTAAATCGGGATACGCAGATCAGAGGGCTGTCCGACTGGCTCGGCAACTCCAGTTTCGCCGCCATACTGCTGGCGCAATTTGCGGATCTCATCCGGGTTCAGTATCCCTACGATAACGTTACGTGTTTCAAGCATAACGTCGCCGCTGTCGTTGAGGATTTTGCCGTTAAACACCGCGGTGCCACCGCCGTCTTTAGACGCCATCCACTTGCGCTTCTCAAGCTCAAAGCGCAGTTTCATCGACGGCTGAAAATTCAGTGACTGGTGCAGTGTGCAGCGCCCCGAAGACAGCGCCCGTCCGATACCATCAATTTTGCGTGCACCCCAGAAGCCGACCAGTTGGTCGAGTTGATCCTGAAACAGCATCTCCAGAGGTTCGTCAGCCGCGAAAGCCCAGTCTGAGGCACTGGCCGGAAACTGAAAGGTGGCTTCGATGCGCTGTTCGTCAAGCAGGTCGATTTGGTCAATACACAGAATTGGTTTGCGCGGCAGTTTGGCGAAGTTTTCGTTGCCGAGCTTTCCCTCGGCGTGCAACTCGAGCAGACTGCCGGTGAAACAATTGAGGCTTTGCCAGTCAAGCCTGGTCAGCTCGGTTTCCGGCATAGCCTGCAAGGCCTGCAGATTGGGTTCGGGGGAAGAAGATGTGCTCATAACGCGGCGGTACCGATTGGTGTTTTTCCCGCCATTGTAACCGTTTTGCGGTTGCAATAGTGACAACACGTCAGTGCTGCGCCTAAATTAAGGCCGATTCAATAAGCGCGCTGACCATCGCCACCGGCGGCAGGCCATGTGTGCCACCATGTGGGTCAGCAATTGTCAGACTTTGTAGCGTTTTTATCGACGCATATTAATCACGGTCTGGGTGATCGTATCGATGGTGCTGATGACCTGAGCATTGGCCTGGAAGCTTCGCTGGGCGCCGATCATCGCCACCAGCTCGCGAGTAATATCCATATTTGACTCCTCCAGCGCACCGGAGCGAATACTGCCAAGGCTGCTTGAGCCGGGCTGTCCGATCAGTGCCGAGCCGGAGTTGTACGACTCCTTCCACGCGGTGCCATTGACCTGATGCAGGCCTTCCTGGTTGGCGAAATTTGTCAGAATAATCTGGCCCATACGCTGCGACTGGCCGTTGCTGTAACGACCCTGAATGGTGCCATCTGCATCGATTGAGATATCGTTAAGTCTGCCGTTGGCAAAGCCATCCTGCACAATCTGGTTAACGCCGTAGATACTGTTGTACTGACTCACGCGGCCCACTTGCCGGATGCATGGGATTTCCGCACGTTCGACACAGTGACACCCTCGCCGGAGCGATGATCAGTCGATGCCGCATAAACGTCCGCAAATTTAGCTCTTGAACTCTTAAAGCCGGTGGTAGCTGCGTTGGAAATATTGTGAGAGATAACATCCAGTTCGGTGGCTGCAGAGTTGAGCCCCGATAGAGCAATATCAAATGACATGTAACTTTCCCTGTGACATGGCAACTTCCGGAAATTCGATACGTAACAACACACGACTGCACGCCACGGTGGCGGGCAGCACCATTGTCATACAGGAGAGGTATCAAATATCGTACCTTTGCCAGCGATTGTTCCGCAGACTACTGATACCCGGAAAAGTACAACCCGTGTTTATAGGTCACGGGTGGTGCTCGAAAATCAGGCGCTGAGCTTATCAGCTTCCGAAATAGCGCCGCTGTACATCCAGCCAGTCGCTGCTGGTCAGAATCTTCAGCAGCGCGACATTGATCGCTTCACGTAACGGAGAGTCCTGCGCGACGACAATGGCATAACTCTGAGGATCAAACATGTCGGGCAGAATCAGCAGCGGCTGATTGCTTTGATTGACCCGATAACGCAGCAGTGGCTGGTCGTGCACAAACGCATCAATTTTCCCGGACGCCACCGCGTCAAACCCGGCAGCGATAGTTTCAAAGCCAGATACCTTTATGCCGTTTTCTTCGAAATATCGAAGTGACGATGCGCCCTCAAGGTTACCGACTTTGGCCTTTGGCAGATCACCCACGCCGGTGACAACCTGTTGCGTTTGTTGGGCTGTCAGTATGGTGGTGAGCTGTGCGGTCAGAAACGCTGTGAGTATCAGTGCGGCAAACATCCAGATAACCGATACCACCCGACCCGCCAGGGTAATAGGAGCCTTGTCACCATAGCCGACGGTTGTCATCGTCACTGCAGCGAACCAGAAACCGCTGCCAATACCTTTACCCGGTGACTTTCCGAACTGATCGGTGTTGCGCGATGACTCGAGTATCCAGATGATAACGCCGACAAACGCAAGCACACAGCACAGTAAAAAAACAGTTGCCAGAAACTGCGGAGAGATCAGTGCCTTCAGCATACTTTTCCAGCCAGCCTGGTATTGCTCCGGTGTGACAATGGCGAGTCCGGATCCAAAGTACTGATGCGAAAAGTCTATGATCTTTTCGCGCTCGGGCGTAATACTGATCGCCGCGATTGATGTATCAAGATCGCCGCTGGCAACATTGGATATAAGTTCACTCAATTGCTGCTCGACAAACTGCAGCTCAACGTTGAGCTCTTCGGCAATCAGGCGCATCAAATCAATACTGATGCCGTGCCACTGACCGTTATCATCAAGCATGGAAAATGGCGCGGCGACCTTGGTGCCAACACGAAGAGTGGTGCCGGATAGCTGGTCAGCCGTTTGTGTTTGAGACGTGTTGTCCTGAGCATGGGTGGTGGTCGAAAGTGTCAGCCAGAACACC
>CAYMFQ010000282.1:3720-6976 GCA_964389335.1 uncultured Granulosicoccaceae bacterium
GGATATTTACTGAAAAGACAGGCATATTAACTCCACCGGAAAAACGATCATAGCCATTCCGCCTTCCATGCAGCGGCAAAGAACAATAACCAGCCGGCCATAAAAGCAAAGCCGCCGACCGGGGTTATAACACCTACAAATCTGATACTCGTCAGTGCAAGCACGTACAGCGACCCCGAGAAAAACACCACGCCAATTAGAAAGAAAGCGCCGGCTGCGTTGAGCAATGGACCGGCCAGGTCTTTCGCGGCCAGCGCCACGGCGATCAACGCAAGTGCATGGACAAACTGATACAGCACACCGGTCTGGTAGGCAGACAGCAGCTCTGGTGAGAGCGTCTTGCGTAATGCGTGCGCGCCGAAGGCGCCCAGTGCCACGCCGATAGCACCAAACAGGGTGCCAGCCAGTAAGAACAGTTTGTAGTTGGACATGGATTTGATTACCGATTGCAATAGTGCAGTTTACCGAGACTGTCCAGCCGGCGGTAGCGTGCCGAAACACTGTGTCGCGGAAAGTGTCACTTGTCAGGCCAGTACCAGGCTGGTTCGTCGAGCATACCCACTGACGGAAGCATCGTCTGGCCCAGCTGTTTTTCAAGGTTTAGCATATGACAGCGTTCATCGTCCGCCAGTGCATTGATCAGACGGTTCGAGTGCGACACCACCCAGATTTGCGAGTGCTCTGCTGCACGCTGTATCAGTCGCGCCAGCGCTGGTAACAGGTCCGGGTGCAGGCTGGTCTCGGGTTCGTTCAACACCATCAGCGTCGGTGGTCGTGGTGTGAGCAGCGCGGCAACCCACAGTATGAATCGCAATGTACCATCGGACAGCTCCGCCCCGGTCAGTGAACGCAGCAGCCCGTGTTGCGTAAAGCGCAGCGAAAACTGACCGTTGTCGTGCACATCCACCGACAGTGAGCCACCGGGGAAAGCATCGCTGATGGTGTCGTCGAGTGCCTGCGGGTCACCAGTCTCGCGAATGGTCTGAATGGCCGCAGCTACATCGCGGCCGTCGTGGTGCAGCACCGGTGTGCGCGTACCCAGTTGGGCTCTGCGTGCGGGGGCGTCACGGTCGGTGCGAAAATGGTCGTAAAAGCGCCAGTTGCGAATGGTGTCTCTGAGCGTAACAATCTCCGGTGCGCTGGAGGGGTCGGCACCGTTGTCAAACAGGCTTTGTTGTGTGCTCAGGTGTTGATTGATAATTTTCCATTTGCGTCCGTCGCGAATCTTCACCATTGGGCCTTCGCGCTGTACCAGTGCACTGGCGGCACGGTAAAAGTCACCCACCCAGATGCTCTCGCGTTTAATTTGCGGGTCGCGCGTAAACACAGAGCTCGACGGCTCCGGCAGGCCAAGCGAGATAGCGTAACCGAAGTCTTCAGCGGCAAAGCCGAGCTTCAGGCGCATCACCTGCTGTCTCGGTGTGCCTTCGATAGGTACCTCACCGGAGCGCATGCGCTGGCTTATTTTCTCCGGCCCCGCCCAGAACGTGGAACTCAGGCCACCCTCGGCGGCCAGTGAGTTAATCACCCCACCTTCGGCGGTATCCGCCAGTAGTCGCAGGGAACGGTACAAATTGGATTTGCCGCTGCCGTTTGGCCCTGTGATAACGTTAAGCTGTCCAAGCGGTGCGACCAGCTTCAGGATAGAACGGTAGTTGTTAATGGATAAAACGTTGAGCATGCGGCATGGTACTGTACAGCGGTAAATATTTGCAGCACTGATCGATTGCAGCTTGCGCATAAGCACGGGCGCATAAGCACGGGTGCACAAGCGCGGGTGTACAAACGCAGGTGCACAAACGCGCGCGTGTCCATTTGCAGGCCAGTGCCATGAACCCAACCAGTGAGGAACCCAATGTCAGGCAAAATGGTAAACGATAGCGGACCGGAGTATCGCTCCGGGGAGCGCAGCACCGATGTCGTCGCCACCGAGTTAATGGGTGATGTCTGGCCCGCGGCCGCACCCGGCGCCGACCCGGCTGAAGACCCGGTGTTGTACGGCCACGTGGCGCTCAGCCCGCGCGGTGCCTTTGAAGTGCGCAGCGTACAGACCTTCAGCCTGGTGTACACCGTTGGTCGATATGGCATCGACGATACCGGTAGCATCCGTGTGGTGTTCCGCTTTATGGGGGACTGGGGAGACCTGCAAACCACCGATCCCTCTGCCTACAACTACGTCACTGCTCACACCGATACTGACTCCAGACTGTCGCTGCAGTACTCCAAGACTGGTCACCAGCGGCCGTGGTTCCGCTGTCTGACAGTGCGCCTGCATGGCGGCTATTTAAGCGAGGGCGACAAAATCACCATCGTCTTCGGTGACAACAGCCGTGGCTGCCCGGGTATGAAAATGCAGTCGTTCTGCGAAGCCGGTTTCGAGTTTAAAGTGCTGGCTGACGTCTGTGCTACCGGACACTATGTGCCGTTGCCCGAGTCTCCGTATATCTCCATCGTGCCCGGTCCTCCGGTTGAGTGGAAAGCCATTGTGCCAACGCTGCGCAAACCCGGTGAGCGCTTTCAATTTGGCTTAAAGGCTGAAGACAAGTGGGGCAACCCGACGCCACTGGCCAGTGGTCGCTTCCGTTTGCGCAGCAGTTTGCCCGTGCACGGACTGCCGGAGTTTATCGACTACCCGCTCGGTGAAAAGTCTATTTGCGTTGAAGACCTGAGTGTTGAAAACGAGGGCACGCTGCGTATCGATGTCATAGATGAACACGATCAGTGTGTGGCCGAGGCCGGTCCGCTGCTAATTCGCAACGGCTTGTCTGGTTACTGGGGCGATCTGCATGGCCAGAGTGGAGAGTCCATCGGTATAACAACGTCGCGCAGCTATTTTGATTTTGCGCGCAACAAATCATTCCTTGATGTTGGCGGACATCAGGCCAATGACTTTCAGGTAAACAATGCGTTCTGGAAATACCTAAACGAACTCACTGCCGAGTATCACGAAGACGGTCGCTTTGTGTTGTTTCCGGGGTATGAGTGGTCGGGCAATACCGCTGTCGGCGGTGACAGAAACGTATACTTTATAGAAGAAGGGCGACAGATACACCGATCCTCCCACGCCCTGATCAGTGATCGCAGCGATTTACATACCGATGCCCCGACCGCAGAAATACTGTTCGACACACTCAAAGACGAAGACTGTGTCATCTATGCACACGTTGGCGGTCGTTATGCAGATATTAAGCAGGCGCACGATGGCCGGCTTGAAACCGCCATGGAAATACACTCCGCCTGGGGCACGTTTGAATGG
>CAYMFQ010000283.1:0-6954 GCA_964389335.1 uncultured Granulosicoccaceae bacterium
AACAGTACACTAACAAGATGCGGGAATTAAATGAATAACATGCGGCGGGCTTATTGGGACTAAGCCCGCGAGGAGTAGTTTTAGAGAGATACTTCCCATGCTTCGCTTACTTATCATTTTCGTTACTCCCGAGAAATAGCTTATTGCGTATAAATCGGCACATGTCGCCGTACCAACACTTGAAATTCAAACAATTCTGTTATACTGTTTATCCATACAGCTTTTTTTTGCACTTGCTTTTTGCCCAGCTGATTGAGGTTTAAGTGTGAATGCTGTGGATAAGAGATACTTTCATGCAGATTCGCCCGTAAAGGCTGACTAAAATTCCACCACTATTTATGCTAACTCAACAGCACTAAACAACGCAAGTAGCTGGTACAGTTACAAAATTCGCTGACAGACAGAAAAATATAGATCTCGATTCACCGGTGGTATGTTCAACGCGTCAATGCAATTGCCGTTACCCAGTACCACAACGGTTAACGGTTTCAGGTCCAGTATTTCTTGCTCTGCCAATGCGTGTTGAATAGTGCTTTTGGCTTGCGCGAGAGAAGGATGCATGTTGCATCAGTGCGGTTGTGTGTAAGGTCGCGAGCTAATCAGTTCAGGGTTTATAATCCCCGGCATGAACTCACTGTATGAAGCAGCGTTGAACTACCCGATTAACCGCGCTACCATCACGATTGTTATGAAGGGAGACTACTAGTGCGATCCAACGTTATTACCGCTCTAATCGCGATAGCAATAATTATGGGGGCGGTGTCATGTGGCGGTGGGTCAAGCGCGCCATCCACACAACCGGAATCGATGGGTGAAAACAATTCCGTTGGCGGCGCCGACAACAGCACAGCAGCAGTGTTACCAGCGACGACTAATCAACCTAATACCATTTCACAACATACGGTCACCGATACCAGCGGTCGCAACCACGCTACCTACGCTGATGTTGACGGAAGAGTTTTCTACGCCACATGTGCATCCGTTTGTAGTAGCCAGGCGTCATGGAGCTCTGTGGT
The DNA here is from genome assembly GCA_964389335.1 of uncultured Granulosicoccaceae bacterium. Lineage (GTDB taxonomy): Bacteria > Pseudomonadota > Gammaproteobacteria > Granulosicoccales > Granulosicoccaceae. The sequence continues at coordinate 1,017 of CAYMFQ010000283.1, forward strand.
TCTGGGCCAATTCGATACTGGTCTTGTTGGAAACGCTACGCCGAAAATTGGCGTTGACAGCTCTGGCCGTATTCATATTGCCATCATCACCGATACCACAAGTCTGTTTACATCCGATGTCCACTACGCAAGTTGTGACAACGCCTGCACGCAATTGGCAGGCTGGTCAATCGGGTTTGCGTTCACTTTAAACGAAACATTTATTTTACAGGACGTTCAGTTCCATGACTGGTTTGCTGTCTCACCTTCCGGTGTGCCTCACATCGCTTTGTTCGGCTCTTCTGAGTTGTTCGCTACCAGACAGGATCATCTGCATGTTTACCAATGCCAATCCAATTGCGCAAACGAAAGCGGTTGGAGCAGACAACAGGTTGCACAACTCAATCTAGCCTTTCCGTCGGGTGCGCACATTCACTTTGACAATCAGGGTACGCCTCATATAGCTGGTGTATATACGGTAGTGGGTGCAAATACAGGCCAGTTGCTCTACTTCACGTGTTTGGCAATGTGTGATTCCGCCAGCGCTCAGTGGTCTATACCGGCAGAACTCGGAGAGTTAACCGACGATCCGTTAGATCCCCATGACTCGGCATTTAGTCTGCTCAATGGAGAGACTCCGGTCATTGCCACCTTCGAACCGCAAGCTCAGCAACTAAAACTGCTGACCTGTACCGCCGGTTGCGACAATGCTGCAAGCTGGACCAACCGGCAAGTCAGAAACGAGCTTCCCTTGCCAACAGATTTAACGTTACCCGAAGAGCACATCGTTCTAAACACTGACAATGGCCGTATCGAAATCGGCATGATCGGCAAGGACCTTGACTTCGGCGTTGCTCATCGAATCATTCGCCTGAGCTGCGAAGGTCAATGCAACACAGCGGCGTGGTCGTACGATTCGCTTGCTGACACCTCACCCATCACACTTGATGATTTCGGCATTTGTGTGTTCTTTGGCACTGGCGCTATCGGACCAATCAACCTTACGCGTGGTGCAGTCAGCTACGGTTTGTACCCACATTGGGGATGCAGCGGCACCCCCGTGTTGGTCACGGTACCCGGCTTTGGTGATTTCATCGATACCAATGACGACTTACGATTCTTCGAGATCGCAGCCCATCAGCCGGCTTCGATCAACTAGCGTCCCTTCGGCGTCAGACGCTGCCTTGTCGCTAACAAAGTCAGGAATCACTAATCTTATTTGAATCCATTTCCGCGTTCTGCTGAAGTCACACTGTTTGGTGCCCTCGACTTTCAATGCATCCCTGGCGACCTTATCGGCTCGCTGTTTGAAGTACAGTTAGAGGTACATTACCGATCGTGCGCCATGCGGCCACTTAAGCTTGAGTGGCAAAATGTAACTAATAAGAATATATTGACATTTTTGTTATGGTTGAGAAGTTCTGGTGTTCAGTAAGAGCCCCGAGTTCGATGGTAACGGCTTGCTGCCCGTTGGTGATTATGAGGTGACGTTCGACGAGTTGCGTGCTCTTTCACTGAAGATAAGGACCATGCTAATGACATTGATGGATACTTTGTGTGCGACCGAGCTTCCTTGGCGAGTGGGAAATTGCAACGCAACTTGAATCTGATCGATCCTTATAAAGTTTGGACATGGGATCTGACTTCAAGAAGGCCATACCCTGGGTATGCAAAGCTGCAGGTCCCAATGTGGCATGCGTATAGAGTGGAGCTATATCCTCACTGGTCCGGCTTACACTCAGAAATAAACGATCGTTATGGCAATGAATTGGAGTTTCCCTCAGCGTTCAGACAATCACGCCGTAGTGGGAAGCCAAGAGGCATTATTAAACTGATTGATGGAGGCGCCAATGATTCGTGACGAGAGCGAGTATAAGGAAGCAGTATTGCGATTAGATGCGGAGCGGGAGAGGCTTGACTCGCAGCGCGAAGCTCTGTCTGCGGAAGGACAGGATGACGCAAAGATAAAAAATCTTATGGATCCAATGATGTCTTTTCATTTGCAGCTGGAAGAGGAAGTAAACAGTTACGAACGCTTGAAACGCGGTGAGTTTCACGAGCTAAACAATTTAAATGGTCTTGGGCAGCTGTTGGTTTCACTGTGGATTGCCAGGGGTATGTCTCAAAAACAACTGGCTAAATTGCTGGACGTTCACGAGTCTCAGGTGTCAAGGGATGAACGTAATAAGTATCACGGTATTTCTATCGAACGCGCGTCACGTGTTCTGGAAGCATTGGGTGCTCAACTGACAACGACGATAGAATTACAACCACTGCAGGCAGCTTAATTCCTCGAACCCATAGGCTGGACAGCAGTTTCCTGCAGGATATTTCACAAACTCATTATTTGAGTAGCTGATTGCGATAGGTACAAATTCCCCTACGTTTACCCTGCTGGCTGATAACAATTAAGTGTTAGTCAGGGAGTTTGAGTTTGAAATAGGCACCGATAACTATTACCTATACCGGCGCGCGGATTATCTGTCTGGCAGCAAGTAAAGTCAGGATTCACTAATCTTATTTGAATCCTCTCCCACGTGCTGTTGAAGCCATTGCCTGACCGTTTCGAATTTGTTTTCAAGGTGACGCTTTAGAATCGAGCCGAGTAGTTCACCGTCTTTTTGCTCAAGTGCCTTGATAATTTCCTCGTGTTCATCGACTGCCTGTTGCCAGCGCTCGGCGCTCATGTTGGCAAGGTAACGCGCGCGGCGCACTCTCGCTGCGAGCGACTGGTACATTGAGCTGAGCGTTGGGTTTGCGGCAGCTTTAATAATTATTTCGTGAATGCGTTGATTCTCCCGAAAGTACTCCGGCAGGTCTTCAGCATGGAAGTGCCTGAGCATCTGTTTGTGTGATTTTTTAATCTCTGTGAGTTTTGCCTTTGTTATGTTCTTGCAGGCAAGCTCACCGGCAAGTGCTTCAAGCGCGCCCATGAGTGGAAATACTTCTTCCAGGTCTTCGATAGTAATGGCACGTACTCGAGCCCCCCGATTCGGTTCGAGTGTTAGCAGGTTTTCAGCTGCTAGGACTTTTAGAGCCTCACGCATGGGCGTGCGCGATACGCCGAGTTTTTCGCACAGGGCTTTCTCCGGCACTTTTTCACCGGCAGTTAGCGCACCTTCCACAATCATGTTGCGCAGCCGCTCCGTGAGTTCCTCATGCAGCGAAGGCCTTTTTATTGACGTCACATGGTTCAGGGCAGTCATGCCGAGTCTCCGCTGGAAGAAGATGTTAGTACTGCTGGTGTCTGGCCACGCGGCACCGCTGAGCGCGCGCCGAGTGTCAGGCTGTGGCAGTGATGCTGTAACACCGTACCGTATGCAACGGCATCCAGTGGCCATTCAAATTGATCCAATTGGTGATCCTGCATAGTCAATTCCGCAAGTTTGCAGGTGTGCTCAGACACTGTTGCTTCTCAGTGCTCATGTTGAAGATTATTGCTTTTTTCATTCGTTATGCATAATAATGAATTCATAATACAGAATTAGCAACTCGTTGCTGAGCTGGTTTCCACTCCCGGAGGAGCTTCACCAATGCGCCAGGCAGGTCGTCATTTTCTTCAGATTCCGGGCCCCAGTCCGGTGCCCGATCGTATTTTGCGCGCTATCGATATGCCGGTGATCGATCATCGCGGCCCGGGGTTCGCGGATCTGGGTTTTCGCGTGCTTGAAGGCATCAAGCGCATATTTAAAACAACTCAGCCGGTCACTATTTATCCCTCATCGGGAACCGGCGCCTGGGAAGCGGCACTGGTCAACACCATGAGCACCGGCGACAAGCTGCTGATGGTCGAGACCGGTCATTTCGCATCGCTTTGGCGAGCACTTGCACACAAGCTGGGCTTGCAACCAGAGCTCATTGAAACTGACTGGCGTCGAGGTGCCGACCCCGATCTGATCGAACAGGCGCTGCGGGCTGATGCAAAGCATGAGCTCAAAGCCGTTTGTGTTGTGCACAACGAAACCTCGACCGGCAGCACATCGCGTATCGCTGCGATCCGCAAAGCTATCGATGCGGCCGGTCACCCGGCATTGTTGATGGTCGATACCATCTCGGGTCTGGCGTCGGCCGACTTCCGCTTTGACGAGTGGGGGGTTGATGTCGCAGTGTCCGGCTCGCAAAAAGGGCTCATGCTGCCACCGGGCTTGTCGTTTAATGCAGTCAGTGCGAAGGCGATAGAGGCCAGCCATAAGGCCACCTTGGCGAACTCATACTGGCAATGGTCTGAGATGATCGAGGCCAACAAGCGCGGATACTTTCCCTATACCCCTTCAACCAATCTGTTATTCGGTCTGGCCGAAGCCATCGACATGCTTGAGGAAGAGGGGCTGGATAATGTGTTTGCGCGTCATATCAGGCATGCAGCCGCCACCCGTACAGCGGTAGAGGCGTGGGGTTTAGAAGTGCAATGCACAGTAGCCGACGAGCATTCGCCGGTATTAACCGCTGTTCGAGTGCCGGACGGCAGCGACGCTGATCAGTTGCGTGCTGTCATCCTAGCCGAATGCGACACGTCACTGGGCAATGGCCTTTCAAAGGTTGCCGGTAAAGTATTCCGCATAGGCCATCTTGGTGACATCAACGATGTAACACTCGTCGGCACACTGGCAGCCGTTGAGATGGGTTTACATCTCGCAGGGGTGCCACACCAGGCAACCGGTGTGCAGGCTGCGCTTAACTATTTAAAGACGACCCGTGAGGAAAAGGCGAAAGCAGCGTAATAGCAATTGGTGCTGTAACGCCACGGGTTTTTAACATCCGCATAAGCGGCTAATGAGGAGAGGAAAATGTTAAGAAAGACGATTGTTGCTGCGTTATTCAGCAGTGCGCTGGCACTGGGTGCTACCAACGCTTCAGCTGAAAAAATGATTCTGAAATTCGGCCATGTCGGCAACCCGGGTTCGCTGTTCGAAGCATCAGTTAACGAGTTCGTCAAAAATGCCAATGCAAGGCTGGGTGACCGTGCGGAAGTACAGGCGTTTGGTTCATCACAGCTGGGTAAAGATAAGGAACTGCTGCAGAAGCTTAAGCTGGGTCAGGTAGACTTTGCGCTGCCGTCATCGGTCATGTCTTCAGTTGCTGATGAATTTGGTGTGTTCGAAATGCCTTATATCATCAAATCCCGCGACCATATGAAAGCGGTGCAGGCGGAAATTGGCGACAGTGTATTTAACGCCGCTGCCGAAGCAAATGGATATAAAATTCTCGGCTATTTCGAGAACGGCTTTCGCCACATTACCAACAACACTCGACCGGTTAACGAGCCGGCAGACCTTGAAGGCATCAAGCTCAGAACGCCAAAGGGTGAGTGGCGCGTTAAGATGTTTAAGCTCTATGGGGCGAACCCAACGCCCATGGCATTTTCTGAAGTGTTCACCGCATTAAAAACCGGCGTTATCGACGGTCAGGAAAATCCCTATGCGCAAATCTGGTCTGCCAAGTTCCAGGAGGTGCAAAAGTACCTGTCGATCACCGGCCATGTATACACACCTGCGTATGTACTGACATCGGCAAAACACTTCGCCAAACTTCCCGAAGACATTCAGAGTGACTTAATGGCCGCAGCCGCGGAATCACAGGATGCTGTGTACGAGATGGCTGCCAAGCTTGAAACCGAGCTGTTAGAGAACCTCAAAAACGGTGGGGTCACGGTGAACGAAGCAGATAAAGACGCCTTTATAGCTGCCTCAAAGCCCATCTATGATGAGTTTGCAGAGTCGGTTAAAGGCGGTGCTGACCTGATCACCACCGTGCAGTCTTTGGCGAAGTAGCCTCGGTATCTCTTTGCCTTTAAATCACCCGCTATTGGCTTGTTAATACTTGTCATTAGCGGGTGTTATTGTTTTCAGCTACCGAGATCGCGGAGAACCTGAGTGAACAAGCTATCGCAAATTCTCGCCACCTTTCTTGAGTGGTTTTTGATGCTGTTGATGGTAATGCTCACGGTCATTGTGGTGGT
>CAYMFQ010000284.1:0-6931 GCA_964389335.1 uncultured Granulosicoccaceae bacterium
ATGTAGGGGGGATAAGGTGGAGCCGCATCCACCATGCTGGCAACGGTGGAACCGCATCCACCAGGCGTATGACAGGGGCGAATGCAGCAGCTCAAACGTTGTTTTCTTCATGTCCGACTCAAGTCAGTATTCCTTGCCATAACTACAACCAGCAACAACCCATTCTTGCAGGTTTTCATCACTTTACTGGAATGAATCAGTTATTCGTGCCAGTACCGTCAGCGCTGATCCGCGATGGTACGAATATTCCATTCGCAGCTTATTCACGATCGTTCAAGGTGCTGCCATGGTCAATGTTTTTGGTGCGTTGTTGCAAAGGTTTGCAGGTGGGCTGCTTTCCGGTGCTGCTGTGCGGGCAGCGGCTTTTACGGCCACTGTTTCGCTGGCCGGCTCACCGGCGATGGCGCAGGTACCGGTCGATCAGTTTGCGAACTTTGAATCCGCCCATGTGCACCCGCTGGATCTAACCCCCGATGGTGCAAAGCTGCTCGCGGTAAACACGGCAAACAATACCCTTGAAGTGTTTGATGTCGGACTTGATGGCAGTCTGGTGAATGTCGACAGCATTCCGGTCGGGCATGATCCGGTATCCGTGCGTGCACGCACCAATACGGAAGTATGGGTGGCTAATGTCATCTCCGATACGGTCAGTATTGTTGACCTTGAACTGGCGGCTGTCGTACGTACCCTGCAAACTGAAAATGAGCCGTCGGACATTGTCTTCGCCGGTAACCCGCAACGCGCATTTGTCAGTACAGCGGAACGCGAGAGTGTACAGGTGTTTGATCTGGCTGATCTCGACGCGAGCCCGACCGAGGTACTGCTGGTAGGTGAACAGCCACGAGCACTCGCCGTCAGTAACGATGGCAGCACGGTCTACGCAGCGTTTTTTGAGTCGGGTAACCAGACGACAGTGGTGCCGGGCAATGACTTTATCGCCGATGGTGGTCTGCAGGCACCGTTTTCGGGCACCACCATTGTTGCCAATGATGTTCGCAACGCCGCCGGACCCTATGGTGGTCTGGTGCCGGTGCCTAACGATGGCAACAACTTCAACCCGCCGCTTAATCCGGAGCTGCCGGACAAAACAGACACCCAGTCGATCATTGTGAAAAAGCAGGCCGACGGCCGCTGGCTCGATGATAACAACGGCGACTGGACACCGCTGGTATCCGGCGGCGCCAGTGACAACCGTATAGCTGGCTGGGATCTGAAGGATCGCGATGTGGCGATCATCGATGCAGAAAATCTGTCAGTCAGTTATCAAAACACGCTCGGCAATATTTTAATGGCCATGTCGACTCATCCGGTCAGCGGAGAAGTGTATGTGGTTGGTACTGATGCAACCAACCATATCCGCTTTGAGCCCAATCTCAACGGTACTTTTATGCGGCATAACCTGTCGCGTTTTACACCGGGAGACGGTGAAGCCACCATCACAGATCTGAATCCGCATCTCGACTACAGCAGCCCGTCTGTTACCAACCCGGAGAAAGCGCAATCGATTGGTGATCCTCGTGCGGTCACCTGGCTTGCCGATGGCTCACGCGCTTACGTCAGTGGTATGGGCTCGAATAATGTGGTGATGATTGATGCAGACGGCAATCGCGTTGGCGAACCCATTGCAACCGGTGAAGGCCCGACCGGTATCGTATTAAACGAAGCCATTGGCCGCGCGTTTGTGCTGAACAAGTTTAGCGCGTCGGTCACCAGCATAGACCTGGGTGGCAATCAGCCACTTGGCGAAACGTTTTTCTACGACCCGACGCCTCAGGTTATCAAAACCGGTCGCAAGCATCTGTACAACACCGTTACGGGCTCAGGTAATGGCACCATCTCATGTGCATCATGCCACGTTGACGCAAAGTGGGACCGACTTGGCTGGGATCTGGGTGATCCGGCCGGTGAAATAAAAACCATTAACGGTACCGAGTTTCATCCGTTAAAGGGTGTGAAAACCACGCAGACACTAATCGATATCATAAGCTCCGGTCTGCCATTGCACTGGCGCGGTGACCAGGCACAGTTTGGTGACTTTCATCTCGCGTTTGAAAACCTCAAAGGTCGCGAGCCGGTGTCTGAAGAGGCGATGGATGAGTTCGAAGCGTTTCTCTCCACTACTTATCATCCACCCAATCCGTATCGTGAAGCGATTGCCGACAACCGTTTGCTTGATCAGAATCTGATCCGCGGGCCCGGCACGACCTTTCAGGACTACAACCTCAACTTTCAGCAACCCAACAGCATTGGCTTCTGGCATGAGGCCTGTGGCGGTTGCCATCGGAATCATTCCGGTAAAGGGCCATCGGGTCAGTCGTTTCGTTCGGCACAGTACTCCGGCAATGAAAACGTTGCACCGGACCTGCGCACGTTTTATCGCAAACTCGGGTTTTACTATAACTCTGACGAGAGCACCGTGGGCTTCGGGTTGTTCTCCGATGGCATTGGCCGCACCACAGAGCGACCGCGCACCGGTTACTGGTTTGACTATCACGGGCTGTTATTTGGCTACGCCGGTGGCGGCACCACCTTCAACCCGAGTAACACCGCATTTATACAACCGGAACATAACACGCAGAACTCACACTATGCGACGGGCCGTCAGGCGACTATCAACGGTGCCATCGGCACACGAGCGAGTGTTAATGCACTGCGCGATATCGTCGACAATCCGAACAACCTGGTGCAGATGTCACAGCTGACACCTGGCCTGGTGGTGCACGGTATTTATCAGGGGCAAAAACGCGGCTTTGTCTACAGTGGTGGCAACAACTATCAAAGTGATGCCGACGGCGAGACAGTCAGTCATGCTGATCTGTTGAGCGCTGCGGAGTCTGGTGAGCCACTGACCTGGACCATTGTGCACGAACATGTCGCCACTCGACTCGGTGTTGATCGCAATGCCAACGGACTGTTAAACCAGGATGATTTCCCTGATCGCGACAGCGACGGCGTGGCCGATGCAGTCGATGTGTTCCCGGATGATGCTTCCGAGAGTGCGGACTTTGACAACGACGGCATCGGTAACAACGCTGACAACGACGACGACAACGACGGCGTCCTGGATGACGAAGATCAGCTGCCCTTTAACCCCAATGAATCACTCGACTCCGATGCCGACGGCATTGGCAACAATACCGATACTGACGATGACGGCGACGGTGTTGCCGACGAGCTGGATGCGTTCCCGCTGATTTTTGAGGAATCAGCTGACAGCGATGGTGATGGCATTGGCGACAACGCTGATATCGATGATGACAACGATGGCATCAGCGATGAAGACGAAGCCGGCACTGATGCACAGGTTGAGGTGCATGCAGGAAAGGTTGGTAGCGAATACAACATCAGTGAAGGTTCAGAGTTGTCGCTGGCTCGACTGGCGTTGCTCGATACGGCTAACTATGGCCCGGCAGGTACCGTGGAAGTCGATACACTGACCATTGCTGAAGACGTTCAAACAATAACCACTGCGGCTATCGCCAACGCTGATATTCTGTTTGACGGCTGGATTGAAAACAATGCCTGGAGCGATGCCGAACTCAATGCCATTGACGCATGGGTACGTGCCGGTGGTGTGCTGATATCGACCAACGACGACACGGGTCACCATGGTATTTCTTCGTTCTATGGCCTACCGGTGGCTGGCACTTCCACACAAAACTGGACACCGGTGAATAACCTGCACCCATTGGTCGACGGACCGTTTGGCAGCTGGAGTAATATCACCAAGCTCGGTAACTATAGCTACTTTAACCCAACAGACGACAGCTGGAACGTGATTGCGCGTGACGGCAATGCTCGCGCCACGATACTGGAGCGTGCGCACGATGACGGGCATATTATTATCATTGGTGACGAGGGCAGCCTGCGCAACGATGCGACCGCCAACCAGATCATGACACGTAATCTGTTTGCCTATGCGATAGCGCTGTTGCCGAAGGTTGCCGGTGATCAGGACGAAGACGGCATTGCCAATCGGCTCGACCTCGACTCCGACAACGACGGTATTCCGGATGTCATCGAGGCCGGTGGTGCTGACACAGATAACGACGGGCGCATTGACGATGCCGACAGCAATCAGGGCACACTGACCAGTCCGCCGGACAGCGACAGCAATGGCATCCCCGATTTTATCGACGCACTGCCAAGCAATGTACTGGCAAGTCCGATTACCGATGTCGACAACGATGGCTGGGATGATTCTGTCGACGGTGCGATCGGTGATGAAACTACCGATCCACCATCACCACCGGTAACACCGCCGACTAACCCTGATGGTGGTATCGTGATCGATGGTACTTTTGCCGACTGGAATGCCATAACACCGTTTGCGGCAGATCCGGATGATGTGAGCGGAGCCAACAATGTGCTCGACTTCAACGTTGCATGGATTGCACACGACAACAACAATTTGTACTTCCGCTACGACAACCATGCACCTGACCCGGTACAGCTGTCGTGGGGTATGAGCATTCAAATTGATGCCGACAACAATCCTGCAACCGGATTTCGTGGTTTCGCCAGTGAGTTTCCGATTGGCATCGATTATATGATCGAAGGCGCGACGCTGCATCGCTACACTGGCAGCGGTACAGATTTTAACTGGGACGCAGGTGTGCAGATTCCGGCGTCGTTAAACGGCGCCAGTCTCGAGCTGTCGGTACCGCGCACTTCAGTGGGCAACCCGTCGACGTTCCGACTGTTTTTCTATGCCAATAACGTAGCGGTTAACGGCACCGCTCTCGACTACTACCCGGACACCGTCAGCGACCTGGCCGCAGCGAGTGCCGACAGGAGTTTTGAATACGTTATCGATGATACCCCGGTTGTTGATCCTCCTGCACCAGTAATACCGGTAGACGAGTTCAGTAACGAAGCAACCATCGTTGCCGATGGCAACCTGTCAGACTGGGCGGCGCTGACATCATTTGGCGATGATCCGGATGATGCATCTGGTGCCGGTAACGTGATCGACTGGCGCGAGGGCTGGATAGCACATGACAGCAGTAACTTTTACTTTGCATGGCGCAATGATGAAGGTGCACAACTAAGCTGGGGTAACGGGATAATGCTCGACACTGACCTGAACACCAGCACGGGTTTTCGTGGCTTCAGTGGCGAACTGCCAACCGGTGTTGATTATCTGCTGGAAGCCGACACGATCCACCGCTACACCGGTTCCGGTCAGGACTGGATGTGGGAAGACGCAGGCGAGATGACACCAGTGATCGCCGGCAACAATACTGAAATCGTTATACCGCAGTCAGTGCTTGGCAGCCCGGTAGCGATGGATGTGTTCTTCTCCGGTAACAACGTGGCCACTGGTGGTGACATCACCGACTACTACCCTGATGCAGCCAGCAACCTGTCGGCACCGGTCGCGCAGCGCAGCTTTCGCTACAACACCAGCGGCGACCCCATCACAACACCTGCGCCCGCACCGAATGTGATCGTGGTTAACGGTGATCTCAGTGAATGGGATGACAGCGCGGCTCTGGGTGCTGACGACGCAGCGGAAATGGCAAGCCCGAACCTGATCGACTGGCAGCGACTGCTGATGACCAATAACGATGCAACACTTTATATAGGCTATCAAAATCATGGCCCGGCAACGCTGAGTTGGGGCTATCAGATCTACCTTGATACCGACAATGATCGCAGCACCGGCTTTAACGGATTTTCAGACGAATATCCAATAGGCGCGGACTATGTCCTTGAAGGTGATGAACTCAACCGCTACACCGGTGCCACCAATACCGAGTGGTCGTGGGAGTCAGAAGGGCTGATTCAAATCGTTGTCAACGGAAACTCTGCAGAAGTTGCCATTGCCCGTTCAGTGCTGGGTGATCCGGCTACTATTGCGTTGTTTGCCCGTGGTGATAACGCGGCGATTGGCGGAGACGCAGTTGATTTTTATCCCGACGACGCAGCCACGCCAACCGCTGCCATCGAAAGTCGCCGATTCACTTACACACTGACTGATGATGCGGAGCCAGCGGTCAATGCAGCACAGCCTGCACCGCCTCAGTCCATCATCAGTACTGGTGGTGGTGCAATGGGCTGGTTTGGTTTGTTGCTGTTGCCGTTTGTACTGCTGCGACAACTCGGTTTGCGACGATACCGGTTGAAAGTCAGTAACAACGAGCGAACCCGTTTGTTTGTTGGTGCATTGATTACAGGCGTCAGTCTGACTCTGGCTGCCTGTTCCGGTGATGGTGGCAGCGTGACCGATATTAACAACAATAACTCAGGCAACGGCGCCGATGGTATGAACGGGGGAAACTCACAGCCGAATAACAACCCGTCATTTTTCGGTAACGTAACACCGCCATCGTCCAACCCGTCGTTCGCAGTGCCGGTCACGGCTTCGCTTAACGGCGCACAGAACTTTCCGCCGGTAGCCACAGCCGCCACAGGAAATGCTGACCTGCTGTTGAATACACAAACCGGACAACTGGCCGGCCGCCTCAGCCACTCTGTGGGCGATGCCTTTGCTGCCGAAATTCGTGAAGGTGCAGCCGGAGAGTCAGGCCCGACGTTACTGTCGTTTGTCATGCTCGACAACACCACCTTCGAATTGGCCGCAGACACCAATCTTACTGCCCAGGACATCGCCGCCATCGAGGCCGGCGAGTGGTACATCATCATCCTGTCGCCATTCCACCCATACGGAGAGATACGTGCACAGCTTGAAGTTAACGCAACGGAGTGATGGTGTAAGGGTGATAGGCTAATGTGGATAATTCGTAGCAGGTAGTTGATGTAGGGGGGATAAGGTGCAACCGCATCCACCAGATGCGGTAATTGGTAACGCATATTCGTAGCGCTAAATTTGGTTGACCCGGGATTCACGGACACGTAGCGTTGGGTCGCTTTGTATCATGCGACTTTGCACGGCATGCTAAGTAGTAGAGTTCGCCGATCGGGGATC
>CAYMFQ010000285.1:0-6914 GCA_964389335.1 uncultured Granulosicoccaceae bacterium
TAGAACCGTCCGCCACGCCCTGCAGGCACTCAGCGCCGTTTGAGCACAGTTGTGTGCCGATGAAAAGCTCTACTTCAATAGCACCGTTGGAAGCGCTTTCAACGTAGTTCTTGAAAACCACCAGTCCATCGTAGTCTTCATCATTTTCATTGGAGTTTGCTGTTGCGCGCAGTTTGATATCTGCGGCTTGTGCAATGCCGGTAACACCGACACTGAGTGCCGTTGCCATCAGCGCGGTGGTAGCGAGTTTTTTTAGCATAGTGATGTAGCCTCTCTCGTTAGGGTACTAATTTAAAAATCCGGCAAGGCGCGGTACCGTCAGCGACAGTGCTGGTATGAATGTGATTAACAGAATCACAAGAATCTCTACCGCCAGAAAAGGCAGTATGGCTTTAGCAATGGTGGTCACTCTTTCCCTGGAGACGGCCGCTGCAACAAACAGCACCAGCCCCATAGGTGGTGTGGCGAGCCCGACCGTCAGGTTGACACACATGATAATGGCGAAGTGCACTGGCTCTACACCCAGTGAAATAAAGACCGGGCCCAGTATTGGTCCGAGAATGATGATCGCAGGGCCTGCATCGAGGAACATCCCCACCAGGAACAGCAGCAGGTTGATGAGGAATAACAACAGTAACGGGTTTTCTGTGAGCGTTAGTATGAAAGCGGCCAGTTGTTCCGGTGCATGGCTCAGGCTGACCACCGTTTTAAATGACATCGCCGCACCCACCAGCAGCAATACAACCGATGAGGTTAAGCCGGCTCTGGTTAGTACATCGGGCAGGTCGCGGATGTGCATGGTTCTGATTACAAACAACCCGATAATCAGTGCATAGGCAACGGCCACTGCAGCGGCTTCTGTTGGCGTGAACACACCACCCAGAATACCGCCCAGTATGATGACCGGGGTCAGCAGCGGGAAGAAGGCTTTTAATCCTGCCTTGCCGCGCTCGGGCCAGGTGTAGCGTTTGCTGGCGACCGGGAAGTCGTAGCGGTCTGCCATAAACTTCACCATTAACATCAGACCACCGCCTATGAGGACACCGGGGACAATGCCCGCCAGGAACAGTGCCGCTACACTTTCACCCATGACATAGGCGTAGATAATCATGATGCCGGATGGCGGGATGATGGGGCCGATCACCGAGCTTGCCGCGGTGATGGCGGCCGCGAACCGCCGTGTATAGCCCTGCTTTTCCATCGCCGGTACCAGCATGGAACCAAGCGCCGAGGTATCGGCCACGGCAGAGCCGGACAGACCGGCAAACAACATGGAGGAGAGCACGTTAACATGCGCCAGGCCGCCACGCAGATGACCCATTAACGCCTGTGAAAATTCTACCAGTCGCATGGTAATGCCGCCGCGGTTCATCAATTCGCCGGCGAGCATGAAGAACGGTATCGCCATTAACGGGAAGCTGTCCATGCCGTTGTAGAGGTTGCGGTATAACAGGGTGATGTCGCGTTCCTGACCATTGAGGTACAGCAGTGCTCCGGGAGCCGCCAGTAGCGCAAAAAACACCGGCAGCCCGATCATTAACAGCACCAGGAAAACCGGTAGAAACCAGATCAGCATTATTCGGCACCTCGCGGCAGGGTGCGGTTGTCTGTATCGTTAGTGTCGCCGGCGTGCGGATCAAACAACTCGGTAAGGCGCGACAGGATGAGTTCAATATTAACCAGAACCAACAAAAACATGCCTACCAGTAACGAGGTCATCATCCAGCTGCGCGGAACCCGGTACCAGCTGTCAAAGCTCAGTGACTGAGGGACATACAGTGATGCAGTGGCAAAGCGACCACCGAGCCCGGTGACTTCCTTCCAGCCAATTTGCAGCGCAATAATCAGTACGGTCAGAGAGATTGTCAGTAACAACAGTTGCAATAGTTTAATTGCGGCACCGGGCAGGATTGCCTCGATGGTATCTATGGCGACAAAGCTACCGTTGCGCAGTGCGGTGGGCGCCATCAGGCCGGTCATCCACAGCATGCAAAAGCGCGCGGCTTCATCGGGCCAGGGCAGCGCGTTGCCGAGTACATAGCGACAGAACACCTGCACCAGTATCACGATCACCATGATGGCGATGGCGAACACGCCGATCGTACGGCCTGTGGCCAGCAACAGGTCGTTCACCTTGCGCAGTATGTTCAGGATAGATTTAATCGCGTTCACTGCACTTCCTCCGAAGCAATGTATCGCTCGCGACAGTTTACAGCGTATGCGAGCTAAACGCGCCGGTGCGACCACCAAAGAATGCCAGTGGTACGTTATATGTCGAGGTTGTCACCAGCATCACCCGGCCTAATATAATCACATGATCACCGGCTTCGTACACATTTTCCTGCTGACAATCAAAACGTGCCAGGCAGTCATCGAGCACCGGAACCCCCTGTTGGTTGCGGGGTGCCAGGCTGTTCAGGCGCAGCGGGTCGCGCGCGACATCCATGCACAGGTCTTTTTGCTTTGCGTTTAATACGTGGATGGCGTAGTGGTCGGCGTTGGCAAAGTTATCATAGCGGGAAGAGTGCTTATCGAGGCACCACAGTACCAGTGGCGGTGCCAGCGACACGGAAGAGAAACTGTTGACGGTAATGGCAGCAGGTTGTTCGTCTGTGCCGAGTGCAGTAATGATGGCGACCCCGGTGCCAAAGCGCCCGAGCGCATCGCGCATCTGCCGCTGATTGCCTTCACTCGGAACGAAGCTCTCGTCAAACTCTGTTGCTGCCAATGCCATCATGCAACTTCCCGCCCCAGTGCTGCCTGGTAAAGTTCAAACCATGATTCCCGATCAAGCGATACCTTTAGTGCATCATTGATGGTTGCTATGCGACCCAGGTTGTTGGTGCCCAGGACTGGCAATATATTGGCCGGATGGTGCAACAGAAACGCGACCGCCACCGCGGCACGGTCAACGCCTGCGTCCTGAGCGATCTTATCGAGACACTCGGTTGTGGCGTTTGCAGAGGACATTAAGCTGCCGCCGCCAAGCGGTGACCATGCCATTACTGCATGACTGTGCTGCTGATGAAACGCAAGCTCACCGTTGGTAAACGGGTCAATGTGCGCGAGTGACAATTCGATCTGGTTGGTGACAAGCTTGTTGGACATACCCGACTGCAGCAGATCCCAGTCCCAGGGCTTGAAGTTGGATACACCCACCGACCGCACCTTGCCGGATTTGATCAGATCATCGAGCGCTGCACCGGTTTCATGATGATCCATCAATGGGTCGGGGCGGTGTATCAACAACAGGTCTATATGATCGATGCACATGTCCTGCAGTGACTGATTAACTGAAGCTTCAATGTGTGCACGAGAAGTATCGTAGTACTTGAGCCGTTTTTCAGCGTGGCGACCAACGGGTGCGACGATATCGCATTTTGTGACGATTTCCATTTTTGCACGCAGTTCGGGGTGTTTTTTCAGCGCGGTGCCCAGCAGGGCTTCTGCGGTGTAGCCACCGTAGATGTCCGCCTGATCAAAAGTGGTGATGCCCTGATCAAGGCAGCTTTGAATTTTTGCAGTGATATGCTCGACGGATGTGTTGCTGTCGTCGCCCAGTCGCCACATGCCGTAGACAAGCTGGCTGAACGCAAGGTCGGGTGCGATGGTTACTCTATTCATACTGTGTTCTATCGTCCGGATCTATTTTCTGAGGCCAGTGGCGAGCGGTGTTGCGGGTGGGGCGTCGGGAACTCGGCCGTAGGCATGCGGCAGTGAGCAATTGTTTAGATGCGGAAGTACCTTTGTACCAAAGTGCTCGGCCTCTTCAATGTGCGGATAGCCTGAAAATATAAACGAACGGATGCCCATCTTTTGATACTCGTGGAGTCGTTCAATGACCTGTTCGGCCGAGCCCACCAGTGCAGCGCCACAACCAGAGCGCGCACGCCCGACACCGGTCCAGAGTAACGGCTCGATGAAACCATCGTCCGCTGCCTGCTCTCGATTTTTGGCCTGGTGACTAACCCCGAGGGACGTTGAATCAAGCGCACGATCACGAATGGCTTTGCCGTGATCATCGTCAAGCTTCGACACTATGTACTCTGCATATTCTTTCGCTTCGGCTTCGGTGTCGCGCACAATCATATGCACCCGCAGGCCGTAGTCGAGTGTGCGGTTGTAGCGCTCGGCGACGTCGTTAACAGCCTTCATGCGCTCGGCCAGTACGTCCATTTTCTCTGGCCACATCAAATACACATCGCAGTGCTGGCCGCAAAGCTCAAGCGCCGGGGGAGAGTATCCACCGAAGTACAGTAACGGACCGCCGGTCTGGTAGGGCCTGGCTGGATCGGTAGTCAGATCACTGAATTGATAAACGTCGCCCTGGTAGTTGATTTCATCCTGTGTCCACGCCTGCTTGAGTATTTCCACAACCTCGCGCGAGCGCTGGTAGCGATAGGCGCTGTCGGCTTTTTCGCCGGGGAAATCTGACGAGATGATATTGACCGTGAGCCTGCCTTCGAGCATGTGATCAAGCGTGGCTAAGGTGCGAGCCAGCATGATCGGCTGCATCTCGCCACAGCGTACCGCGGCGAGCAGGTTAATTTTGGATGTGATGGGGGCACAGCCGGCAACGAAGCTCAATGTGTCCTGGCCGACCTGATACGACGACGGGCAAAGCACGTTTTGAAAGCCCTGTTGCTCGGCGGTTTTGACGATATCAGAACAGTGCGCCCATGAAGATCTGAGTGAGCCGTCCGGTACGCCGAGAAACTGATAGTCATCTGAGCACAGGGCTGAGAACCACGAAATTTCTGCGGCATTTAAATCGGGGGAGGTTATCGGGACAATTGCCATGGCGAATCATTCGTTCAACGTGTTGCCAATTTAACACCGATATCCTGGGTAAATCAATGGTGTATCAATTTTCGTGTTGTGGTATCGTCGACAACGTCCGAAAGCTTATGGCGGCTATGAACAATAAGGCGTCCCGAACATCGACGACTATCCCCCTTTATTTGCAGATAAGTGAATCAATCACTCGTGAAATTGCGGCGGGGCGGTATACCGATGGTGACAGGCTGCCACCGGAGCGTGAGCTCGCGGCGCAGTTTGCCACCACGGTCAGGACCCTTCGCAAGGCGCTGGCCGAGCTCGAGAAGCTGGGCATGCTCGAGCGTATCCACGGCTCGGGCAACTATGTGCGGGCCAATGAGCAGGCGCGCAGCATCTACTCGATGTTTCGACTGGAGTTACTGCACGGAGGCGGATTGCCCACGGCAGATATCATCAGTGTCAGGGAGCTTAACAAGCCCGCCGGTGCACCGATGTTTGGGCAATCGAAACTGGCGACCCGCGTCAGGCGTCTGCGTTACCTTGATGGCACGGAAGTGGCGGTTGAGGAAATATGGCTTGACCGTGACAGCGGCAGGATTATCGCGGCTGAACTGGGTGATTCCCTGTATCGGTACTATCAGATAAAGCTGGGCTTCTGGATTACCCGGGCGGAGGATCGCGTGTCTGTTGCGACATTGCCGTCGTGGGCGCCAGATTGCATGGAAACGCAAAGCGATAGTGCAAACGACTATAGTGCAATCAACTACAGGGCATTCGGTTATATAGAACGCCTGAGCTGGGCGCAGGGACAGTCGCCGGTCGAGTATTCACGAACCTGGTTTGATCCGCGCAGGGCGCACTATGTGCAGCGCCTGAAATAGCACTGACAATAAACAACAAACACCGTTAGAGAAATGTACACCTATGCCTGATACGACGCACTACGGCATCATCGGCTGCGGCATGATGGGGCAGGAGCATATACGCAATATTGCCCTGCAAGACGATACCGCCGTCGCCGTGATATACGAGCCCGACACCGCAATGGTCGAACGTGCACGTGAGCTGGCGCCGAATGCCGAGTTTGTGAGTGACATGCCATCGTTACTTGCATACAAGCCTCTGGATTGTATTGTCATTGCCAGTCCGAATTTTCGGCATATGGAGCAGCTTGAAACGCTTTACGACCACGCTATACCGGTGCTGGTTGAAAAGCCGTTGTTTACTGACCCCGCACATGTCGCAAACATTGATCAGTTTATTGGTCGATATAAGGCGCCTGTGTGGGTGGCGATGGAATACCGTTACATGCCACCCGTGGCGAGGTTTCTTGAAAAGGCAGACGAGGCGACTGGTGGCGTAAAAATGTTAACCATTCGCGAGCACCGATTTCCCTTTCTCGAAAAAGTGGGTGACTGGAATCGGTTTAACCATCAAACCGGTGGCACGTTCGTGGAGAAGTGCTGTCACTTTTTTGATTTAATGCGTCATACACTGAAGTCAGAACCGATGTGTGTTGTAGCATCGGGTGGGCAGGATGTTAACCATATGGACGAAAGTTATCAGGGCAACACACCGGATATTTTTGACAACGGTTATGTAATCATTGACTTTGAAAACGGTGCGCGGGCCATGCTTGAGCTCTGTATGTTTGCTGAAGGATCGCGCTGGCAGGAGGAAATCAGCGCTGTTGGTAAGCTTGGGAGAATCGAAACTCGTGTGCCTGGGCCCAGTCGCTTTTGGGATCATAACGTCGGTCCAGAACCTACGCCCGAAGTGATCATCAGCCCGCGTTCACCAAAAGGCCCGATAGTGGAAGAGGTGTCGGTAGATCCAACGCTGCTGGCGGCGGGTGATCACCATGGGTCAACGTACTATCAGCACCAGAAGTTCCTGCAGGTTGTCAGAGGCGAGCGCGAAGCGGTTGAAGTATCGTTAAACGATGGCAGGATGGCGGTGCTGATGGGCATGGCGGCTCAGCGTGCGATGGTTGAGCGGCGCTCAGTGAGCATGGATGAGTTTGAGGTTTGAGTGCATAAGCGACAGTTCCCCCAACGGGGTTGAGGTCCCACGATGCATTGGTGGGAGTTGAACCCCGTTCGACGAACTCGTTAGTTGGTGCGCCACACACGGCA
>CAYMFQ010000286.1:0-6904 GCA_964389335.1 uncultured Granulosicoccaceae bacterium
CACGGTGGCCCGGTCGCCATGCCCGACGATGCCGAATATGTATTGAATAACACCAGCAACTGCCACGGTTTCTACGGTGCGTCTTCAATGGAGCGTCTGCCCACTGAAGTTGCACTGACTGAGCAGACGCGGAAGTTTAAACAGATTGGGGGACGCAAGTCATGACAGGAGCGCTTATCGGAACATTGATCCTGTGGCTGATCTTTGCAGCCGTTGTCGTTTTTGTTCTCTACTGGATCATGCACTGGTTGTACCGTCGTTCCACCAAGGAAGTGGCGTTTGTCAGAACCGGTTTTCTCGGGGAGCGTGTCGTCATCGATGGCGGTGCCTTTGTGTGGCCGATTATTCATACCATCACACCGGTGAATATGAATACGCTGCAGCTGGGTGTGACCCGCGAGAACGAAGAGGCGCTGATTACCAAGGACCGTACTCGCATTGATGTTGATGCAGAGTTTTATGTGCGTGTGCAGCAAAACGGCGAGGCTGTCAGCCTGGCAGCATCGACACTGGGGCGTCGTTCATTGCAGTCAGACAGTTTGCACTCGCTGTTGTCAGGTAAGTTTATTTCTGCGCTGCGTACGGTAGCGTCGGAAATGACCCTTGAAGAAATCCATGAAAACCGCACCGCATACGTGGCGCGTGTGCAGGAGATGGCACAGCTGGGGCTGGGTAAGAACGGGCTTGAACTCGAAAGTGTTGCCGTCACTGATCTCGACCAAACTGACATCCAGTACTTTAATCCGTCCAACCGCTTTGATGCCGAAGGTTTAACCACAGTCATCAGAGAAATCGAAGAGCGCCGCAAGCTGCGCAACGATATTGAACAGGATTCAATGATCCGCATTCGCGAACGCAACCTTGAAGCGGAAAAGCAGGCGCTCGATATAGAAAAAGCCAGTGAAGAAGCGCGCCTTGAACAGGAGCGCGAAATTGAAATACAGCGCGCCCAGCAGCGTGCAGAGCTGGCACGTGAGCGTGCTGAACGCGAAAAAGAAGCCGAGCAGGCAACTCTGTTAAGCCGTCAGGCCATCGAAACTGCACGTATCGGTAACGAACAAAAAATTAACGCGGCACGCATCGAAAGCGAACGCGAAATAAGACAGCGCGAAATCGAACGCCAGCGCCAGGTTGAAGCATCAGAAATACAAACGCGAGAGGCCACCGAAAAAGCGCGCATCGCGCAGGAAAAAGTGCTGGCTGAAGAGCGCATCAAAACGCAGCAGGAAACTGACGCCGCTGAAATTGCCGCCAGAGAAGAAGTAGAGCGTGCACGCATCGCGCAGGAACGCGAAGTTGAAAGCGCCCGTATCGCCAAGTCAAAAGAGCTGGAAGAGGCAGAAATAGCAGCGCGTGAGCAAATAGAAACCGCCCGCATAGCGCAGGAAAAGGAAGTTACCGAAGCTCGCATACAGTTTGAACAACTCACGCGTGAACGCGAGGTCTACCGCAACCGCGCCATTGACGAAGCAGAAATTGAAGCGCGAGCTGCCACCGAACGTTTGCGCATTGCTCGCGATGAAGCACTGGCTGCCGAACGTATCCAGTCTGATCAGGGCACTCGCACGCTTGAATACGAGCGTCAAAAGGTTTTGGAGGCAGCGGAGCTTGCTACCGAGCAGGCGCGTGAAGCGGCGCGCATCGCCAAAGAAAAAGCCCTGGCGGCAGAACGCATTGCCTACGAACAGGATCTGCGCGAGCGCGAGATAGCACGCAACCGAACGGTTGAAAAGGCTAACCTTGAAGCGCAGCAGATCATTAACGCAGCACGTATTAACGAAGAGAAAAATACCCGCAGTGCCGAAATTGAAAAAGACCTTGCACTGCGTGCACGTGAGATAGAAAAGAACGAAAACGTCGCCAACCTTGAAGTCAATTCGCAACGCACTATCGACCAGCTACGCATAGAGAAAGAACAGGAAACCAGCGCCGAGAAAATCGCGCGTGATCGTTCCGTTCGCACACTTGAAATATCGCGTAACAAGGCACTTGATGAAGCACAGATTGCAGCTGACCAGGCAGTAGAGGCGGCGAAGGTCGCACGTGATAAGAGCATAGAAGCAGAGCGAATTCTGGCCGAGCAGGAAACCGACGCAAAGAAACTGTCACGCAGACAGCATCTTGAGCAGCTGGAGATTGATCGGGTTAAAGCGCTGCGACAGGCTGAAATTGAAAGTCAGGAACTGGTTGAACGTGCGCAGATAGCGTCCGAGCGCGGTCTGGATGATGAGCGCATTTCGCATCAGACCGAACGTCGCCGACTGGAAATTGGTCGCGAGCGTGCGGTTGAAGAGGCGAGTATGGAAAAGGCTATCGCCCTGTACGAGAAGTCGCTGCTTGAAAGTGCAGCTGCAATAGAAGCGGAAATGGCACGTGCCCGTGCTGCCGAGGCGGCTGAGAAAGTGGCTACCGCGCAGGAGCTCGAAATTGCCTCTCGACGCAAGTCGGTTGATACCACACTGGCTGAGAAAGAAGCGGATGAAAAGCGTATTGCGGCCGAGGCTGATCGCATTCGCACCGCCGTAGAGGCAGAAGCGCAGAAGCTGATCAACGAAGCCGAAAACGTGCTCACCGATGGTGCGCGGCGCTCGCTCTTCAGACGCAAGATGCTGGATCGTATCGAAGGTATTGTCGCGGCATCGGTTAAACCACTGGAGAACATCGAAGGCATTAAAATTATGCAGGTCGGTGGGTCCGGCAACTCGTCCACCGGATGGGGTGGTGGTAGCGACGAAGATGGCAGCGGCGCCAGTGGTGGCGGAGGCGGGGGTTCAAGCCCAACCGATGAGGTTATTAATTCCGCGTTGCGCTATCGAGTGCAGGCACCATTGATTGACAGCTTGTTGTCGGACATGGGCATTGAAGGTTCCAACCTGACCAAACAGCCGGGCCTGATACGCGAGGCCTCCGATATGCAGCGCATAACTAATGATGCGAATAAAAAAGCGCAGCAGGATAAAAAGGGTGATGGCGATAAACCCGCCAAAACCGAGGGGCAAACCTAATGGCACGAGTCTATGTCTCATCGGTGATTAACGCACCGGCAGAGCGTGTATGGGAGCGTGTGCGCGACTTTAACGGCTTGCCTAAATGGCACCCGATGATTCGCGACAGCCGCATTGAAGATGCACTGCCGGCAGACAAGGTGGGTTGCATCAGAAACTTTCAACTGCAAAACGGCGACACCATTCGCGAGCAGTTACTGGGCCTGAGTGACTACGACTTTTTCTGCACCTATTCAATTCTGGAAAGCCCGATGCCACTGACCGACTACGTCGCGACACTGCGACTGACAGCGGTGACTGACGGTCCGCGCTGTTTTGCTGAATGGTCGGCAGAGTTCGAGTGTGACGTTAGCGATGAAAACGATCTGGTTGAAGGTATCGGCAACGATGTATTCCAGGGCGGCTTTGATGCATTAAAGCGTCACTTTGGAAGCTAGTGCGCGAATTCGGAACTAAACGATGCCAAGAGTAATCCGCAGCACTATCCTCGACACCAGCTGCGACGCTGTGTGGGAAGTGCTGCGTGACTTCAATGGTCACGATAGCTGGCACCCGGCAGTAGCGGAAAGCCGCATTGAACGTGGTGGCGACAGTAGTGCCGACCGAGTTGGTTGTGTGCGGCGCTTTACCCTGGCTGACGGGGCCGAACTGCGCGAGCAACTGCTGACTCTTTCTGATCTTGAGCAGGCCTTTAGTTATTGTCTGCTGGATACACCGATACCGCTGTTTAACTATGTGGCGCATGTCAGGCTGTTTCCGGTAACTGACGGTGATCGTACCTTTTGGCAGTGGGAAAGCCGCTTCGATACTCCAAAAGGCCGGGAACAGGAGCTGGCTGATCTGGTTGGAAACGATATTTACAGTGCCGGCTTTGAAGCCATTCGCACACACCTCGGAGAGACCGGGTGAGCGTCACCATAGAAACCTATAACACCATCGCAGAAGCCGATGCCGCACTGGGCAACGATGGTTGTTTTATCGCAGGTGGCACGCTGGTGATGCGTGAGCTTAACTATGCGCTTAATACGACGGGCGGCGCTGCTACAACTACAACCACATCCGGATCTTACGCATCTGCTGGTTACACGAGCTCTGGTTACACAAACACGGGTAGCATAGCAGCTGGTAATTCTCACTATTCACGCGTCTTGCGTGTAAATGCACCGCCACGTGAAATACGTGCGCAGGGTGATCGTGTGCAAATCGATGCCGCCGTCACTATGGCTGACGTACTGGCTTCACGCGATGTTGAATTTCTTGCACCGGTTGCACGTGCGGTCGGCGGACCTGCGGTGCGCAACATGGCAACCGTTGGCGGCAATCTGTTTGCACCCCATCCGTACGGAGATTTTGCCACTGCGTTGTTAGCACTGCAGGGCGAAGTGCACTACGCCAATGGCCGCACACAGGCGCTTGATAGCTTTTTCCTCGAACGTGATCGCGCACCATTGGTGGCATCAGTCAGCGTCAGGGTGCCACGCCATGGTGAGTTTCGCTTTCGCAAAGTCAGTCGCGTTAAACCCAAGGGTGTGTCTGTAATGAGTATTGCGGCATGGCTGCCCGGTGCGCCATCGTCACTGTCACAGGTGCGTATTGCCTTCGGTGCGATGGGGCCAACGCCGCTGCGTGCGACAGCGGCTGAGCAGGCACTTGAGCGTGCAACGCTCGACAGCCATGGTATTGAGCGGGCGCTGGGTGTAACTACTCAGGGATTGTCACCAATGGATGATGCACTGGCTTCGGCCTGGTATCGCATGGAGGTAGCACCGGTGCATCTGCGGCGGCTGTTGCTGAACGAGGAGCCCGGCGCATGAAAAAAACGCCGATAGAATTTACGCTGAACGGCGCCGACACCGCTGTATTCGTGGATGCCGGTGCAAACCTGCTTGATGTACTGCGCCGCGGTGTAGGTGATCTTTCACCCAAGTACGGCTGTGGTCAGGGTACCTGTGGAACCTGTACCGTATTGGTTGATGGCGAACTGCGACTGAGTTGTCTGACACTGGCTGAAAGTGTTACCGGCAGTCGCGTTGAAACCACTGGTGGTTTGCAACAGGGAGAGGAACCGCATCCATTGCAAACTGCATTTATGGAAGGCTTTGCTGCCCAGTGTGGTTACTGCACGCCCGGTATGCTGATGGCGGCAAAGGCGCTGCTTGATCGCAATCCAAATCCCACTCGTGACGAAGTCGTCGAGGCCATTAGCGGCAACCTGTGTCGTTGTACCGGTTACGAACCTATCGTTGAATCGATACTAACAGCGGCGCGCAGAATGAACGGGAGTGCTGTCTGATGGCGGTTGAATTTCGCAAGGACCTGTTTGCCGATGAGCGCGACGACAGCCTCAACGAGATTGGTCAGCCAACCATACGGCAGGACATTCTAGGCCATGTGACAGGGCGCTCGCCCTATTATGATGATCATCTTTTTGATGGTCTGCTGCACATGCGTTGTGTGCGGTCGCCACATCATCATGCACGTATCCGCAACATAGACGCGCGCGACGCTGAAAACATGCCTGGTGTGGTGCGGGTGGTGTGGCCTGCTGATGTGCCGCATAACATCAATACGCTGTTATCGCTGATAAACTTTGGCCGCGATGACGAAGCACTGCTGCAACCCGCTAAAGTGGCTTATAAAGGTGAGCCGGTACTCGCAATCATCGCCAACACCGAGCGCGAGGCGCGTGAAGCCGTTGCCGCGGTGCGTGTTGACTGGGAGCCGCTACCACATGTGCTTGATGTTGAAGAGGCGTTAAAACCGGATGCGCCGGTCGTCAGTGAAATTTATCCGAATAACACGTTTGACTATTACGACACCTACGACCATCAGAAACTGCGCTTTGGCGATGTGGAAAAAGGCTTTCGCGAAGCGGATCATATCGTTGAAGGCGAGTATCAGATGTCGCCTATCGAGCAGGCGCCCATGGAAACCTGCGGTGCTATCGCCGCTCCTGAAACCAATGATCGCTATGTGTGCCACACCGCCACGCAGGCATTGTTCTTTTCGCTTGGCACCACAGCCAAGCTACTCGATATACCATCGAGCCGATTGCACTTTATTGGTGGTACGGTTGGTGGTGGCTTTGGCGGCAAGGTTGACAGCATAGTCGAACCCATGGCTGTGCTCGGTGCGCGCTTAACCGGTCGGCCGGTTAAGTTTATGTGGGACCGCGAAGAAGAAATGCAGGTTGGCGCACCGCGTGGTGCCGAGCGCTGGCGAATCAAAGATGGTGTTACCCGCGATGGTCGTATTATCGCGCGGCAGTTTACCGGCTTCTTTGACAGTGGCGCTTATACACGTCTTTCAAGTTACGCCATTGTTAAAGGCACCGGGCACTTACCGGGCCCCTACACCATTCCGAATGTTGCGGCGAATGTGTACTGCGTGTTTACCAATCGCACACCGGCCACAGCAATGCGTGGGTTTGGCATTACCGGTGTCGACTTTTCCATTGAGTGTCAGATGGACCGAGTGGCCGAGGCAACCGGACTCGACCCGATTGAACTGCGAATTCTTAATGCGTATCGCGATGGCGATATGAAGGTGCACCGACGCACGGCGAAGAACTGTGCGTTAATTGAGTGTTGTCAGGTGGCTGCGGAAAAATCAGGCTGGCCGCTTTCTGCAGAGGCCAAAGCGGCATCCAGTCTCATTGGCGGCGGCGAAGGCTGGCGTGCAGAGATACCGGAAACCGCTATTGACCATGTCGGTAAAATTGGAGAGCGACGACAGCGCGTTGTAGACCCGAGTCCGGCAGGTGATCAGGTTGCCGGCCGTGTGGCAGCCGGTACTCGCGGTGCAGATACACCCGCGGTTGCGGCACAGGATGCAGACATGATGATAGAGCCGGGGCGTACCGGTTATCGGGGTGTGCCGTCAGCACCTGGTATGCCGCC
>CAYMFQ010000287.1:0-2628 GCA_964389335.1 uncultured Granulosicoccaceae bacterium
GCTTTGCGATCTGGCAGATTTGTCTCACATAGTGGCAAGCGAAGAATAGTAATCGGCAAATAGTTAAATGTTAGGTCATCGCTTCCCTGCTTGTGCTACACCAGCCAGCGTAAATTGCAATTAATTTTTAGTTCATGGATTTATAACGAAATAATAAAATATCACTCTCCGGAAGATCTATTTTGAATCGGTTCAGTCTCAGCTGTGCAGCGCGAGTAACTCGGCAATAGATCATTGGCACCCTGTGATCAGTCTGATGGTTTATTTCTTGGTATGTACCAGGAAAGAAACTGGATAACCCATGGGCAATCTCGACGTTGCAGTAACAACGCACATTAAATTTCGAGATTCAAAACCATGAAAAAGAAACTAAGCGCAGCAATCGGCATGCACTTTACTCCCGGTATCAGAGTGCTTGCCAGTGCAGCTGTGATTACCTCGCTCACGGCATGCGGTGCCGATACACTTGATTCTATTGCAACTGATCTTGGCAACGGTGAAGAGGTAAATCTGACCCTCTCCAATGATGACGACGGCAACCTTGTCATTGGTATTAACGACGACGCAGGCGTACCTGCTGACGACCCGGTGGATGCCGACGGTGACGATGCCGCTGCTCTGTATGATGAATCTGTGGATGGCGAAATCACTGATGATGCAACCAACCCACTGTCGCTGGCACTTGGTGGTGGTTCAAACCTCATCAGCGGTGACGTAATCGCTGGTGATATAGACTATGTTACGGTCAGTGTGCCGCAGGGCTACGTGTTGTCGGCAATTGAGCTCGCTGAGTATGACTCAGTAGACGACCTGGCTTTTATCGGCATACAGCGAGGTACAGTATTTACTGAACCTCCTGTCGATACTAACGTGGCAAACCTGCTTGGCTTCGCCTTATTTGGCATTGACACCGAGGGAACCGATCTTCTCCCAGGCATGGGCTCAGCAGAAGGTGTTCAGGGATTCACAGCTCCGCTGGAAGCAGGTGATTACACATTCTGGATTCAGCAGACAGGCGCCGATACCGTTGGCTATACTTTTGATTTGGTAACCTCTCTCGCAGCGAGCGTACCTGCAGCGGGTAGTCTGACCGTTACCATGACCAATACCTCAGACACACAACCGATGACCCCACCGGTCGTTGTCTTGCACAATGCACCGGATGCCGATAATGGTATGCGACTGTTCTATCCAAGCCTGCCTGCACACCCGTCCGTAGTAGCGATAGCAGAAAACGGCAACAACGCCCCGATGGTCGAGTTGTTGGGTTACTTGACGGATCAGGGTCGCGCCAGCACCTACGCCGTTGGCTTTGCTGATCCGGCAAACCCGGGCCCGCTGCTGCCGGGTATGAGTGCCTCTGTTGATCTGGATCTGGCTTCGGACGATCAGGTCCTGTCAATCGTCAGTATGGTTGTTTGTACCAACGACGGATTCTCCGGCGTTAATGCGCACACACTATCCGCTGACGCCAGTGAAACATTCATGGCACCCATCTATGACGCAGGCTCAGAGACCAATGTGCTGACACTCGACTATTGGGTGCCGCCCTGTGGTTCTGAAGCAAACCTGACTGATGATGAAAACGGTTCCGTGACCCTTCATCCGGGGCAGAGTGGTTCTGAAAACCCTGATTTTGATTTCGAAGCTGGCACACGTTACCTCGAAGTCACCGTGACACGAAATTAATCAGTAGATGTTAAGGAATGCGCTGGTCATTGATTGACCAGCGTATACACGCGGCTGATTTAGAAACAAACCTCCACAATTACTGTGCGAGATTTACATAGGCAGCACTACCAATTATCGGTCACTTGTACACATACCTGCGAGGATAGCGAACGTCGACACCGTTGCAGCTGCGCCTGGCTGTGAGTGGCCATTGATAAACGGCTTGTACGATTCTTGACGGTTCTGCAAGGTATCTGAGTCTGAAGTTAGTCCGGCGATGGTTGTAGTAAGTTTCGCCAATGATAATTTCGCGGTCCTGCTCCCCCAATTCATCTAACATCTCATCAACGGAATTGAAGCGGGAGAGAAAATCGTCAAATATGTGAAAATTCCAGATAAATGGGCGTCCATGCTGCAGGTTGTCATATATTTCAATGAGGTTTCTAACCCGCGCTTTCATCGTCACGTTTTCAGGGTCGTTGGCGGTGCCGGTTGGAACCGAAAAGCCCACTGTGTCTGCTCTGCCAAATGTACCTGCATAGTTGTCCCACATTCGCATTGCATACTGCTTACCGACAGGTTGATTGTCGGCCGGGGCGCCCTCGTTTCTTAGGTCGATTTTATAGTTGAGTCCGGAGCTTATGATGATTGGTCGCAGGTTAACGACCACATTCCAATTTTCAATGAAATGGCTCTCGCTCCAGTTGGTCCAGCGATTCGGGTCATTGTCACCCACCGGAAAAAAACCGAAAAGTAGGTTGTTGAATCCGGCGTTTCTGACATCTTCTAGAAAATTGGCCAAATTCTCTCGGTGAATCGGCTCCAGGTCGCCACCGTCAGATTTCAGGTTTGTACCACCTCCAACGACTCGAGCATGAAACAGCGGAACGCGCAACCCCCTCTGGCCTTGCCGATACATGTTTGCCAGCTGTCGCTGAACTATCCGCTTGACGTTAC
>CAYMFQ010000287.1:2728-6893 GCA_964389335.1 uncultured Granulosicoccaceae bacterium
TGGCCTTGCCGATACATGTTTGCCAGCTGTCGCTGAACTATCCGCTTGACGTTACCGGTGTGATAGTTCTTTAAGATCCCATAGGGTTCTCGGTCACAATTCACAACGTTGTACCAGGCATAGTTGGATCCGCCACGGGATAACGGAGGAGAGCCATCGCCGTAGGCTGAGCCGACACCCGCAATTAACGCAAGAATAAATGCAGTATTTATCTGGATGATGGTTTTTATTGGTTGCGCCGGTCTGGTGCCTGGCCTGCCACGCTTAACGGTATGCTTAACGGCTTCTGTCAGACTAAATATTACCTTGTGCAATCTTATAGCTTGTTCCATAAGTTTCGTCACCACTCCTGTCGTGTCGCGAAAGTAAACTTGATGCCGCCGCTGCGCTGTCCGCTTAAGGATTTTGAGAAACGCAAAACGTGCTGATGTTAGTTGCGTTTGTCAGACGTATTGCACGGTTGGCAAAGCTACTGACTATAAGGCTTGAGCACGTGATTTAAGTTGACTGCAGCAACCATCAAATCGTAAACCCGAGGCTGTGCATTTACAATCTGGCTTATCAGGTTTTAATCTTGATGGTTAATATAAAAAGCAGGATATAGCAGGGTATTCTTTATAAAAAACAGGCATCCGAGTCCTCTTGTGACGATGCTTTCTGTATCGGCTCTGTTGACCGTTGGGGGTCGAGATGAGCGGCAAGGTAATAATTTGTGTGCAGTGATCGTAGTAACAAATGAAACAATTCAGGCAACACCGATGAAACAAATATTACCGATACTAATCATCAACGGGAACGGCATATGAGCTTCACCGTTTGGCAATAAACCTAAAAAATCACAAGATAAAAGGAACTATCATGAGCAATAAATCAAGCATCATTTTACTCGCTACCGTCACGGCATTGTCGTTCACGTCTCTCGCTAATGTTAGCTACGCTGGTAAAACGAAGCAGGAAAAGCAGATTGCGAAGGCTGAACGTTTGCTTGAAAAAGCGAAAGACGCGAAGAGCGATGCAAAGGCTGAGAAAAAGCTCAATAAGGCAGGAGCGATTATAGATGCTCTGGAAAAACACTATGGTATTGGTGATGGAAACAACGGTGGCAGTGGCAGGGGAGGAGATTCGGTGGTAGACAATCCTAACTGTGGAGGGCCTGGCCAGCCTCTGTGCTAGTAAATTGCGTTTGTAGATAGGGGCTGCAGTGGGTGCTGGCAAATTTTGCCAGCACTGATGCTCAGCCACTTTCCAAGAGCTTCCTTGGTGCCCTAACCGTATGGGGAGTTGTAGTTTATGAGTTTACGGAAACAGCCACCAAGTAGTAAAGATAGCGTTGTCTTTGATCGTCTTTCTTCTGGCAGATAGGTAGTCTTAATTTCAATCCTGGGTTTGAAGCGAAGTTACTATTTCAGGTGCACCCACACGTCCAGCCCACCATATCAGTTTGCCTGAAGAAGCCAGGCCGCTATCCTCGGGCATCAATAGTTTACGCGTGCCTGAATTTTGGCTACTGTAACTGTTCTCCCGGCAGCTTAACATCCGTGCTTTCTCTGCTGCTCTCGATCCAGGAACGGTAACCATTAACCAGAACAATTCCCCTGCAGTGCAGCAATCAGAGCTTGCACAGTCCTCGCACGTGCGTTCGGCACCTCCGCCTATCTGGTTTCTCGCGTTTTGTACAGCTGTGGGCGTTGTGGGGTTGACCGTCCTTACTCCAATCCTGCCGCTGATCAGGTCCGATCTTCAGGTATCCAGTGCGGCAGCACAGCAATTATTCTCTGGTTATCTTATTGCGCTTGCTGTCGGGCAACTGGTCTGGGGGACGTTGTCAGATCGCTATGGCAGGCGGCCAGTGCTGTTGATCGGAGCAGCGTTGTTTACATTGTCCGGATGTGCTGTGTTCTTTCTTGAAGACATTCGGGTTCTGGCGACATTCCGGCTTTTACAGGGCTTCGGCGCAGCTGCGTGTATGGCGATGGCAAGGGCTATTGTCAATGATGTATTCGAAAGAACAGAGGCAGCCAGAACCATTTCGACGATCAGTATGGTGCTGTCGGTTGCGCCTGCTATTTCACTGGCAGGCGCCGGATGGCTTGCAGAAAGTGCCGGGTGGAAAAGTACCATGGCAGTGTTATTTGTATGTGGACTGCTGGTGCTGTTGTGCGGCTATCGGCTGATAAAGGAGACAAACCTTAAACCGCTGGAGAAAATTGACGCTGGCACTGTGGGTCGCACTTATATGGAGTTGCTCGGTAATCCGCTGTTTAACTTTTGGACGCTGGCCAGTGGTATGCAAGTTGGAATATTCTTTTGCTTAAATAGCTTTCTTGCCTATCAATATCAGCGCAACGGTTACTCACTGGCGGAATTCGGGGTATGGTTCTCACTCACGCCTTTGTTTTATCTGGTCGGGAATAGCTGTAACAGAGCGTGGTTCGTACAGCGGGGAATAGAGAGAGCGGCGTTAACGGGGTGTTTCCTGAGTCTGATTGCTACGCTTAGCATGCTGGTGACTCAGTCAATCGGCTTCACTCATGCGCTGTCGCTGGCATTGCCGTGTTGTCTGTTTGGATTTGCCAACGGTATTATCGTGGCGAATACCACAGTCGGAGCCATTACTGCAGCCGGTCGCCACAGAGGCAGTGGTACCGGTATAGTCGGTGCCTGGCAGATGGCTACCGGTGGTATCGCCAGTGCCATCATTGTGGCGATCGGTGGGGCACAGAATTTTACCATTGCCGGAACTGCAGTCATTGCAATGGCCTGTGTGTCAGTGGGGTCTATGCTGTATGTTTTTAATCATCGAGAGTTGTCGGCACCAGACTAGAAATCTGTTTTTACAGGCGCGCAGCAGTTTGTTTATTGTTATTTCTTCGTTGGCGGGCCAATTTTTTGAGGGTGATAGGTAGTTGTCATTTGTAGAGCATGGGATTGAAATGGTTGAGCACTATCTTAGTGCCGAGCAGCTAATGGCATTCAATGCAGAGCCGGGTTTGGTCGAGCTTCGAAAGCGTGCTGGCGGAGTTCGTTATGCCGGCAGGAAAAACAAGTCCATATCATCTTTCGTAAAGTCTGCCAATGCGTTGGATAGGGCTGTGGAAGCCTCATCTAATCCACTCGTCAGGAAAGGGTGTTCTACCCTACCAGCAAGGAGTATTGTACATTGACTACACCAGTCATGAGTTGCCAACCGGCGTATCGTGAGCTGGGGAGAGGGGCCAAGTGAATCGCATAATTACAACGATGTTAATAATCGTCGCCGTTATCCATCTTTTGCCAGTTTCCGGTGTGTTCAGCGGTGAGCGCTTAACGGCACTTTACGGTCTGTCTTTCGACGAAGCGAATCTTGAAATACTTATGCGGCACAGAGCCGTGTTGTTTGGAATTCTCGGTGTATTTATTTTGTATTCTGCTTTCAGGCCAAAGCTGTATCTTGCTGCCCTTGTGGCTGCATTGGTTAGTGTTGTTTCGTTTCTATATATAGCCTGGTCAGTCGGTGACTATAATAGTGAAATTGGCCGTGTGTTCATGGCTGATGTGGCAGCGCTCATATGTCTTGTGATTGCGTTTGCTGCTTACCTGATATCGAAAAGCAAAGGTGGTGCAGGGCAACCCACAAGATAGTTGAATCGGGGCAAATGAAACATGTAGTTGGCAGGGTGGCACTGCGCCACGTACGTTCACCCTGCCGTGTAGCCTTAATCAATCCGTTATTTCAAATCGATTGGTAATAGTGCACCTGGGAAATTCTGGTAGCAAACGGGACGGAGAAAACGTCGTATCGCGAGTGTGCCAACCGAGGTTGCGCCAAAGTTGGTTGACGCCGGGTAGGGCCCACCATGCACCATGCCGGCAGCTACTTCCACACCGGTTGGAAATCCGTTGACTAACAAACGACCTGCTTTGCGTTCTATGATTGGTATGAGCGTTGTTGCGGCTTCGGTGTCGGTATCATCCATTTGAAGCGTGATGGTCAGTTGGCCTTCAAAGCTGGTGGCGAGTGCTCGCATCTGTTCCAGATTGTCTGCGCGGATAACAAGGCCCAGTGGGCCAAAGACTTCTTCACCCATTGTTTTATCCTGCAGAAAATTTTCAGCACGTGTTTCATACAGGCATGGAGAGGCCATTCGTCCTGAGTCTGAATTGGTTAATACCGTGTCCGTGTCAG
>CAYMFQ010000288.1:0-3071 GCA_964389335.1 uncultured Granulosicoccaceae bacterium
CGACGGCGTGTTGAATGACATTAACGGGCAACACATCACCGAGGCAGATGCACTGTCAGCGCTGAAGTCAGCCAGCACAGGTCCGATTGCAGAAGGAAATGTAGGCGGCGGCACTGGCATGATCTGCTATGAATTTAAAGGCGGCACGGGTACCTCGTCGAGACGAGTGACCTTTGATGGCGACGAGTACATCATCGCGGCACTGGTACAGGCCAACCACGGCATACGCCCGTGGCTCAAGATACT
Organism: uncultured Granulosicoccaceae bacterium; assembly: GCA_964389335.1. Taxonomy (GTDB): domain Bacteria; phylum Pseudomonadota; class Gammaproteobacteria; order Granulosicoccales; family Granulosicoccaceae. The sequence goes on from CAYMFQ010000288.1 coordinate 247, forward strand.
TGGCAAACCAGTGGGTGAAGAACTCACAGAGCATCAACTGATGGATCAGGAACACGGCTCCATCATCGTCACGCTCGGCACCAACCTGCCCATGGCACCGCATCAGTTACAGCGCCTGGCTAAACGTGCGGCTATCGGCATTGGTCGGGGCGGCACGCCCGGTGGCAACAATTCCGGCGATATCTTTCTGGCTTTCAGTACGGCCAATGAACACTCATTGCCGCAAGTGGCGGGCCCCCGTTTCACACTGGAAATGATCAACGATGAGTTACTTGACCCAATCTATATGGCGGCAACAGAGTCGATAGAAGAAGCAGTTGTCAACGCGCTGTTTGCAGCGGAAGACATGACCACGCTAAAACCACCCGGGCTGACGTGCAAGTCTATCGACACTGCAAAAGTAGTAGCGATGTTTGCCGCTCAGGGTTAATTTGCCCTGTGGTGTATACAGAAAAACTTTTCGCTGACATGCTTCCACCTCCGATCTCACTGCCTGTCCGGTCAATTCGCTGCTATATTAGCGGGCTTCTATCTAACTATCCCCAAGATATCCCCAATGAGCGATCTCTCCGCACTGCAGGCACAGTACGAACACTTTAAGCAACTCGGTCTCCAGTTAAATATGGAGCGTGGCCAGCCAGCTGACGCCAATTTTGATCTGAGTTTGCCGATTCTTTCATCGGTTGATGAATCGAATTACCTGACTGACAAACAAGTCGATATCCGGAATTATCCGGGTGGGGTATTGGGCCTGGCCGAAGCGCGGGAGATGTTCGCCGAGCAGTTGGGGGTCAGTGATGATGAGATCATCGTGGCCAATAATTCCAGTCTCGATCTGATGGCCAAAGTACTCTCCTGGGCATTGTTGCGCGGCGTAAAAAACAGTGACGCACCGTGGTTTTCGCAACAGCCCAAATTGATTGTGACGGTACCTGGTTATGACCGCCATTTCACGTTGGCGCAGTCGCTCGGGTTTGAGCTGGTGCCGGTCGACATAACTATCCACGGGCCAGACATGGAGGCGGTTGAAAGATTGGCTGGTAGCGACTCGTCGATAAAGGGTATTTATTTCGTGCCCACCTATAGTAACCCGACTGGCGACAGTATCTCTGAAGATGTGGCCAGGCGTCTGGTAAGTTTTAACGCAGCTGCACCCGACTTCACGATCTTTGCCGATGACGCTTATGCGGTCCATCACTTAACAGATAACCCACCGGCAGTGCCCAACTTGTTGCGTGCTGCCCAGGCACAGGGAACCGAAGATCGAGTGTTGCTGTTTGGTTCGACCTCAAAAGTAACCTTTGCCAGTGGCGGGTTGGCACTGGCAGGCATGGGGCAAGGTAATCTCAAGTATTGGTCAGCGGTGCTCAACAAGCAAACGATCGGTCCGAACAAGGCTGAGCAATGGCGTCATGTGTTGTTTCTTCGGCAGTACTCGGGTGGTTTGCGAGGACTCATGAGAGATCATGCAAAAATCCTTAAGCCCAAGTTCGACGCTGTGCAGCGGGTGCTCAATGAGGAGTTGGGTAATTTGAATCTTGCCACCTGGTCTAACCCTAACGGTGGTTACTTTGTCAGTCTTGATACCAGGCAGCCGATAGCGGATCGAGTGGTACAGCTTGCGAAAGAAGCCGGCCTTGCGCTGACACCGACAGGAGCAACCTACCCGGATGGAGTTGATGAAAAGAACTGCAATATTCGCCTTGCTCCAACACGTCCACCACTCGATGAAGTAGAGCAAGCGATGCGATTAGTCGATTAGTAACATGTTGCATTAAGTTGGCGGCAGCAGAATACGAGGCATCAAAGGTGTAAATAAGCGTAGAAACGGCTATGTAGCCACTTCGGATGAAACGGACGGCTAACCGCAACAACAGCAGGGTTCTCTACGGATAGTCCAGAACACTGCGTTCCGACCCAGTTTACTCTCTTTCTGGCGTCAGAAGGCCTGTTCCTGTCTGTACGACTGGGAAAGCCGCTGATTTTGGCTTAATGGGTACCTGAGTGAGCCTGTCGGGTCCGGCCCACACGAGATACCACCGTAATTTACTGGCCGGAAGCACCAGAAAGTTGGGTGTAGTGAATTGGAGGCTATTTTTACAGTGCCTGTCCGGGTTATGCGTCTAGGTTATGCGCAACTTGACCCCCAAGTCTGCGAGAACTAATCACTTGCTTAACTACCAATTATTGGTAACATTGTCCTACTTCAGCGAGAAAGACAACCATGGCTAAAAATACGAGCATTTCTTTAGGGCCTCACTTCGAGAAATTTATCGAGAAACAGCTCAAATCGGGGCGATATAGCACCGCAAGCGAGGTTGTGCGAGAGAGTTTGCGCCTAATGGAAGAACAGGAGAAAAATAAGGCAGCACTTCGAAAAGCGATTGTAGCTGGAGAGAAAAGCGGAATTGCTGGACCAATTGATTTAGAGAATATCAAAAAAGCAGGACGAGCCGCAGCCAACGGCAACCGAAAGAGTGCTTAGGGTTGTACAAAGTGCACTTGCTGAGCAGGACTTGGTTGACATATGGGTTTACACCGCGGAGCAATGGAGTTTTGAACAAGCCGATAATTACCTGGAAGTACTCGTTTCTGGACTTGAGCGTTTAATAGAGCACCCACAACTTGGCATTGCAAGAGACGACTTGCGCTCTGGCTATAGAGCATTAACGATAAACCAACACATTGCTTTTTACAGAGTTAACTCAGAAGACGTTGAAATCATCCGAGTACTTCACAAGAGTGTTGATATGACCCGGCACCTATAGCTACTTCGGGATGAAACGGACAGCCAACCGATCACGATACTGCCGTATATGTAGCGG
>CAYMFQ010000288.1:3171-6879 GCA_964389335.1 uncultured Granulosicoccaceae bacterium
ACTTCGGGATGAAACGGACAGCCAACCGATCACGATACTGCCGTATATGTAGCGGTATCGTAGTCGTGCCTTGATAACGCGAAGAAACAAGGGTTATAGCCCCTTGTTTCTCGCTGCTTTCGGACCGAACTAATCCCGGGCACTGTAATTCAGTAATACCCGAAGTGAACTTGCTGAACCTTTGAAGCGCGTACTGGATGCATCGATGATCATTTCAGCTCCCGGTTCGAGGTCAGTGTCATTATATCCCTCGCCAGTATAATAAATGGGAGCTCCGCTATCGGACAGTACATATATTGTACTGCCAGTTAACGAGATCGCTACATCGGATTGATTCCTGATCAACACCTCCATTCTGGAATCGTTTACTTCATAACTTACTGGTATCACGGATAGAGTGGCAGCAGTACCGGCGAGACCGGCAGTTACGCTTTCTATGGTGACGCCAGCTGTGTTGGTAATTGTGACACTCGCGCCGTACAGCGCCGTATAATAAAAAATCTGTCCTGGCGACGTACAATTGTCGGTCAGCCGACCACTGGCCGATACGCCCATAGGTCCGAATATAAAACCAGAACCACCCGAGTTACCGCCAATCTCATTGCCGTCCGCATCATAGGCGGTGACCACTCCATGCCCAAGGTCGCATAAAATTTTGCTACTATTATTACGTATCAAAATCGTGATATATGCCGTACCACTATCAGCTCCGGTTCTATGCAGTATCGCGTGTAAAACTTCCAGCTCAGGCTCAACACCATTGGCGATAAATGGGATAGATTTGAAAACCTCGCTTGTTGGAACTTCACCCGATCCAACAACGGGGCCAGAAACACGCGCACTATTAACAGAATTCAGATAGACAGCCCCTCCGTCAACATCTGCAAAGGCTGCACTGAATGGCTCTACAGCTGGAAATACCACCGCACCAGAACCATTATTTTCATTGCCGTCTGTTGGCTGCTCGCCACCAGCTTCGCCGTCTCCAGCCCCCTCCTGATTCTCGTTATCTGTTTTGGTACCCGTTTCGTTGTCAGCTGTTTCACCGTTAGTAGTCGATGCTGAATCGTTACTCCCACCACCACATGCCACCAGTAAAATCGAAATCGTTGACAAAAAAATCAGTCGCGCGAAGTTCTTTGATATCGACCTGAACACAAACCTTGCTCCGTTGTTGTAAGTACTTTCTGTGTAACAAAAACACCGATGGAAATTTGGTAACATATCGGTAGCTACTGCTTATCGAAAAGGTGCCGATGATGTTCTAAAAAACCTTTCAACATCATAGCCTTAGAGGCGAGCGAGCTTGCAAAGTGCTTCGTAACTCCAAAACACAAAGGAAGCCTTTACAAACTCATACACCTACTGACTAGGTGTTCAACTATACGCACTCAAAGTTTTTTCGCTGTCACCCAGACGGGCGACATACCTTTTGGAAAGAACCGATAACTGGAGTTGGTCACAATACGAACTGCGGCAGGCTATCCGAATCAACAAATGAACACTGATATTTTTTCTGAAACCTATGTTCGATGTGCTTTGCGAGGAAGGGGTACTAAGTCTCCGACAGAGGCAGTAAGTAAAGCGGACAGGCATCCTGTCTGTACCATTGGGTAAACCGCTGATTTTGGCTTAATGGCTACCTTAATGAGCCTGTCGGGTCTGGCCCACACGAGACCACCGTAATTCACTGGCTGGAATCACCGGAAAGTTGGGGAGCAACGCGGACAGTCATCATGACTGACGAAAACAGGGATATCTAAGGGGCGGCGGCTGACAAGGACAGGCATACCTAAGGGAAAATCAGATATTTTTACCGTGCCTGTCCAGGTTATTCTACTGCCATTTGGCGAATAACCGTGATAGCGCATTGCGACTTATTGACCGCCTGGATTAGAAGATTATTGAATGAGCATTCGGTATAAGTACCCCAGAACATCCCATTTGCCTTGGTCTCCTGGTGTCAGTGATGATGATATTCGAATCCTTGATACCACCGCGTTTGAAGGCCAAGACGTTGTTGTCACTGAGAAAATGGATGGCGAAAATACAACGCTCTATCGCGACTACATTCATGCGCGCTCACTTGACAGCGCTCATCATTCATCGAGAGATTGGGTAAAGACGTGGCACGGTAGCATGGCGCACAACATACCCGCGGGCTTTAGGGTATGTGGAGAGAACCTCTTCGCCAAACATTCTGTTATGTACGACGCACTTGAGAGTTTTTTCTATGGATTTTCGATTTGGGACGAGAACAACAATTGCTGCTCCTGGGTAGACACGCTTGAATGGTTCGAATTGTTGAATATTCACCCCGTGACCGTTCTATACCGTGGTCTGTGGGACGAAGCGCTAATACGAGAAATCAATATTAATTCAGACAGTTGTGAAGGTTATGTTGTGCGATTATCTGGCTCATTTGAGTATGACAAATTTTCTAAATGTGTGGCTAAGTGGGTTAGGAAAGGGCACGTCCAATCTGATAAGCACTGGATGCATGCCGAGATAGAACCCAACAAATTGAAAAAAACTAACAATGAATAGAAGTGAATGGCTCGCTGATTTAGCAGGTGACAGTGAGCCCTCATTGGACGAATGTATTACGGTTCTTGGAGACGTTATTGATTGGCTCCATTCGCTTGAAGGCACTGAGCAGGATCCTGAGTGGCACGCAGAAGGTAATGTGAAAATTCACACGGCTATGGTGCTTAGCGAGCTTTACCATTTGCTAAGACATGATGCTTCTCACATCAAGGGGTCACAGCGTCAGATTCTGGTGTTAGGTACAGTACTGCACGATGTGGGTAAGTCGATAAAAACTCGCCGTTTTGAATTGGATGGGGTAGAGAGAATAGGCGCCCCACAGCATGCGGAGGCTGGTCGATCGTATCTTGCATTTAAATTACCAGAGCTTGGGCTTGGGTATAGCGAAATATTGTCGATACTAAATCTCGTCGGTGAGCATCATGCACCTAAAAAGCTTGTGGTGAGAAATGGCTCGCGCGCTGACTATTTTCGATTAGCACGGCAGGTGAACACAGAATTGGTATATTGGCTGGAGATTGCAGACATAAAAGGTCGAATCTGTCCGGATCCTGAAAAACAGCTTGAATCCCTGGAAGAATTTCGTCTTTACGCTGAGGAGTACTCGGTATGGGGAAACGAAATTAATGTTCGCTCAGAGATTGCGCCTTTAATAAGCGATTTGCCATCTGATGCGAAAGAGTACGTGTATGCGCATGCCATAGCACAATTAGAGTCTGGCAAAATATATATTGCAGAAGAAGCGCTGGCAACCACCTATCGACACAGAACCGAGCATTCACATCTGGTGGTTTTATGTGGTCCGAGTGGTTCAGGTAAAACCAGTTGGTTAAAACAGCACTGCAATGACTACGCTATAGTATCTCTGGATGCGCTGCGACAGGAGATTAACGGAGATACAGAATCCCAGGCCAACCGTGGGCAAATTATGCAGGCTGCAAAAGAGTTGCTCCGTGACTCGCTTAGAAAGCACGCCAACGTCGTGTGGGATGCGACTAGCTTGCGCACTGATTTTCGGTCAATAGTGTGTGGGCTAGGCCGGGACTATAATGCGTTAGTGTCGCTGATTGTCTTTCTTCAAAGTGAAACGCAAATTAAAAAGAATAATGATAAGCGACGAAGAAGCGTGCCCGATAGCGTAATGGAAAAACAACTCGCTAG
>CAYMFQ010000289.1:0-2115 GCA_964389335.1 uncultured Granulosicoccaceae bacterium
ACTAGGTTACTTTAAGCGTGCTGAAGGTAATCAGGTGTTAGACAATGCGTATCACGGCAGCGACGGACCTCTGGGTGTATCACAGCCAGTGTCGATGTTACCCATAGCCTGGGCATTCATCAGAGCTGCACAGCAATACGGCATACCACACAACCCGGACTTCAACGGTGCACAACAGGCCGGGTGCGGCGCTTATCAGCTGACGCAACGTGATGCGAAGCGCTCATCTTGTGTAAGCAGTTATCTGGCGCCGGCCAGATCGCGTGCTAACCTGACCATAAAAACCGGTGCTGAGGCATTGCGTATTCTGGTCGACAACAACCGTGCGGTGGGTGTTGAATACTCGGCTGGACAAAATACGGAAAAGGTACGCGCCAGTCGTGAGGTGCTGGTTACGTCAGGTGCCATTGGCTCACCGAGATTACTATTGTTGTCTGGTATCGGTCCCGCATCTCATTTGGCTGAGGTGGGGGTAGAACCAGTGCATGATTTGCCTGGCGTCGGTGAGAACCTGCACGATCACCTAGATCTCTTCGCGATAGCCGAGTGCTCTGGTCGCTATTCCTATGATCACTACGGTAAGTGGTACAACTCTGCGCGAGCCGGTCTGCAATATCTGCTGTACAAAACCGGGCCTGTTGCTTCCAGTTTATTTGAATCGGGGGCGTTCTGGTACTCGGACGATTCTTCAGACGGACCGTGTGACCTGCAGTTTCATTTTGGCCAGGGCTCCGGCATAGAGGCAGGTGTTGCTTCAATGCCTAAAGGCGGCATAACACTGAACGCGGCATTCATGCGACCGCAGTCTCGGGGCACGGTACGTCTGCAGTCATCTGACCCGACGGTTTCGCCGCTGATTGATCCTAACTATTGGCAGGTACCCGAAGATCGCGAACGGCATATAGCCGGATTGAAGATTGCCCGGGAAATACTTCGTCAACCTGCGCTAAAACCCTTTATCAAGGCCGAGAGGCTGCCGGGAGCAGGTGTAAGTACAGACAAGGAGTTATTTGAATATACCTGCGCCAACGCTAAAACTCAGCATCACCCGGTTGGTACCTGCATGATGGGAACAGGCGAAATGGCCGTGGTAGACCCTGAATTGAAGCTGCACGGGTTGGATGGTCTGAGGGTATGTGATTCTTCTGTGATGCCGGTGATCAATTCGTCAAATACCAACGCGGCGACAATTATGATCGCCGAGAAAGCCGCTGATCTTATTAAAGGGGTCGAGCCCTTACCTGCCGTTGCGATAAGTTAGCGCAAATAAGGCATACGCACAGCGCTAACCGAAACTTAACCAAAGACTAACTTCGCTACAACTTCCTGACCTTACAGTAGTTTTCGAACCGGCATCTGCCCTTCAACAGGTAGAGCCGGGGTCGTCAAACACTCTCTTCAATTTGAGCGGAAACTACTCATGAGCATAAAACACAAGATCCATACACTGGCTATGGCCGGTGCGCTGGCAATGTCTGCGACGGCAGCGCTGGCTGTGGACGAGCACTATATTGACAGTGCTGCGGTGATAGGCGGTTACGATGTCGTCTCGTATCACACGGCAGGGGCACCAACTCTGGGCAAACCAGAATATTCGGCTATGTACCAGGGTGCGACGTGGCAATTCGCATCAAGTGAAAACCTGGAACTTTTCAAGGCTGATCCTGCCAAATATGCACCAGCGTACGGTGGCTGGTGCTCTGCCGGTGCCAGCAAGGGCAAAAAGGTTCCGACACAGCCAGATCTTTGGGCTGTCGTCGACGGGCAACTATATCTTAACAGCAGCCCCAAGGCTCACAACGACTTATTTCTGGCTAATACCGCCGAGGTTATTCGCAAAGGTGAGGCAAACTGGAAGACGATATTCGCGACCTCGCGGGAAGAGTGGCTAGCCAATTAGCCCTGAGTGAGAACATTGTGTGCACTGGTAGTGTTTTGCGTTAGCCGTTGAGCGTATCGTTCCAGCCTGGCAATGGCAGGCTGGAACGATGTGCATACCCGGACAGGAAAAACGTACAGGCTCATCCAAAGTGAATCGACTATCCGACAACACACGGTCGACCATACTCGTGGTCGAGGATGACGAGAATATCCTTAACCTGCTTACCGCTTACC
>CAYMFQ010000289.1:2215-6829 GCA_964389335.1 uncultured Granulosicoccaceae bacterium
GGCAATGAAGCAGACATCCTCCGAGGTTTTGGTGCTGGTGCTGACGACTACATGGTTAAACCGTTTTCGCCAAGGGAGCTGCTGGTGCGGGTAAATGCCATTCTCAGAAGGGTTCAGGCAGGCCAGAAGAACGATAGCAGTACTCTGGAACTTGGTCCAATTAGACTCGATACAACACAGCCGGTATGTACAGTAGACGGTGTGCAGATTGGCCTGACACCGCATGAATATCGTATATTGTGGCAATTATTGAGAAGTCCGGACAGGGTGCTGGAGCGGCGGTATCTGATCCAGATTCTCTATGGCAACGAAGATGCGGTCAGCCCCAAGGCAATTGACGTTCACGTACTCAACCTGCGCGCCAAACTCGGTGAAGATGCAGGTGAACTGATCCAGACCATTCGCGGCTTTGGTTATACCTGCCTAAGCCGAGCCAGCCAGAAGCAAGTATCTGCGACGCGTGGTCATGCGTAACTGGCCGTGGCTAACGCTGCAGATCATTGCTGCTAATGTCGCAATAATTGCGGCACTGGCGGCATTCTGGTATCTCGCCTTTTTGCATCAAAGCAGCGTTTATTCAGATCGTTTGATGGCAACGTTTAATATTGAGCCTGGCAGTTTGCATGCTATGTATGTCGACGATGTTGAGCAACAACTATGGTTCAGTGTTCTGGCTGGCCTGTTGATTGCCATTTTAGCGTCAGTAGGATTAGCATTGCTGATTGGCCGACCCCTGCGCGCGCTCGCTCTGGCGACGGAACGTTTGCGGCATGGAGACTATCGTGTGCGTTCCGATGTAGGCAGTGGAGAGGTCGGTCAACTGGCGAGAAACTTCAATGCGCTTGCTGAAGATCTGCAACAGGAGGAACGGCGACGATCACAGTTTATGGCAGACCTGGGCCATGAACTCAGAACGCCCATCATGAGTCTTCGTGGCTATAGCGAAGGTTTGGAGGATGGTATTTTCATAGCGGATGATGCTTACTTCCAGCTGATATCAGGGGAGCTTAGTCATCTGACGGCGCTAACTCGCACAATTGAAACCATGCATCTTGCGGAAGACTCCACCCGTCGCACAGCTGAGTCGTATCGTTACACGATCGCGGCCCTGCTGAGCGACAGCAAGCAACGATGGGACCGCAGGCTGCGGCAGCGCGGTCTGGAGCTGGAGCTACATCTGCCGGAAAATGCAGGTAAATATCAACTGTTGGCGAGTGACAGAACTTTAAAACAAATCGTTGATAACCTGCTCTCAAACATGTGCCGATATGCCGGTACCGGAGGACCGTGTATCGTTCGGGTCTCACTGAACCCGCGGCAGGGAGAGGCTGCGCTACTATTCAGTAACGAGGCACCGGATATTGACGGCGCTGCGCTGCCTTATCTGTTTGACCGGTTCTATCGGGGATCCGCGAGCCGAACCCGCCAGCATCACGAACATGCCAGCGGTCTGGGTTTAGCGGTGGTTCGACAACTGTGTATTACCAATCAGGGTAACGTGACAGCACAGCTTGAAGATACTCGGTTGGTTATATCTGTCACATTGCCGATCAGAGCTCCTGTATAACAGCCATCCACCCACTGGCTGCATCCACCCCAACCGTCGAATTCACGAGAAATGTAACCTATCTCCGGCTGGATGTAGTGAAAACCTATCCCATAATCATGGGATTCTATAAGAGGAGGGAGTTGGATAGATTTCAGCTTGAGCGTTGAGCAATAGTCAGCCGCTTCACAGAAAAGGGAGTCTCATTTTATGCTCAAATTGGTGGAGTATATTGGCCTGTCGGTCACTGCTGTGGCGCTGGGTTTCTTATTTACGCCTGCTTTAGCTGACAATCACCCAATACCATGTTTAGTGAATTCGAGTTGTGACTTTCCGCCACCCAGGCGCATTGGCGATCATGTGGCGTATTGTCGATTTGGCCACTGTAGCACCGCTAAATGCTTAACCGACAATCACTGTGCGGCAAACGAAGTTTGTAACAATGTTTGGTTGTGTGAAGCGGTTGAATGTAAAAGTAATCGTGATTGCAATACCTCAAAAGGGCAGGTATGCGAAACCAGAACAAATGTCCGTAATCGATACGAATGTGTGACCGGCAGTAATACTGTAACGGCTCGTGTGGTGCGATTGATCGACGGGCGTGTTGGAGATCCTTTGCCGGGCGTGGAGGTGACACTCGAAAATGGTCCGCAAAAAATGCTTCGTCGCACCAGTGCTAATGGCGTCGCGACGTTCCCGCGGGTAATAAACGGACGTACTACATTTTCTGCGCTGCAGCGGGGCGTTCGGAATCGGCTGATTTGCAGCCCCGGAAGAGCAGTAAATAACATTTGGAAGCAGAGGTATCACTATTACCATGGAATGTGCCCCCGCTCCGGAGATTAAGCTGACACCCGGACTTAAATTGAAGCAGTAGCAGTGTAACGGCGCATCTGTGAGTTTGCATGGATTAACGTTCGGGAATTAACGTGTACAGGCATAGGCCAACGTTGTCGATCCATCGACGTTCCAATTTTCGGTAAACGGGTCAGGCATGACCCTCGGCTTACAATTGGAGAGTGTTCAGCTCGCATCATTTAAACGGAGTTAAAAAGAATGATTCGAAGCACACGCGAAAGAATAATTCAAACAATCGCATTCGAGCTAATCGGTCTGCTACAACGATGAGATGGCGGTAGCAATTACCGACAAAAATCACCTTGTGAGTTTGCTGCAGGCGCTGCCTTTGGAAATGGGTATGCATCCTATCTGTGCACCAGTAGTGGTGGAGGTTGGTGCAAACTGTCACAAAGACCCCGGTGGACTGTCTGGTTTTGTGATGATTGCCGAAAGCCACATTAGCTTCCATACCTTCCCGCCCCGCGGTTTTGTCACCATTGACCTGTACACCTGTCAGGTCAATCTGGATCGGGAGTCCAGTTGCGAACGCCTGATGAGTGCGTTTGGTCTTGCTGATGCTGATATCTACATTCAGGAGCGTGGATTGCGCTATCCAACAAGCAATCGAGTTCGATCTGAGTCCGCGCAGTAAAACGTGTCAATAGATCAATTCAATTGATGTTAATAGGAAAAACCCCTTACACATAGACTATGGGGCTAACGAGCGGCCTGTTGCGCTTCACTCACAGATCGTAAACACATCGAAAACCGATATACAACACATAGAACTTTGCTGGCTTCCATTGCATGCCGGCAGATTTCGTTTTGTCAGCACCGTACCACCAGCTTCCCCCGGCCGTGAGTGCCCCACTGTCTTTCCTGTCTGCGAGCCACTCCCATACGTTAGCACCCATATCATTCAACCCGTTGACCCCGGCTTTCGTGGTGGCAACCGCTACATGGTTTTTGCGATTATTGTTCATGCCCTCCGGTTGCGTCCCAACCGGGTAGGGGTAGGTTCGGCCAGTGACATATGGGTCTGCCGCGTTTTCTCTGTATTCTGTATATGCCGCAGTGGTCCACTCCTCTTTGGTGGGCAGTCGTCCTCCAACATACTTGCAGTACTCGAATGCCTCTTCCCAGCTAATGTGAACGGCGGGTTCGTTCGCTTGCGCAGGCTCACCTGTCGGGCTGCGGAAATTCCAACCGGGGCGTTGTTGCCAGCCTGCTCCCCATTCATAGCCGCCACCGTCACGTTCTGCGGCAGTTACAAGACCAGTCTCATCTGCGAAAGCTGTGAACTGTCCTATCGTGACTTCGGTCTGATCAATCTTAAAGCTATTGATGGTAATCGGAACGGTACTGGGGTATGCCGGTAGCCAAAAACCGGTAATTACAAGCGATACAAGTGCCCTTGCATAGCATTTGCGAGCAAATGTTACCCTGTGCATCCGACAGATTTCCCAGTGAGAAGAGTTCATCGCCTTGTATAACTCATAAGAAATTCAGGTGGATTCGTCATTGTACCTCTTGATGTAATGGTAGTCTCGACGAGGTGGTTGAGTTTGAGCAGAAAGCACTGCGTACTTGGTCAGCCCACAAGCATTGGCTTGCGCAACTATTGGATCGACTGAAATGGGAAGGCATAACTATGGGGACCGACGAGACCAGGATTGATTTATGGATTAGCACTTTACATCTCTCATCGCCCGTTGCATCCGCTGGCTACCCCAAAGCAAACAATTCGTACATACACCGGGATTCGCTGACACCAATACGTCATAAACAGAGTGATTTAGCGCGGCGTGATATTGCTACCAGCTTTCACATATATTACATTGATCGCTGTGTGTAGCGGAGAGCCATGCATAATTGGCCTTCGAGGACCTCAGGTTTTACGACCTCTTTACCAACAAGGACAGCAATCATGAATCCATTTACCGCCAAAAATCCCGATCGCCGGCGCAAGGCTGGCACACTCGCAGCAGCGATAGTCGGATTGTTCGGATTTACTCAGACTGCACTCGCCGAAGGGGACCTCAACATTTACAACTGGGGAGATTACATCAACCCGGATGTACTGACACGCTTCACCGAAGACACCGGTATCAAGGTCACGCTCGATACCTATGGCACCAACGAAGAAATGCTGGCCAAAATCCAGTCCGGCGCGACCGGCTACGATATTGTTTTTCCGTCTGTGCACATGCGCGACATTATGCAGAAAC
>CAYMFQ010000290.1:0-6691 GCA_964389335.1 uncultured Granulosicoccaceae bacterium
TGCCGCGGCTCAGCGCCGCGGCATGAACTTTATACGAACTGCAAACCTACTCGTCCAGCCACCAACCTGTGGCACGATACGGATAGGTGCGATAGTACTCATAAGAGTGCGTCTTGAAGTCTGCGAAGTTCTTCAGATCGTTGTTGCGGTAGATCGGTGCAGGCGCGTTGACTGTACCGATAAACAGCAGATTTTCCGCCATTGCTGAAGCCATTGACGATACAAGATCCTTGAACTCCTGGCTTGACTGATCCGCCGACTGCAGAGCGTTGATATTGTCGACCATATCCTTCGCCCACTGCGGCGGTTCAACACCCGAGCTGCCCTTTGAGTCTACCCATTCAGCCCACAACATCGCGTTGCGGTTACCAAAGTAGTTTTCATAAGGCGGTACCCACAGTTCGTTGTTGCCAAGCACAATCGCCAGTGGTTGAGATTTACGCCACATTGACACGTCGAGCTGGTTTGCCGACTGTGCTGAACGATACTCATCAGGTGTGACTTCTTTCACCACCGACTGAATACCCACATCGGCCCAGTTCTGCGCAACCAGTTCCACCGACTGCCCGGCGATACCCTGAGTTGAGAAATTCAGGTTCAGCACCAGCTTGTCGCCGTTTGGCAACTCACGAAAACCGTCACCGTCGGTATCCTTCATACCCAGCTCATCCAGAATAGCCTTGGCACCATCCGCATCGAACTCAGTCTTGTGTTTTAACAAGCCCGGATCGACGTACTCTGGCAGTGGCGAAAAGCCTACATACTGCTGTGGTGTACCCTGACCGAAGAATGCTACTTCGTTTAACTCGTCACGGTTGATCGCGATTGACATAGCCTCACGGAACTTGAGGTTACCGAACACCTCACGTTTGGCCTCATCTTCGTGAGTGACATTAAAACCGAAAGCACCAATAGTAATTTCAGGACGCAGGTAAATCGTGTAATTCGACTTTTCCTGGTTCTCAAGCAACAGCGGGGCTGATGCAAGCTGAAGTGATTGCGACTTATAGTCCACTTCACCGTTAACCAGCTTGAGAATACGGACTTCGTTGTCGTTGATATACAACTCATCCTGTGTGGAGATGTACGGCAGTTGCTGACCCGAAGAATCTACCTGAAAGAAATACGGGTTGGCGACGAAGTATCGGCCTTCCGGCGTATCACGAACCACAATATGTGACTCTAGCGTTGGCAGAGTGGCCTTTGGTAAACCTTCCACCAGATCCGGCTTTGCCAGCATCGGTGTTGGCGTATCTGTCCAGTCTGAATTGCCCCAATAGGTCTTGATAGCATCGTAGCCGTTTTCAAAACCAAGGCTTTGTGCGTAACTGTCAGCGTCCGGGTTCACCGCCGGATGAAACTGCCCAAGGAAGTGCCTGGGCTGAAAACCCTGACCGAAGTGCGTTGCAAAGTGTGCAAGCAACCCGGGCTTTGGCGCGGGAAGATTGAACACCACTGTGGTGTCGTCCGGAGTATCAACCGACATATGCTCGCCTGCCACAGTGACATAATCTTTGGGTGTTTCAAAGATGTTGGTATCCATGTGCAGGTTGTCGTGCCAGAACTTTACATCGGCACTGGTGAACGGTTCGCCATCAGACCACTTGTGCCCTGCACGCAGCTTAAACGTCAGTTGAGTGAAGTCATCATTCCACTCCCAGGACTTCGCTACATTGGGGACGATGGTTTGAAGATCATCTGAGTAGCGCACCAGATTAACGTGGCGCACAGATAGAAAGTCAGAGGTACCAGCCTCGGTGGCATTCGACAGCACATCGAGCTCACCACCGTATTTACCAATGCTGTCATAAGGCACCATTACAAGCGGCTCTGAGGGCAGGCGCTCGGCCAAAGGGGGTAAATCAGCGTTACCCTGGATGCGGCCGTTTAATGCCTCGGCCTCCGGGTTTGTTGAAAACTCCATGGTGCAGCTCGCGGCTGCCTCGAACTCAGACACCTCGTATTGCTGTGGGAACTCTCCCGCCGCAACCCCCATAGGATCCGCCACGGTAACTGCAGGACAGTTAGCACTGGCAACACTGGTGGCTGTTACCGAGTAAACAACGGCGATCGACACTAAAGATCGCCTCGTTAGCCGCGCAGTTTGTTGCGCAGTTGGCCGCGTTATAGGCAGCTTCATTGGCTTTGCTCCGATATCTTGATGGTTAAACACATGGCGCGGGTTACAACGACAAACACTCAAACGCGCCGCTGAACTGTACTGTTGGTTTATTTCAAAATAATTTAAAAGCCGGGAATTGAACCACGCACAAAGCCGTAGTCCAACGTATTTCCTCCCTCTGTTGCATTCGATATTAATGACAAAGTCTGCGCTTTGCCAGTAAAAATGCACAGCCATTTAGCAAATGCGAGCGAATGGCAGCCCCGCGCACCACCCGCAATATTCAACGAATATACCCACCTTTTTCAGACACTTACCAGAGCAGCAACTGGAGTTAAGCAGGCCCTCAAGGGGCAACCAGACTCCTGGACGATGGTAAATTCGCACGTTACTATCGCTGGTCGCGGCAACCACGTTGTAAATCTGCTTTTCACAGCAAGTCAGGAAAATTCATTGAACATTAAAGGCTCAACTTTCGCCATCACCGGCGCCGGCCGCGGGCTTGGCGCTGCAATAGCTGCTCGCCTTGCCGGCAAAGGAGCCAGCCTCGCGCTAATCGATATCGACCGTGACAGCCTTGATAAAGTGGCTGACCAGTGTAAAACCGGCGGTGCTGAGCAAACACGTTGCTATGATGTCAACGTAACTGACGAAGCCTCAGTGGAAACACTGTTCGATGACATCACTCGTGACTTCGGCGCCCTGCATGGCCTGGTTAACAATGCGGGCGTCACACGCGATGCCCTGCTGGTGAAACACAAAGATGGCGAGCTGGTTTCCAAAATGTCGCTGCAACAGTGGCAAACCGTTATCGATGTTAACCTGACAGGTGTGTTTCTGTGTGGTCGCGAAGCCGCTGCGCAGATGATTCAAACCGAATCACGCGGCTGCATTATTAATATTTCGTCGGTATCGCGCCATGGCAATATGGGCCAGACCAACTACTCGGCCAGTAAAGCCGGTGTGGAATCTATGGCTGTGGTGTGGGCGAAAGAACTGGCACGGTACGGCATTCGTGCCGCGTCTATCGCACCGGGTTTTATCAGCACTGAAATGGTCCATTCTATGAAACCCGAAGCCCTGCAAAAACTGACGGCCGCGCTACCGCTTGGCGCCATGGGTGAACCTGACCACATCGCCTCGACCGTTGAGTTTATTTTTGAGAATGACTACGTCAGCGGACGCTGCATAGAAGTTGATGGCGCGTTGCGCGTATAAACCTAACCACGTCGGGCAACCACGGCAAGCATAATTGCCACCATCGACAGACAACCCAGTAACTCAATTGACACCAATGACAACATGTCATCCATCCCTGCACCTTTGTGGCGTACTACGTCAGCGAGTAACTTCAGTTCACTGTTAGTGGGAAACAGTCATTGATTACAGACCCAGAGCGACTTGTATTTCAGCGACACAGTTAGCCGCGAGCCGGAACAGTGAGGTTGTGCAACCTTGAAATGTATGGCACAGAATTTTGCCGTAAGCACGCATATGTACAACATCAAAACGGGAGCACAGCCCAATCGGAATATTAGAAAGGTACTAAGGCCGGAGACTCAACCGCACTCCGGCCGACTGATAGGCGTCCTTTCTCCCGGCGGCATTAGACGCAAGGTCCGCGCCACTCCGATTGTCGTCACCTTAACGTTACCCCATCGCTAGTAGCAGGTTAATCTGCCTGCGGCACTGCGCCGCAGTCGGCTTAAGCTGCTGTCTCTTAACGAATAAACTGATCGACAAAGTCTTCACCGAGACCAACCTCAGCGTAGTGCGCACGGCACAGGTCGATCTTGGTAAACACATCTTCATAGCCCAGTACCTTGCCCCACGGATCGACGTAACACATCACGCCATTGACCTGAAAATAGGTAATCATTTCATCAACACCTTCGGGCACCACCAGCGTGTGCGTTTCACCAGGCGGCTCGTACACATAAGAACCGGGCTCGGCCATCCAGTCGTGCTCAAGATAGTGCCACCGACCTTTCACCACCCAGCCATGCACCGGCTGAGGGTGACGATGTCGAGATAACACACCAGCCTGCGTTACCTTGAGCAGATTCATCCAGTATCCCTGTGATCGGTTCAGACATAAAGGCCGAAACCAGACATTTTCTGCCTGAGGCACCCACAGCCGATCGTCCTCCGGAATAGCATCCGGTATAACAATTTCAGTTTGCGCGTCTTTTGGAAACGGCAACTGATAGGGCGTTCGTTCGTTGTATTCTTTTTCTTCAGTCATGGTTGTCTGCTTTTGCAAATCTGTTGTGAAAAGACGGCGATCTATTGGGCATTCATTTCGCCAGGTCTACAGCGCCTTGTAGCCACCATCAACGGGGTATACAGAGCCGGTTACAAAGCTTGCTTCATCGGACAACAACCACTTAACGAGATTGCCCACCTCCTCTGCCTTACCCCACCGTTTCATCGGAGTGCGACCAAGGATAGCGTCGTTGCGTTCGGGCGCGTCGCGCAGTCCCTGGGTCATTTCAGTCTCGATCCAGCCCGGGGCAACTGCATTGACCCGAATATCGTCTTCGGCCCACCTGCCTGCCAGAGACTTTGTCAGCTGAGCCACGCCGCCTTTGGAAGCAGAATAAGCCGGCACCAGCGGACCACCGAAAGTACTGAGCATAGATGCGGTGTTGACGATGGCGCCGCCACCGGAGGCGAGCAAGTCATGCGCTGCGACACAGCAGCGCATAGTGCCGGTTAAATTCACCGCAACAACACGCGTAAACACGTCAAGTTCGTACTCAGCGTTGCGCTGCAATATGCCCGCACAATTCACCAGCCCATCAAGCTTCGACAAGCCGCCAAACAGCTCATCCACCGATGCATCATCTGTCACATCGAGCAGCCTGAGTTCGATATCAGCCGAGCCGTCAAAGGCATCAAGTTCAGCCTGCGAGTTGCTGGCAGCAATTACCCGCCAGCCAGCCGCAGCCAATACACGCGATACGGCGGCTCCAATGCCACGTGTACCCCCGGTTACCACGACTTGTTTACTCATTCGGAATTGCTGCTCTTGCTATGCTTTTGAAAAAGTGTGCTGCGGATAAACGTACCGGGTGATGCTAAACGCACAGGCGGATGAGGTTCCACCACCCAGACTCCTAGACACTGTTAACCAACAACCAGACGAACAGCATAACACCACCGAGCGCCAGTCCAGCGACCAGCCAGTCATTGCTTGAGCCCTTGGGCGCGTCCGCTGACAGCCACATCTTTGCCGTTGGCCATAGCCTGAACAACATAAAAATCAGCATTGCTGCAACAGCAATGGTTCCTACCATTCCCATAATTAAGCTCCGGGTTATCTGGATTCAGTGAGCGAATTCAACGTGAAGTCGCCTCGCCACACCACAATTTTAAGGTTATTCAGGCACAAAAAAACCCCGGACAAGCCGGGGTTTTTCGGGAGCGATACAGCGTTAGTCGTCGCCGCCCATGCCAATCAGCAACAACAGGCTTTGGAAGATGTTGTAGATAGAAAGATACAGCCCAACCGTTGCCATGATGTAGTTAGTTTCGCCACCATTAACAATTCTGCTAGTGTCGAACAGAATGAAACCGCTCATCAGCAGAATAATTGCAGCAGACAGTACGATTTGCAGCATCGGCATTTGCAGGAACAGATTCGCAAGCATCGCCAGCAGCACTACCATAAAGCCAGCAAACAGGAAGCCGCCCAGGAAAGTAAAGTCGCGCTTACTGACCAGCGCATACCCTGACAGCCCCATGAAGATCGCACCAGTACCGCCTAGCGCTGTGGCGACCATAGTCGGACCGTTACTCATCGCGAGGTACTGATTGAGCATTGGCCCCAGGCCGATACCCAGCAGTCCGGTCACCGCGAAAACAACGAGAATGCCTTTTCCGGAGTCAGCTACCTTCGGCAGCACGAACCAGAGCATCGCTAGCGCAGCGATCGAGCATCCCAGCGATACCATCGGCGGCAGTCGC
Organism: uncultured Granulosicoccaceae bacterium; assembly: GCA_964389335.1. Classification (GTDB taxonomy): domain Bacteria; phylum Pseudomonadota; class Gammaproteobacteria; order Granulosicoccales; family Granulosicoccaceae. The sequence continues at coordinate 6,092 of CAYMFQ010000290.1, forward strand.
AGGAAGTAAGAAATTGTGGCAGTGAAAGCACTGAACAGCAGAGTCAGCGACAGCAGACGGTAAGTGTCGCGTAAAACCTTGTTGGTCGTCAGTGCACTTGCGCGGTCAACAGTTTGAATAGCCAAGTTAGGACTCCAATAGTCGTGTTTTCAAATAGTTAGGCAGTTAATTGCTATTACGGCCATATAGGTACGAACAATAGGGCTAGAACGGTCAAATTTCAACCAGAATGTATCTTATGCAACCGTCGAAAAAGCCGAAGCAATTCAGCAATTGAAACAGTGTGTTAAGGCGAGCCGAGAAAACAAGCTGACTTTACATCTAACGGCAACAATAAGATGACTTGTCATGTAAGTACAATAACAGCCATACACAGCGAATCGCGGCATTTCGAACGCCCGTTCTACATTACAAGTGCTCATTGGATTGCTACTGAATACACTCACGCTCGTTCTTTGCTACCACAGGCGCAAATTGCAACAAATTTCCAATGAGCGTAGCAATAATCGCAACAAACCACTATACTAGTCGGCTTGCCACCACGGCTCCGGAGAGTTGGCAGAGTGGTCGAATGCGGCGGTCTTGAAAACCGTTGACGGG
>CAYMFQ010000291.1:0-6686 GCA_964389335.1 uncultured Granulosicoccaceae bacterium
TGTCATTGACCGAGTGCCTGTAGTGATCCCGGTGGTTTTATGCAACACTCGGGTATATAGATGGCCAGCTAGCCGGCGTGTCGCAGTTAGCACGCACGCCTGACTACACAGCGTGGAATAAAAACTATATCGGCTCATCCAATTGGACACACGACAAACGTTTTCAGGGTGCAATGGATGATATCGTTATTCTTGATCGGGCTATTAACGGCTCTGAAATGGCCGCCCTCGCCGATGCTCCTGTCACACAGAATTTTGTGCTGCCTGAGAATGCAGTTAATGGTTCATCGGCTGGTGTTTTCCAGGGAGGCGACATCGATAATGATGTACTGATTTATTCAATCGAATCTCAGACACACACCGGTGCTTTTACGATTGACCCTGTTACCGGTGAGGTATCAGTTGGCAACAGCGTACTGCTGGATTTTGAATCAGATCAGATCCACGAAATAACTGTTCGCGTCTCGGACGGACAACTTTATGACGAGGAAACCTACGAAATCACGCTCATTGATGCGCCAGAGTCGGTGCAATCCGTACCCGCGAATCAAGCGATTGATGAAGATGGGGAACTAACGTTTAGCACGCCTAACGGCAACCCAATCTTTGTATCGGATGGTTTGGCTGCCGGTGATCTGCTTTTGCGAGTACAGGTTACCGTCAACGACGGGGTGCTAACATTATCCGGTCTCTCTGGTGTTACGATTGCTGACGGCTCAGATAGCAGCAACAGCATGACACTGATCGGAACCGATGCTGATATCCGCAATGCACTGGACGGCAGCAAGTATATCCCTGACGCGCACTACAATGGCAACGCTACGCTCGATATCACCACGTCGATAGCAACTCTCGACGGACTTTCAGGCAGATACACGTTTGCCGGAGCTGAAGCGACTGACCACTCCGTCGGCTCGCGCCAGGACGGCGCATTTATCGGGGATGCGAAAACCACTATCGACCCTGACAGGGGCGAAGTATTGTCCCTTGATGGAAATGGCGGCCATGTCAGCATCGCAGGCTTATTCGGTGAACCCGAGAACGCTACCCTATCTGCGTGGGTGAACCTGTCGACCCTTGCAGGTAACGCCGCTGAGGTCATCTCTTTAGGAAATAACCTGCAGCTTCGCATTGACGCAACAAGCACTAATGGAAATGGAATTACGCTGGCGTATCGCAATGGCGATACCTGGGAACGCACTGAATCAAATGTATTCATTGCAGGTACAGGCTGGAATCACGTAGCTGCCACCTATGACAACATCAACAATGTTCAATCCGTGTATCTCAACGGAACGGTTATCGCCACGACAACACGTACTGAAGCTATCACCTACGATATAGGCGCAAATACTATCATTGGCGCGCACGGTGATGGCAGTAGTGATTACAACTTCAATGGTCAGATTGATGATGTTCAAATATATTCCAGAGCACTCTCTGAGGTGGAAATTGCCGAACTGGCGTCAGGGACAGGTACCAGCGTCGCTACGAACTTGACAGAAGTCAGTGGCAGCACCGCAATCACCGTCAATCCGGTCAACGATGATCCGGTCAACATCGGTTCACTACCAAATGACGTAACGGTGACTGAAGATCTGCTATCAGTGGTGGATCTCTTAGCGCTAAACCTGGCGGATTTCGATGCCGGGTCCAGTGATGTCACCGTCACCCTGACTGCCGCAGCAGGCGGGCAGATTGCACTTTCGCCGTCACCCGACCTGACTTTCAGTGACACTGCCGTAGCTCCCGCTATCACCGGCACAATTACTGATCTGAATGCCTACTTCGATAATCTCGGCAATATTCAGTACCGGCACGGTAACGACCATGTCACCGGAGACAACGCCGACTCGATTGCTGTTTCTATCAGCGACAACGGAAATTCCGGTGTCGGTGGCGGTTCTGATATTGCACTCGGCACTGTCAATGTCGATATCTCTGCTGTTAACGATGAACAGCTGCTTGCTACGAACCTTGTCGCGACCATCGCAGAGGGGTCTACTGGCAATGTTATTACCCCAGCTTTGCTACAGACATCCGACGTTGATCACGCACCGGAGGAGCTGGTCTATACGGTTACTGCGGTTCCTGCCAATGGCATGCTGTTACTTAACGGTACTGCACTGGCAGTCGGCGATGCCTTCACCCAAGCCAACATCAATGCAGGTGTGCTCACCTACGATCAAGATGGCTCTCAGACCTCAGCCGATGCCTTTGGGTTCACCGTCGACGATGGCTCAGGTACTGCTTCCTCCGGCACCTTCAACATCACTATCAACAACGTCAATGATGCTCCGGTCATTTCCGTTCCCGGACCACTAACAGTTGATGAGGACGTATCACTAGCTATCACCGGGATCTCAGTCACTGACGACGATGATAACCTCTCCAACGTCCGCCTGATGGTGAACAGCGGCAAGCTGAATGTGACACTCAGCGGCACCGTCTCTTTCTCCAATGGCAGTAACGGTTCATCTGATCTGACTCTGGCTGGCTCTTTGGCTGACATTAATGACACGCTGGCTTCGCTGAGTTATCAGGGCAATCTGCACTTCAATGGTGGTGATACGCTTACTGTCCTGTCTACTGACAGCAGCCTGGCCACCAGTTCCGATGTTGTTAATATCACTGTTAATCCGGTCAACGATGACCCGGTCAATTCGGGTACTCTGCCCAGTGCGGTGACTGTCTTCGAGGATGTATTGTCCGATGTGGATCTTTCCAGTGTTGATTTCGGCGATGACGTTGCTGGCGCCAGCAACCTTACGGTGAGTCTGTCGACCGTAACGGGTGGCGAGCTGACCCTGGCCTCTGATGCCAGTCTCACCTTTGCCGGAACTCCGACTGCACCATCCATTACCGGGCAACTCTCGGATCTGAATGCCTACTTTAATAACCCCGGTAACATTCAGTATCTGCACAGCACCACAAACATCAACGGTAACAACGTCGATACCATCACGGTTGCTATCAACGACAACGGCAACACCGGCTCCGGTGGTGGAGCCGATCTGCTGCTTGGCACCGTCAATGTTGATATCTCTGCTGTTAATGATGAACAGGTACTTGTTGCCAACATCGGTATAAACGTCGCTGAGGGGTCTACTGGCCACACCATTAGTCCGGCCCTGTTACTGACCGCCGATATTGATCACACACCGGAGCAGCTGAACTACACGGTTACTGCAGTTCCTGCCTATGGCATGCTGTTGCTCAGAGGCTCTGCACTAGCAACCAGCGATACCTTCACACAGGCAGACATCAGTGCGGGTGTGCTCACCTACGATCACGATGGCACTCAGACCTCAGCCGATGCATTTAGCTTCTCGGTCGATGATGGTGCAGGTACGATCTCAGCGGGCAATTTCGACTTCACCATCAGCAACGTCAACGATGCTCCAGCCCTTTCCGTTCCCGGACCGCTGTCTGTCGATGAAGACATGCCACTGGCTATCTCAGGGATCTCTGTCACCGACGACGATGACAACATCTCGACCATCCAGCTGACGGTGTTCAGCGGTTCACTGAGCTTTGCACCAGAGGGAACAGCAGCCGTCACGGCCAGTACAAATGGTTCAGGTGATTTGACCCTCAGTGGTACGCTTGGCGATATCAACACGACGCTGGAGTCCTTGTCGTATCAGGGCAGTGAACAGTTTCATGGCATGGATACCCTGACCGTATTGACAACTGATAGTAATGGCGCGGTTGCAATGGGCGTAGTGAATATTACAGTTAATTCGATTAACGATGACCCTGTTAACACTGGTACCGTCGTTTCCAGTGTCACCGTGATCGAAGACGTGCAGACCTACGTCGATCTTTCTTCACTTGAATTTACCGATGTCGATGCAGATACGAATTCAAATGCGAACAAACTGACAGTCTCCCTGTCGACTCAGACCGGCGGTGAACTCACACTTGCCGCAAATGCGAACTTAAGCTTTGGTGGAACAGCTACCGCTCGCACTATTAGCGGATCGCTCAACGACCTTAATACCTACTTTAACAATACAAGCAGCATTCAATATCTGCACGGTACGGTCCATCAGGCTGGCGACAACGCAGATCAGATCCGTGTTGTCATTAACGACAACGGTAACAGTGGCGCTGGCGGAGGACTCGATACGCTACTGGGTACTATCAGGGTAGATATAACACCGGTAAATGATCCACCCAGCGGAAAAGATCTTGTGGTGCCTGTGACCGAAGATGTCACCTACATATTTTCATGTGTAGATTTCGGATTTACCGACTCTGTCGAAAACGACAATTTCCACGCGCTATCGGTTGTCACCATTCCGCAAAGCGGCCATCTTGATAACAATGGCACGCCGGTGTTGCCCGGAACGATCATAGATATCGCAGATATATATGCCGGCCACTTTAAATATACGCCTGCCTTTAACGCAACTGACGTGGCAAACGAGAAATTTACCTTCCGTGTGTACGATTCCGGGGGCATCAACAATGGCGGATTGTCTGTCAGCCAATCCATCAATCTCCTGACTTTTGATGTGCTCGAGGCGAACGCTCCCCCGCAAAGGGAATTCACCGAGTTAACGGTTGATGAAGGACAGTCTATCATTTTGTCTACCGATGATTTGATAGCAACAGATCCGGATGACTTTGTGCCGGAGGATCTGATTATTGTCATCACAAGCCTTCCGGTTCACGGTGTACTAACACTGGATGGCAATATCGTTGAACCAGGAACGTCGGTTAATCACAATTCATTACAGCGTGGTTTGCTTCGCTATCTCCACGACGGCTCTGAAACGTCATCAGATCAATTTGAAATACAAGTCAGTGTCGGTGACGAGGAAGAATCTATGCCTGCCACCACAACGGTACGGTTGCTGATTAATGAGGTAATTGATCCAGCACCAGCAATTGTCGATGAATCCCTGACGCTGACTTTCGGGGGATCATTCGACTCCGCTAAAAACGATCTGCTGGACTCTGGCACCAGTACACTGGCTTCACAATTGACCAGCCAGGATGCGGATCTGATTGTTTCTCTCGAATCAGCACCATTGCACGGCACTGTTTCCATTGATAACAAAGGTGCGCTTGTATACGTTCATGATGGCAGTGCCACGCTGCAGGATAGTTTTCAGTATCGGGTTACTAATCTCGATGGTGTATTTAGTGTTGCTACGGTTAACGTTAGCGTCGAGCCACCCATTGAATCTGCGTTTGCACGGCCGGACGAACCCTTTGTTGAGCGCGCAGCTCCAATCGATAGGGTAACTACGGCGGAAGAACCTGCGCCCGGCTCACCACCAGTTGAGGAAGCCAGATCGCCAGAGGAGTTTGATGAAGAACTGCAGCACCTATTCGGTGAGGCCACGACAACGGCACGAATGTCAGCCTCGGCGGAGACCAGTGAGGCTACCCTGATCGACCATAATGAAATACCAGTACCGATGGCCGCGCTACCTGACTATCTGAACGATGAACTTGGGGTAAAACAACACAACAGACCCGGCACAATTAATCTGCATAACCAGCAAGTAGCGGTCAGCACTGCCAGTCTCAGCGTATTGAAGGAAATACAAACAGGCGCACTTCATGATATCACTGGTAATTCGCAGTTCGCCAATGCTCTGCAACAACTGGATGACGATCTTGAACAGGCACAGCAGGACCAGTCTCGCCGCTACCAGATTGCCAGCAACACGCAACTGGGTGTCTCCTTCAGCGTTACCGCTGGCATATTAGCCTGGTTTCTCCGCGGCGGCGCTCTGTTTGCGAGTGCGTTAGCATCGACACCATTGTGGTCATTCATTGATCCGGTCAGAGTATTTGTGGCAAGACCCACGGACGGCCCCGTCAAAAATCGAAGAGATCAGGATCACGACGAGTTGGAAAAATACTTCGACGACAAATAGCTGACAGCCATTCACGAATGGACATGCGGCCGTTATCCTCTGGTTCATTATGCTTATCGCACGGGGTGGAGACTGGGTGGTGCAATTTGTAGCCGGCTGGGGTTCGAGCCGCATACGCCTGCCAGGCTATCAATATCAACATTCTCACGATGCGGCACAAGCGGCTGAGGAACTGCCTGGGTGGAACAGTTCCGGAAAGACCAGGTCATGCAGGAGGGTTATCGGACTCAACAGGCCACCAAACCCCAGACCCTGAGCTATGCCATTATGGATAGTCCGGTAGGTACCGCTGCGTGGATACTGGAATAAATGCATGGCTGGTCTGACCTTTCAGATAACGATATCGAGAGTGTCTATAGCAAAGATCAGTTGTTGACGAATATCGGCGGCATGGTTGCCGCCACATTGGTACTACTGGGCTCGGTACTGCCCCAGGCCCACGCGCAAAAGTCAGGCGGAACATTAGTCATGCTGGTGCAGCCTGAACCCCCGTCACTTGCATCGTATTTGTCGACGTCCGGGCCAATCGGACTGATGGCTCCCAAAGTCTATGACGGGCTGCTCGACTACGATAAAGATCTCAAAGCTGTTCCGTCTCTTGCAGAATCGTGGGAAGTCAGCGAGGACGGTCTAACCGTAACGTTCAACCTGCGCAAAGGCGTCAAGTGGCACGACGGGGCCGACTTTACTTCAGCCGACGTGCAATTCACGGTCATGGAAGTATTCAATCAGGTACATCCGCGTGGTCCCAATTCTTTTAAGGAAGTGACCGCAATTGACACACCGGAT
>CAYMFQ010000292.1:0-6680 GCA_964389335.1 uncultured Granulosicoccaceae bacterium
GAGGATTGTGTGCGAATAAAGCGACGGTTTATTGCACTCGATAAGGGTGCGTCCTTACGGGTGATGACAATAGAGTCTTTTGGATCTTTGGTGCCACCCTTCCAGCGGATACGCACCAGTCTGCCACCGCGTGCCTCCTGCGGTGCAAGCAATGTGGCTTCTGCCTTACGCACGGTTATTGTCGTTGTGGCCATTATTTTCATCGCCGCAGAGACGTAACGCACTTCGTATTCACCTGGCTCTGCAGGTGCGGTAAGTTTCATTTTTATCGCACTGCCAACCGGTTCTGCCTGCAGCCACGATTCAGCAGAGCTGCCAGGCTCGGAGATGACAATCAGGTCTTCGCTGCGACCATTACCTTTCCACCGCGCTGTAAAGACCTGCTGTGTGTAAAGCGTTGCCGGTGCAGAAAGCGCGGAAACCGCATTCACTATCGCAGACACCGAAGACGATGGCACTGGTGGCAGCGCCGCAGGCACTTCTACCACATCAGCCGCAGCGGGCAGTCTGATTTCATTTGTGGCACCACTGCCGATTTCTGAACCGGCCCGATCATCACGGCGGTTGTTGCGAGGTTGCACATCTTCAGTTGTGCCGCGTCTATTTGCACGAGACTGCAGCGCCAGTAACTCAATGTCGATATCCTGCGTGGCATAAAGTCGCTTTACCGATTCAGCGTCAACTGCAAGGGTAGAATCGAGTACATCGTTACCGGCACCATTAGCCGTTGCACCACCCGCTGAACCAGACGACGCATCGCCAGCGTCACCCGCCAGTGCCTCTGCCACACCAGTTGCTGCGCTGATTGTCGGTGTTGTTGTATTGGTTCGACCCGTGTCATCTATTGATGTTTCCAGTCCGGCGCCCGCAGATTGCCCTGAGCCGGTGTTAGCATCGCTGTTGGCACCGAGATTCGCAAGTTCCCGGTCACTATGCTGACCAATGCCATCAGGCTGCGCAGTCTGGTGCGGGTTAAAAATATCACTGACGGATTGCAATGCATCGGACAGCTCTGTACCGTTGCTCACGGCTACGAACTGACCACCGGTATTTTCAGCCATGCACTGCAACTGTGAAAGATCAATTGGGTCCGTGACATTGAAGCCGATGACATGCGCTGTAAATTCAACGCCGGATGCTTCCAGTTCACGCGCAACCTGACAGGGATCGTAACCGCAGGTTTCACGACCATCGGACACCAGGATCACGGTAGCCTTGTTTTGTTCGCTGCGCAGCACCCGCGCGGCTTCAATAACCGACGACGACAGCGGTGTTTTGCCACGGGGCTTTATAGATGTAACAGCGCGCCTGATGTCATCACCGGTTTGCACCGCAGGCGGCACCAGCAGTTCGATATCAGCACAGTCACCTTTGCGCCTGTGCCCATAGCTCATCAGTCCAAGGCTTTGTTGCAGTGGTCGCTCTGCCAGCAGATCAACCAGAACATCACGTGCGGTTTCTATTTTGCTACGCCCCTCGACACGCCCCCACATTGAACCGGAGGCATCGAGTATCAGCAGGGTATTGTCGCGTTCAAGTGCGTGTAGTGAGGCGGGGAGCAGGATGCCAGACAACAGCAACAGTAGTGCTGTCGCTCGCAACGGCCAGTCTGCGGGGGTGCCGGCGCGTGTCCGGCTGAGTTGTTCCATCACTCATCTATTCCATTAGATTCCGGGGTCCAGGCCTGCTGCCATGCGGCGTGCGGCTTGTTTTGGTCTTGCACTTTTCCCGCCACGGCTCGCGCCACAGCCAGCGCGGGTTGTATTGCCACCGTAGCCGCTAGAGCCGTCCGCAAGCCAAATTACGAGCTCTACTGTCACCTGTCCGAAACTCCATGAAACAACCCGCCCGAGCGGCGGCAAAGCCGCAAATCTCATCTATATACCTATCGAGAGCAATAACAAACCGATGTTCAAAAACAGCTTTCGAAACATCACAAGTTAAGGATTAAACCCCATCCGGATACCGCGGAACCGCTACCAGCGCCGATTCGGCTACGTGCGTGCCAGCCAGCATGCAGCAACGAGAATCGCGCGAGTTTACCGGGCTCAGAGCACCGGATTTCAGTGATTACTATGACAATCAAAGATGCATTCCCGTACGCAAGCCTGACGCGTGCTGCGCTGTTTTCCGCCGTGCTGCTTGTTGCCGGCTGTGATGGCGCCACCGTCTCCACGCCATCAGGCGCAACCGCGGCTGCGGCTCAAACTACACCGCTGGACGACGTACCGACAGTCGATACGGCAGAAAGCCCGGCCAATGCACCCGAGGCACCCCCGGCTGACACCCCTCCTGCGTCCGAGCAGCCGGCGGTAGAGCAGCAGTCTGACGACGACGGCAATTCGGGAGACACAGCTAACGCCGGAGCAGAAGCAGACGACGCGACCGAATCCGCCCCGGCCCAGAGCGATTCAGCCACGACTGAACCGGCAATAACGATTACCACTGAACCACTGCCACAAAATTCCTCCGGCTACACGCCGGCTGATATTACCGACCTGATCCTGGTGACGGGTCAGTCCAATGCACTCGGAGCGGAAACCAGCTTTGATTCGCAGCTCGATTCGCCCGACCAGCGCACGTTTGCCTACACCAGCAATGGCTGGCAGGTTGCCAACCTCAATCAGGTGTGGGACCGCGGTTGGTTCCCACGTGGAGATCCCGCTAACCCGCCATCGAACAATCTGAGTCTGCACTTCGGTAAGCGTGTCACCGAAATGGACCGCAATCGCGTGGTCGGTTTTATTCTGGTAACGGCACCGGGTCAGCCAATCAGTCACTGGGATCCGCAGGGTGAGTTCTTTAACAGCATCCGCAGCAAGGTCTCGCGCGCTATCAGCGAACTGCCAGTGAAATCTCGTGTGGACGGAATTTTATGGCATCAGGGCGAATCTGACGGGGAAGATGATCCAGCCTACGGCGAGGCGCTCTACACCGTGATCGACGCCTTTCGCAGCGAGAGCTGGTACAGCGCCAACCTGCCGTTTATCTGCGGGGAAACCGCGACACTGCCAGTCAATCGGCAACTCAACCGTCTGAACAGTGATGGCAATCCGAATACGGCCTGTATCGCCGCCGCAGGGCTGGAGACCAAGGGTGACGACGCGCACTTCAGCGCCAATGCGCTGCGCACCATCGGTCGGCGCTATGCGGAACGATATGTAGCAATGACGCCCTGACAAGGGACGCTGGCAACGGTACTAACCGCGGGTACGGGCGCAATACACAGGTTAAAACAGTAGCGGTTTGATTGAGTTTGGTGGGGACTGGCTTGCCCCCGTCCGGACCTTCCGGCAACTATCCTTGCGTGGACGGGGGATTCTTCAGCTCAAAAATAGCTGATTGATCAGGCTGAGTGCTCAGACTCTCGCCTGGCCACTGCCGCAAGGCAGATGACTGTGATGATCAAACATGCGAAAACTTCCACTACATGATTCCCTTTATTGTTATTTTTACACTCAATTCCTGCCAACAGGCCGGAACCCTTCGCTGGTACAGCCCAGCGTCTTGATGGTTACACAATGGCAACATCGTGTAAAGTTAAATAACATACTGAATCCATTGCCTGCTCCACGAGATACCGCATGCGGTTTAAGCAAACGATACTAATCAGAAAAGACCTGAAAATGCGGCGCGGCAAAGAGATTGCGCAGGGCTCGCACGCCTCAAACGAGTTTCTGGTGTCGCAGCTAAGAAATGGTGGCGAGTTGAGCATTGACGAGGCCACACGCCAGTGGATAGACGCCGGCATGGCCAAGGTTTGCCTGCAGGTGAACTCCGAGGAGCAGCTGTTAGACTATCACCAGCGCGCCCTGCAACTCGGGCTAAAAAGCGCACTTATCCGTGACAGTGGACGCACCGAGTTTAACGGCGTACCAACCTATACGGCCTGCGCCATTGGCCCTGAATCCGCCAGCGCCATCGACGAGCTAACGCACGATCTGTCTCTTTACTAGCCATACAATGAATAAGCCGGGCTAATGACTCAAGAACACTCTCCGTTTCAACCACACTCACGGCGAGCAGTTGCCGAGGACGACCACTTCTCACCCGCCGAAGTCGGGCTGGCCAACCGCAACAGCGGCATTCTGCTCGAAACACTAACGGAAGACATTACCCCCACCGGCGCGCATTACTTACTGAACCATTTCGATGTGCCACTTATCGACAAAGCACAACATACGCTGCGTTTTCACGGTGTATTCCAAACGCCATTTGAACTGTCGATGGAGGACATACACGCCCTGCCCCAGGTGTCCATTCCGGTCACGATGGAGTGTGCAGGCAATGGTCGCGCAGGACTGTCACCACGGGCGATGTCTATGCCGTGGCGCTACGAGGCGGTTGGCACGTCTGTCTGGTCAGGCACACCGTTGCTGCCGCTGATTGAAAAGGCAGCCCCCGCCAACGACGTTGTGGACATTTCTTTTACCGGCGCGGATTTTGGCTACGACAAAGGCGAAGGCCACTACTTCGGCCGCAGCCTGACGCCAGCACAGCTACGTGAGCTCGATGTATTGCTGGTACATTCAATGAACGGGCAGCCACTGTTGCCACAACACGGTGCACCGCTGCGGATAATCGTGCCCGGCTGGTACGGCATGGCCAGCGTTAAGTGGCTGGGTGCTATCGAGGCGCTGACACAGCCTTTCGACGGCTTTCAGCAGGTGCGCACCTATCAATTCCGGCAATCTGTCGAGGACCCGGGTATCCCTATCCAGGGCATGCGGGTGAAATCGCTGATGGTACCGCCGGGCGTACCGGACTGGTCAACCCGTATACGCCGAGTAACCGCGGGCCCCAACACCCTGTCCGGGCGTGCCTGGTCCGGCCTTGGGCAGGCTATCGACAGGGTTGACGTCGAGATAGAGGGTCAGTGGCATTGCGCACAACTCCACAAACCCGATGGCAAATACGCGTGGACACGATGGACGCTGGCGTGGGATGCACAGCCCGGTGAATATCATCTGCGCTGCAGAGCGACCGACGCACAGGGTAATACCCAGCCCCTCGACGCGCCGTGGGATATTGCAGGTTTTGCCAACAACGCAGCACACAGCGTGCATGTATTCGTTGAGTAATCGAAGCCGCTACCCCGACGTTGATCACGAAGCGAGGAAATGCAACACCACTGTGATACTCTGCGTGTAACACCGCTGATTTACACGCCATGACCACTCTCACTCCCACCCGATCGCGTAGCAAGGCAAAGCAGAAGAAAACACAGTTTCAAACACTGTGGGACAAAGCAGACCGACTGCAGCGAAAGAACAAAGAACTGCGTAACAACCTGGATGGCCTGGTAGCGAGCGCCGAGCAACTGGTTAGGCCGGTGGAAGTGGAAGCTGCCAGAGCGGATCTGCCTCTGCTCAACAAACTGCTGGTGATGGGACAGCGTAAATCTCTCGCGCAATGGGAACGTGGTGTACTCGATGAATGGATCAAAGATCTAATTACCAATGCACAGGCCCACGGCATCACCGATGATGACCTGATGAACAACATCGCACGCTACGATGCGTTTCGGCTCGGCATTGAGCTTGACGAAGACGCTGATGGAGAATCTGGTTCAGCGTATGAACAATTAAGCGTGCATATGCAAAATCTGCAAAAAGAAGCGGAAGAAACCGCCGAAAGGGAACGCGCAGAAACAGAAGCAGAATTCGATAACCTGAAAACGCGCATGGAGGAATTTGTCGAACACGTTCTGGACGAGCGCCTTGGCCCGCCACCTTCCAGTGGGGACGCACCATTCGGCACCTCTGACATGTTTGCCAGCGAACTCGATGACGCACATAAAGCACAACTTGATGAATATAACGCTAAACGCGAATCGTTGCGCAAAGAAATAATGGACGAACTCAACGACGATCTGTACGAAGAGTTTGGTGCATCACCGTTCGATGACGACTTCAGCAAAGACCCTTTCTCCGACCCTGACTTTGATTTCGAGGAAGACTTTCAACACCCGGGTAACGCTGACGCTGATATCGCAGCCCCGAAAATCGACAACCAGACGTTCCATAAAATGTTTCGCGCAACCGCCGCGCGGCTGCACCCGGACCGTGAAGCAGACCCCGAAAAGCGACTGGAAAAGCAACGACTCATGAGTGAGTTGTTAGCGGCACGTAAAAAGGGGGACCTGCTAACCGTCTTTAAAATGTATCAGGAACACACGGATAATCGTGAGTCATTCTCTAAAGCGGACGAAAAGCAACTCATAAAAGCGCTTGAACTTCATATCGAGCAACTTGAAGAGGAACAGGAAGCAATCATACTCCAGTCGCCCATGCACTTTGCGACGTACCATCGTTTTTACGATCGCAGCAAGAAAAAGCAACAGGCAAAAATGGAAAAACACATCAGAGAAATACAAGACGGAATATCAGATTCTGAAAAAATGACTGGCGCTATAAAATCATTAAAAACACTCAAGCCCTGGCTCGCCGCAAGATACGATCAACTACGCATGTCGATGTTTGATGAGTTTTCCCGCAACTTTAACGACACACCATTCTAACAACCCCAACCAATGCACCCCAAAGCCCCCCAATTCACCGTAGGGTGCTCTGAGTGCAACGAAGCGCACCAGATAACACACCAAATAAAGTAGCAAACAAAACACTGGTGCGGTTCGCACCGCTCACGGGCATATATGGACGCCCCGCTGATGTCAAGCA
>CAYMFQ010000293.1:0-3797 GCA_964389335.1 uncultured Granulosicoccaceae bacterium
GCGATGCGCAAATTAACGTCGCTTATCAGCGCGGCAAACGACTCGGCACCACCGAGGAGAGCTTTATCGCACGACTGAAGCCCGGTGATACTTTTCAGTTCGCCGGTCGTCATCTGGAGCTGCTGCGTGTGCGCGATATGACAGCAACAGTTAAAAACGCCACGCGGCGCAGCGGTGCCGTACCACGCTGGTGGGGTACGCAAATGCCAATATCCACCGAGCTTGCCGACAGCGTGCTGCAAACGCTGAATGACTGGCGCACAGGTGGGGTTACCACGCCGGAACTACAGGCCGTTGAGGGAATGCTCAGGCTGCAGCAACAGTGGTCAATGCTGCCTGGCCCGGATGACTTCTTACTTGAGATGATAAAAACCCGCGAGGGTTACAGTGTTTTTTGCTTTCCGTTTGCCGGTCGGCTGGCGCACGAAGGGCTGGCAATGTTAGTGGCACAGCGCCTGTCGACACAGTATTCGATTACCCTGACGCTGCAGGTAAATGACTACGGCTTTGAACTGCAAAGCTCGAAGCCCATTGAGCTTGATACAGAGGCACTAAAGGCAGTCTTCTGTGACAGTAACCTGCTGGATGATGTGCTGGCCTCGGTCAACAGTGGCGAAATCGCGAAACGTCAGTTTCGCAGCATTGCGCGTGTGGCAGGTCTGGTGTTTAACGGTTACCCCGGTCGGTCCAAAAGTGCGAAGCAGGTGCAAGCATCCAGTGGGCTGATATACGATGTATTCGAAAACTACGATCAGGATAATCTGTTGCTTGATCAGGCACGGCGCGAGGTACTGCAACAGCAGCTTGAATACCAACGACTGCTGCATTGCCTGAATAGTCTGCAACAACGTCAGTGGCATTTGTTGTATCCCGAGCGTTTAACACCGCTTTCGTTTCCCTTGTGGGCTGACAGTGTACAGAGCCAAACCTTTTCCAGTGAGTCGTTTCAGGATCGGGTCAGTCGCATGCTGGGGTCCCTTGAGCGTGCTGCGGATAAAACACTGGGTCAAACTGCCACGGAATCCGCTTGAGTTCTTTTACTGGTGCCAGTTCTGAGTTTGTTGCGCAGTGTTTAACGTTGCAATGGTGCGATCAGACGCTCTGCCTGCATGCGCAAAAAGTGCTGTACTGGCAGGAACAAAAAACACTGCTGGCGGCAGATGTTCATGTGGGTAAAGAACACGCATTTGGCCGCGCCGGTATTGGTGTGCCGGGTGGCATCAGTGAAGCAACACTGCAAAGTTTAATGACACTGGTTGACGACTGTGGCGCCGAGCGTTTGCTGATACTTGGCGACCTGCTGCATGCCATGCCCACCCGGGATGAGTCGTGGCAATCGACTCTCAGTGCGCAGTTACACAAGCGTTCGCAGCTCGACATGACCGTTGTGGCCGGTAACCATGATAAGCCGGCCGCACGTGAGCGCGTTGACAGCCGTATAAACTGGGCCGTCGAGTCAATACACGAGGCGCCTTTTGTGTTTCAGCATGAACCCGATACCGACGCCAGAGGTTACGTATTGTGCGGGCACATTCATCCGGTGTGGCGCCTTGGTACACGGCGCGAAAAACTGCGTGCACCGGTGTTCTGGTTTCAGCGCAGGCTTGCGGTGTTGCCCGCATTCGGACACTTTACCGGTGGCCACAACATTCAGCGCACCAGCGGTGAGCGCCTATTTATGACCGGGCCTGACTGCGTTGTTGAAGTTTAGGGGGTGATCCTAACCCGGTGACTTCTGCAGGGTCAGATAGAACGCTTTGGCATTCTGGCCAATCAGATAATCATCGTGCAGTACCGACGAGCGTGCTATGTGTTCATCGATATGCAGTTGTTTTACCTGCTCGGCCACCTCATCAAAGTAG
Source organism: uncultured Granulosicoccaceae bacterium (assembly GCA_964389335.1). Lineage (GTDB taxonomy): Bacteria > Pseudomonadota > Gammaproteobacteria > Granulosicoccales > Granulosicoccaceae. Next base: position 1,863 of record CAYMFQ010000293.1, read on the forward strand.
AGCGGGCGGGCACTGAATACCAGGTGGCCTCCCGGCTTAATTATACGTAGCATCTCGGTCAGAAAGTGCTGTCTAAAGCGTTTGGTATAAACGCCTATCGATATAACTGCGTCATAGCTGCCGTCGGGTATTTCTATGGGCGCTGAATAGTCTGCCTGTTGCAGTTGCCGGTAACTGTCGGTGGCTTTGGCCTGCGCCAGCATGTCATCGGAGAAGTCACTGCCGTCAATGTGTTGATAGCCAAGTGACGACAGCAGCTTGCCAACCAGTCCGGTACCACAACCGGCGTCGTGCACCACGGCGCTGTGGTCCGGCACGCATTCCCGCAGCAGTGAGGTGCCAACCTGCGGCGCCACGTAACCAAACGCATCAAGATCCGAATCATAGCTTTCAGCCCACTGTCGGTAGAGTGCCTTGACTTCATTCGGGTCAGTTGCGTGCACGAGTCGGTTGATCAATGTGTTCAGATCGGTGTCCACATCGGTATTCAGATCGTTCTCAGGTTCGGCATTGTCAGGCATTGATTGCTCCGCTGTGGCTGCTCCGTTGTAGATTGCGCGCTCTGTAGCCGGTGTTCATCATACAGCCACGTCGCAGGCGCTTTTGGTACACTATACAACAGACATCTAATGAGTCGAGGCGAGCTGGCAGCGGCTTGTCGCAGCTGTGACAGGAAACCGGGTAATGAAAAGAAATAAACTGGGACGAAGCGATATCGAGGTCAGCGCGCTGTGCCTTGGCAGCATGACGTGGGGTACACAAAACACACAGGCTGAAGGCTTTGCGCAAATTGACTATGCGCTGGAGCACGGTATCAACTTCATTGATACCGCCGAGATGTATCCGGTTAACCCGTCCGGTGCTGAAACGCAGGGTCGCACAGAAGAAATAATCGGTCACTGGTTCAAGCAGTCCGGCAAGCGCCGCGATGTTGTGCTGGCGACCAAGGCAACCGGCTCCGGCATGCCGCATATCCATGGTGGCGCAGACTTGTCTCCGGCAAAGCTCAAGCTGTCTCTGGAAAGCAGCTTAAAGCGTTTGCAGACCGACTATATTGATCTGTACCAGTTGCACTGGCCGAACCGCAGTTCCTATCACTTCCGTAAATGCTGGGGCTTCGATGCCACCGTACAGCCGCGTACGCAGACCATCGATCACTTCCGCGAAATACTGTTCGCACTGCATAAGCATGTTGAAGCCGGAAAAATACGCACCATTGGTTTGTCTAACGAAACCTGCTGGGGTGTAGGCCGGTTTCTTGAAATTGCCAAAGACAATCGGTTGCCACGAGTGGTGTCAGTGCAAAACGAGTACAGTCTGCTGTGTCGTTTGTATGATCTTGATATGGCCGAGATGTCCTATCACGAAGATGTCGGCTTGCTGTCTTTTTCTCCACTGGCCGCAGGCTTACTGGGTGGGCAGTATGTCGATGGTAAAGTGCCACAAGGCAGTCGTATGAGTATAAATCCCGGTTTAAACGGTCGTTTTAATGAACACTCGGCAAAGGCGCTTGAGCAGTATGTGGCCATCGCTAAAAAGCACGATCTGCACCCCGCACAAATGGCGCTGGCGTTTTGCATATCTCGCCCATTCATGACATCGACAATATTTGGTGCCACCAGCATGGAGCAGTTAAAGGTTGATGTGGGTGCAGCGGAACTGACGCTGACTGATGAAGTACTGGCGGATATAGAATCTGTTCACCGCCAGTATCCGATGCCAATGTAGTAGTGAGTAAAAATATCCGGTACGCGGGTGTTCAATGGTCTGAACACTCATTACCCACACGCTTTCCCAGTCCGTTTGATCTGATGCCACATGCGCTGGCAAAAGCTGCCGGGCTTGAGCTGCAGCGACAGCTTGCCGACATTCCCCCATCAGATCATGATTTCTTCGCCGCCAATGGTGGCAAGATGTTTGGCGTGCTGGTGGTGC
>CAYMFQ010000293.1:3897-6628 GCA_964389335.1 uncultured Granulosicoccaceae bacterium
AGTCGCATAGAACACAGGCGCTTGATTTGGCCCGTGAGTGTTTCAAGCAGCGACGCCGGCAGCGCGATGAATTGCGACAGCACGGTCAATGTAAAGATGAGGTGCTTAGCGACCTTGCACTACAGAGTCAGCGCGATAAAAGCGAATACAAAACCCTAAAGCAACAATGGGATACAAAGGTCGATGCGGCTCAGTCGCGGTGTGATGCCATTGAAGCACCGCTTACAAGCGTGAAGAAAGGTCGCAGATCACTGTCGAGGACACTGCAGCAACAGTTGTTTAACGGCTATAACATACGCTGCTGGAACGGGCAGTGTTGTGCGATGACTGACTGCTTTGGCGATACATTGCCACCGGGTGGTGCCGGTGACTGCGCGACCATCAAGCTGCTGCAATGGTGCTGTGAACTGGGTTTGCAGCCAGTGTGCCTGGCGGAGTTCTGGTGGGGGGCATCACCACCGGGAGGCGTGCGACACCATCAGCAGTTTTATCCTGCCTGCCGTGGTAAATGTCGGCCGATACTTGCGCACATGCTAAACGGCCTTGATGTTGCTGCCCCTCGGTGGCAGCAGTGTTTGCACTTTCCCGACTCTGAGCCGCGCACCGTGTATGAAGATAAACATATACTGGTAGTGGATAAGCCGGCAGGCATGTTATCAGTGGCTGGTAAAGAAATTACCGATTCTGTAGAACAGCGCCTGCAAGCACGCTATTCGACGCTTGTGCCCAATGTTCTTTCGCGCATGTTGTTACACCGGCTCGATCAGGCCACTTCCGGGTTAATGGTCGCAGCAAAGGACACGGTGAGCCATAAGTCATTGCATCAGCAGTTTGAGCAGCGTCGGGTTAAGAAGCGGTACATTGCAGACGTGGAAGGATGTGTCTCGGCTGAAAGCGGTAGTATTGAATTACCACTGCGTGTAGATCTTGATGATCGACCGCGGCAAATGGTCTGCCGTGAACATGGCAAGGCAGCTTTAACCTGTTTTGAGGTAGTGCATAAGGGCAGTACACGTACCCGTGTTGCACTCTATCCGGTTACCGGACGCACCCATCAGTTGAGGGTGCATCTGGCGCATGTAGAAGGGTTGGCCACGCCCATTGTTGGCGATGAGCTCTATGGCACAAGTGCTGATCGGCTACACTTGCACGCAGAGCAGCTGGAGTTCGCACACCCGGTGAGCGGCGAGCCACTGCGCTTTTCATCGCCGGTACCGTTTTAGTGTGTGTTAGTACATCTGGCATTCACCATTAATGCAGAAGCACAGTGACCATTTATAGCGAACAAACCCCTAAGCAGTTCAATGATCCGCTACCCGACAGTACCGATGTTGTCATCATCGGTGCTGGTATTGCCGGTATCTGTACGGCGTTGTACCTGAGGCAGCGTGGCGTATCCGTGGTGGTGTGTGAGAAAGGTCGGGTGGCGGGAGAGCAGTCATCGCGCAACTGGGGCTGGGTCAGGCAACACGGTCGGGACCCTGCAGAGTTACCCATCATGATGGAGTCCAACCGACTGTGGCAGTCACTGCACAAAGTCGTCGGCGAAGATCTTGGCTTTAGACAGCATGGCGTGCTTTACCTGGCCAGTACCGAAAAGAAAATGGCATCGCGCGAGCGCTGGGTCGATCTGGCGAAGCAATATCAGCTTACCTCGGTCAAGCTGAGTGCACAGCAGGTAGCGGACACCCTCAAAACCGATACCTCTCGCTGGGCCGGTGCGGTATTTACCCCGAGCGATGGTCGTGCCGAACCGTGGGTAGCGGTACCAGCAATCGCCAGAGCAGTTAACCGTCTGGGAGCAGTTATTCGGGAAGACTGTGCGGTTCGCAGTATCGAGCAAACCAATGGCGTAGTTACCGGGGTGGTTACAGAGAGCGGCGTTATACGCTGCCAGCAGGTGGTGCTTGCGGCTGGCGCCTGGTCATCTCTGTTTGCTGCTAACGCAGGAATTACGCTGCCACAACTAGCAGTGCGCTCAACCGTCGCCCAAACCGCAAAGGCACCCGATATTTTCAGCGGTAACGCGGCTGACGAACAACTGGCATGGCGCAGGCGTGAAGACGGTGGTTATACACTGGCACTAACCGACCTGACCGAACACTTCATCGGCCCCAACTCGTTTCGTTACCTGAAGCCGTTTGTACCTGCAATGCTAAGCGAGTGGGATACCTATCGACTGCACACCGCCTGGCCGAAAGATTACCCCGATGGATGGCGCACACAACGCCACTGGTCAGCCGATGAAGTATCCCCGATGGAACGCATGCGTGTACTCAACCCGCCACCCAGGCAGGCAGCACTTAAGCGTATAAAGAAGCGCTTTAGCAGTCGCTTTAAAGCACTTGGCGATGTTCCACTGGTAAATACCTGGGCTGGTATTATCGACACCATGCCTGACGTAGTACCCGTCATTGATCGGGTAGAGTCACACCCCGGTCTGATAATCGCCACTGGCTTTAGTGGCCATGGATTCGGTATCGGGCCTGCAGCCGGTCAGATAGTCGCTGACTTAGTGCAGCAGAAAACACCTGCTCATGACTTGCAGCGGTTTCGGTTTTCACGGTTTTCTGATGGGTCTAAGGTTGAGCTGGGGCCGGTTTGGTAGGCTGCTGGCAACGTAATAGCTGGGGTTAGCGAGGTTCATCGCTGACCACCGGCGCATCGGTGTCGGCGGACAATTGATAGCTGCCCGCCCGCATCCTGAAGCTGTCTTCAATGATTGACGCTA
>CAYMFQ010000294.1:0-1666 GCA_964389335.1 uncultured Granulosicoccaceae bacterium
ACAACACAGAAAACATGCTACGTATCTGGTGCGCTTCGTTGCACTCAGAGCACCCTACAGTTGCTACAAGATAGTTATTACTACCTGGGTGGGCAGGATTGCATGGTTGTGCGATTCCAGCCCCAGCCATCATTGATACCGGCGTTGCTGTAATCACAATCTGCCGTAGCACTCTGCTGCTGCGTGGTCGATGGCGCACAGGATGCCTGATTCACTGCATCCCATCCCCAGCCGCCATTGCTGTCCGCATTGCTGTAGTCGCACGACTGACCTGCCTGACCGACCGGTTCGCTTTGCGCCACCTGCTGTGGCGGACACGATTCACGCCTGACCGGGTTCCAGCCCCAGCCATTGGTCGAATCGGCATTGCTGTAGTCGCACTGGTCTGCAACAGTAACTAGAGCAGAACCACCGGTTGGCACGAAATCACTGCCGGAGATGTCACGGCACTCAAAGTAGCCATCGCGTTGCACCCGGTTGCCCGAGGCCGCCAGATCCAATGCGGTATCAAAACGGCTTTCGTGCCAGGTGCGAATAGCCGCTGTGCCGTCTGCACGGGTTATCCGCTCGATATAGGGCGATTGCAGAACCGTCGGCCCGATGTAGCGACTGTCATCTGTAGTCCAGTAGTTATCACCCGCAAAAGCCGCCGGTGTGATGGCAGTGCCATCCACATATTGAACCGATGCGATGGTGCCTAAAAAGGGCGATACCAGCGGCAATGACAAATGCCGGAACCGATAGGACGGGAACACCTGATTGTTGAGGTTTGCGCCTGCTCTGAATGGAACCGGCTCAAGCCGATACTGGTTGCTGCGAGTATCAAAATAATAGAGATCACATTGAATGACTCGATTGGCGATATCGACATTGCCATTCCATATGGCACGCTCCAGCGCAACCTGGTTACCTGTCTCTCTATTGGTGAAGACCGGCGCTGGCTCAGAGTCGGACGTGATAATACAACTCGCCTGATCTTCCCATCCAAAGCCATCGCCGTCCGCATCGAAGTAAGTCGCACTGCAAATAGGAAAAACAGTATGAGGATCTGAGTCAGCCTGAGGCGGGCAGCTTTCACGCGCTACCGGATCCCAGCCCCAACCGGCAAAGCTATCGGCATTGGAATAGTCACAGGTTGATGCCGCCACTTCCTCAGATCCTGACAAGGGTGGACAACTCTCCCCCAGGATCGGATTCCAGCCCCAGCCATCGTAGAGATCTGCGGAAGAATAGTCACAGGCGCCGGAGACAACACTCTCAACAGGTGCGTCCTCGTCGATGACATTACTAAACGTCGCCGGCAATCCGGTGTGACACTGCAGGCACTCAGAGCCCTGCTGAGCAAAAGTAGCCTGGCTGACAACCACACCGCAGAGTACCAGAGCGGAGGGAGATAAATACCAGCGAACTGATAATTCGCGGATGGTGGAAGGGACTCGTAGAGACATAGCGGAACTCCTTACTGACGGACATAAATTTATTTTGTCATGACACTTTATGTCATGACAATAAGAATGTCAATCTACGCTACCCGGAGATACCCGCTGTCTCGAACCGGGCGGTCCCGCGCTCGACAGAAATGCAGACTTATCACTTACCTTCAGCACAATGAGAAAGACCAAATCAACTGCCAGCCCGCAAATAGACACGAGTATCGTGAACATCG
>CAYMFQ010000294.1:1766-3944 GCA_964389335.1 uncultured Granulosicoccaceae bacterium
ATCTCCCTGATCCGCGCAAGCGCTTCATCATCAAGCGGACCTTTATTTACTGCGGTCGCTGCAAGCTGTAGTTGCTCAAGTGTAGCTATGCCAATTTCTGTCGTTGGTAACACGGTATTGGAAATCACATAGCGTACGGCCAGTTCGGGCAACGAATCCGCAACACCATCCTCTACCAGCGGCATAAACAATAACCCGCGCTCTACATCAGTAGCATAGTCTGTGTCTGAACCGATTGGTGCCACCTCCGGCATACCGAGGGGATGTCGATCCACAGTTCCAGTCAATGCACCACCCGCCAGCACGCGCACACCAATCGCACCAACGCCGTGCGACGCAGACACGTTCAGTAGTTCCCTGTAATCCTGAGCCGGGTAATCCGCGGTCGCCGCTTCACCGGCTGTCGGCACCAGCAGGTTGTAGAAAATTTGCGCGCTGTCGAACTGATCGGACTGAACCAGTTGCAGTAACTGCCCGGTATCACCTTTGGCGGTAAAACCGAGGTATCGTGTTTTACCGGCATCTCGCAGTTTATTAAAAACCGGGATTACTTCGTTGAGCACCTGTTCAGCGCTGATGGCACCATGCCGGTCAGGTTCACCGATGGTATTGTGCAACTGAAACAGATCTACATGATCCAGGCGCAGCCGGCCAAGACTTTCGTGCAGAGACCGCTCAATGAAGTCTGACGCATTGCCAAGCTCCGCTTCAGGCAATCCCACTTTGGTGCTGATAACAATGCCATCGGTATTACCCGCAAGTGCACGGCCCAGTGCCGTTTCGGATGCACCATTACCGTAGCTTGGTGCGGTATCAAAGAAATTGATGCCGTTGTCCCGCGCCCAGGCAACAGCGCGATCCTGATCTGCCGCGTCGCCCTTCGTCATCAGCCCACCGACTGCCCCACAGCCAAACGTTAAACACGAAACATCCAGGTCGGTGCGACCAAAGCGACGAGTTTCCAAGATAATCAGCCTCTGTTTGTGATCCTCAGTCGCAGGATACCTGACACCACCTTATGCGCCAAACAGAAGTCACCGCCTCTAGTCGTCTTCTACCACCACACGCGCCCCGGCTACGAGCGAAAGTTCACCGTTATCTATTGATACCACCACCGCATCATCAAGCTCATACTCCGGCGCATAGCAGAACAGCTCTATGTCTCCGGGAAACGGCTGCCAGCCTTCACAAAACTCGTCACGCAACAGCAGCGGCACATCCGGATCGTTCTCCAGTACCAGAAACTCAAACACATCTGAAGGCAGATTCACGACCATCACATCGTCAAAGCCAAGACCATCAATAACATCGTCGTATTCTTCTTCGGACAAATAATACTCGAGAAAAACTTCTTCAATTTCCTCCTCATCACATGCATAACCCAGCTCCAGATAACACTCCTGTATCGCTATCTGATAACCAAACTCATCGAATATTTCCTGGAAGTACCCGCCTTCCTCTTCTTCAAAGTCTCTCGAATATGCATAGGCCTTGTCATCTCCTGCCTGGCCGGTCAGATACACATCATCCACCCGAGCGCTGTAGTACACATCGCCTATATCTTCAGCCTGAGCGGTTAACTCAATGGAAAACTCCTGCAGGCTGTCGGCAACACGCGTACTGCGCTGTACCGTCAACTGCTGGCCACTCACGCTATTGCGATAATTGTAGAGCTCTGTATTGCCGGCCGCGGACTGATCAATTACGTCATACGTAATCTGATCGTAAGCCGCGCTCCAGCTTAGTTGAAGTGTCCGCCCCTGAAGCAGCGTTGCGGTCGAAGCGGTTAAGCGGTACCGCGTATCGGTGCTAGTCGGCAATTGAATTGATAGCTGATTAAATACGACTCCGGTGCCTTCCAGTTCTCGATAACGGCTTCTGACCTGACTGGCCTCAGCATCATCGACAATATCTGCTGCAGGCGTGGCAGCATTCGAAGTTTGGAACACTGCTACCATCTGCTGTGTTATCACATCATCGTAATAAGCTTCAATTTCACCAGCCTGAATCTGGCACTGACCGTCCTGCGCCAGGCTGTCGTTGCAGCTTTCCAGAATGGTGTCAAACTGCCGGTCCAGCAATGCCAGTACTTCCTGGACGGTTATGCGTGTTGATTCAATTTCCTGTAACGAAGGTTGCAGCAGCGCCCAGCTCCTGGATACGCTCTGTTGCTGATCA
>CAYMFQ010000294.1:4044-6615 GCA_964389335.1 uncultured Granulosicoccaceae bacterium
TCTGTTGTGAATCGCTCTGCTGCTTCGCGTTAATCGATAAACTCTGCCGCACACCATACGCCGGTGTCGTTGCGGTATTGACCGCACCGGTGATCGCGCCGGGCAATCGCGGACTGATCTTTGTTGGCAGCCGCGGCACATCTCCCCTGACAGGTTTATCGCCACTATCCTGCCCCGGCCCGGTACTGGTCCCCATAAGTCCGCCGTCACAGCCGGAACCGCACATCACAACCCCTATGCACAGCGCAATACGCAGGTAACGGTGGCTCATGTGGCTATTCCTGATCCATCGGTTGCTTAAAGAAGTACAGACCTAACCCTGCCCGGTTGCGTCCACTGCCCTTACTGCCCGGGTTCGAATCGCGATCCTGAGTAGCAAAGAATTCGTTGAGCTCCTTCATAAACACCATCGCACGTTCGCTGCATACCAGCTCAAGGTTTGGTAGCACTTCGTCCGGCAGGTTGTTATAGACAACACTCAATTGCAGCCGTCGCTCGTGCTCCTCACAGCTCAGGTTATGGTCGAGAGTCTCCAGCAGGTCAGCGGTACAATCACCCAGTATGTACATTAGATCGTCCATACTGCCGAGCGGAGTGAACGCCTTCACCAACAGGCTCACCTGATCGCCCTCACATCGCACTGCACCAACGCGCTGCAGCTCATCAAGCACGGCGCGTGCTGTCACATCGCCACCGTATTTTGCCACCAGCGCTGCAAAGTCAGATTCTATCGATAACTCTCGGGCAACCCCGTCTGTGCTAAACGCTTCGTCGTATTGCCATGCGCCAATAATCTGCGCGGCGCGATTGCGATGCCCTACCATCGGCGCCGCCTGCAACGGCTGTTTTAAAACCCGGCTGACTTCATGCCGGTGTATGCCGGTTAACACCGAGATACGTGATGCCGACTGCTTGCGGCCAGGCACAGCAAAGTCTTCACGCGCCACTTCCACATAGGCACGCTTGGCCATCAACGCAAAGTCAGCGTAGGCAATTCCGTTTCGCAGCAGCAGTCTGGCAAGCGGTTTAAGCAGCCTGGACAGCGCCGCGGTGATGGCTGTGTGCTTTTTCTCCACAAAGATCGCCGTGCAATGTGTTTACCAGTTTTTGGTGTTATCGAACCATTTCACTAAAGATTTAGTTTCCGCAGACGTTATTTCCTCCGAATTTGGTGTTTTTGCACCAGTTCATATACCCGGATCGATAGAGGAAGACCATGAAAACACATCAGACACTGGCCTGCGGATTGTTGAGTTCCCTGCTGCTTACCGCCTGCGACGGTGGGCTACAGGCACCGTCTTCAAATGACAGCGACTCGAGTCAATCAGGCTCTATGAACCTGCGTATGCCCAAAAGCCTGCAGTCGTCGGACGATGCCGAAGGGGGCAACACGGCAAACCCTACTGCAACCACAACGGAGGACACACAGGAGTCTGTCATAGAGACAATGGGAGATGTATCAGAGGTTGCCGGTGTACTGGATGCCGCAGCAACCGGCGCCTCGACCCAGGCGCTGTATCTGGGTGCGGAACTCATCTACGAGCGGGTCGAGTTCGCCGAGGACATGCTGGACGATATCGACGACACGTGGGATGCCATCATGGCCTATTGCATGTCCTCCTCGGCCAGCGCAACCTGCGCAATTCCAGCCAACACACTGGTCGACGACGATGGTGAGGTTATGGAAGAAGCGGCCATCGTCTATCAGCCCAACCCGGACACCACGTATGACCACTCGATCACCAAAACCATGGACGTCGGCGAAAACGAAGTCGAGCAGGTTCAATGGAATGAAGACCGTAGTCGTATAGCCATGTCATACCAGGGCAACTGGCACGAAGATGAAGGCAACGCAGAACATCAAAGCCAGTTGATCTATGCAGAATCTAATGATGCCGTTCGCGTATCACTGCGCGATGAATTCGTGATGGGAGACGCGTCATACACCGACTCACAGCAGCTGCACGCGCTGAACGATGAGCAAAACAGCATTGAGATTATCAGTGAATTCAACTGGAGCGAAGGCAGCGAAAGTGGCCAATGGCAATCGCATGCAGTTGTTAACGACAGTGGCGGAAAGCTTGGCACCACTGCAACCTTTGCCGGTGACCCGGTGATTTGGCACACACGGGAGACGTTCGACGAAAACGGCGAACTCGCTTCAAGTGAATACTGCGAAGAAACCCAGGGGATAGATTGCAGCGACTCTGCCAACTGGCAAAAGGCAGACTTCGACTTTGCATCAGCAATTGAACTCGACATGGAAGAAGCCGATTACGACCTTCAGGAAGCATACCTGCAGGCCTGTGAGGAAATGAACGTTGCTGACGATGACTGTGGATTCAGCGAGTCTGAGATGGTCATCATTGAAGGTGCCAACGATTTGTTTGAAAACACCGACGATGTCATTGTATATCTGTGCATCGAAACCGGTGAAGACGAACTGGTATGCCGGTCTGAGGCGGAAGATATGATGCCAACAGACGAAGCGCCGCTGGACGAAACCCACACCATCGACATAGCAGACATAGACGAAGCGGATCTCGAGTGCAGCACTGCCGAAGAATCGCA
>CAYMFQ010000295.1:0-6606 GCA_964389335.1 uncultured Granulosicoccaceae bacterium
ACAATGGTTTTTTTGGACGAGATCGCGACGCAAAGTAGGCGATTTCCTGGCTGAATACGGGCAGGTTCGGTTCATACCATGGTTCCCCCTTCAGATTAAGAAATGTGTTTACTGCCGGGTGTCGGCGCCTGATAGTATGTCATCGAACTTCATACACTCAGGTGGCAGAGCAGAATTCTTATGAACACTAACAACGATCTCGGCCTGCAAACCAATCCTGTTATCACCGGTCTGTGGCAGGTGGCTGATCTCGAGCGAGATGGTGCGGAACTCGATCGTTCGCAGGCCGCCGCAGCGCTGGTCGACTATGTCGGAGAGGGTTACACCTGCTTCGATATGGCGGATCATTACGGTAGTGCGGAACTGATTGCTGCTGAAGCAATGCGGCTTCTTAAACAGCAAAAACATCCTGACCGTGACCGCGTAAAGTACTTCACCAAGTGGTGTCCGGAGCCGCAGCAGTGCTCTTACGATGCAGTGCGCGCCGGTGTCTCTGAAAGACTTGAGCGGCTCAATACAGACTGCATTGATTTACTTCAGTTGCACTGGTGGAGCTTTGATCACCCGGGTTATATCGATGTGTTTGATCATCTGTCACGGTTGCAGCAGGATGGTTTAATCGCCAACCTGGGTGTCACCAATTTTGATACCGATCATCTGCATGTGTTGCTGTCCTGTGGTTACCACATAGCGAGCAATCAGGTTTGCCTGTCAGTTCTGGACAGGCGGGCGCTTAACGAGATGAGTGATGTGTGTGTGGAAAATGATGTGAATCTGCTGGCCTACGGTACGCTTGCCGGTGGTTTGCTGAATGAGCGCTGGCTGGGTCATGCGCAGCCTGCCGATATTAGTGACTGGTCGAAGATGAAATACATGCGCTTTATCGAAGCCGTTGGCGGCTGGCAGGTATTTCAGAATGTACTCGCCACGCTGAATCAAATTGCGGTGCAACATGGCGTATCTATTGCCAACGTCGCTACCCGCTGGGTGCAGCAACAGGCTGCAGTCAGTGGGATTATCATCGGCGCGCGGCTAACCGAAAGTCAGCACAGAGACAGTAATAATGCGCTCAAAACACTTCAGCTCACGGATGACAACCTCTCGCAGATAGATCAGTTGTCCGACCAGTTGCAATCCATCGCCGGTGACTGTGGTTCGGAGTATCGTCGCCCGCCATTCCTGACGGCGTCCGGTGATCTCAGTCATCATTTACAGCAGTTGCCACCGGTCTTTAAGCGTGAGCCCGTTGAGGGTAAGTCTGACTGTTGGCGTATTAGTTCGGGCAGCGAATACGAACCGGTTTGTGGTTACAGTCGCGGTATGCGCAAGGGTGATCGCATCCTGATCAGTGGTACCACAGCGACTCATGGCGTTGATCGTGTCATTGGGGAGGATGATCTGCGCGCGCAGATGGTCTATGTCATGGATAAAATTTCGGCCAGTATCCAGTCGCTTGGCGGTAGTCTCGACGACGTTGTGCGCACCCGGATATTCCTCACTGACTGGCGGCAATGGGAAGTGGTGTCGCGTGTGCACGGCCGGTATTTTTCCGGTGTGTTACCGGCAAATACTCTGGTGGAAGTCAGTAGTCTGGTTGGTCCGTACGCGATTGAAGTCGAGGCGGAAGCGATTGCCGATTGAAGAGCGTTTCACTGTTGGACAGGCTATGTCATTATAGAAAAAAGTGAGTCGCTGGAACGCGCAACTATGAATCTGCCGGATAAGACACCCTCTGACGATACATTTGAACTCTGGGATTTGCGGGTAGAGGTAATCGCCGGTGATCAGCCGATGGTATGTGATCACCAGCCCGGTGAGTATTTTGACGTGCACGGGGAGATGATTGTGTTTCCGCCAGAGGGCAGGGGGCAGTTCCCGCTCTATCCGCTAGCCGCATTGCTGCCGCTGTTACCGGCGAAGCAACGCCCGACCGATGCTAACGACTGGATGACAACTGATGCGGAGATTGCCTGTCCCGATCCGCACTGTGGCGCACGCTTTCTGATTACACGTACTGCAAAGAGACGCTTCAGTCACGCGGAAGCAACGCGCGTACCTCTGCCGTCGGCAGAGAATGCACAAGTATGAGTTCTGTCGATCGACTTGAGCTGCGCCCGGGCTACGAGATTTCACGACTGATCAAGGGTGGCTGGCAGCTGGCGGGGGATCATGGATCCGTTGAAGAACAACGCGCTATTGCAGATATGCAGTCGTTTTACGATTCTGGTATCACAACGTTTGACTGCGCCGATATTTACACCGGTGTCGAAGCCATGCTGGGCGATTTCCGTCGAACCCTGCTCGATAAAACCGGATCTGGCCATAAGCTGCGCGTACACACCAAGTACGTGCCGGACATAAACAGTCTGGGCAGTCTCGACATAAAACAAATTACCGGCGGTATCGATCGCTCCCTCAGGCGTCTGCAGTGCGAGTGTCTTGATCTGGTGCAGTTTCACTGGTGGGATTATCAGGTTCCCGGTTGCATCGATGCGATGATGCATCTGCAAACACTGAAACAACAGGGAAAAATCCATCATATTGGTGTGACCAATTTCGATGCCGATCATTTACAGCAACTGTGTGGCATTGCAGACATTGTCTCTGCACAGATTCAGTATTCGTTGCTTGACAGGCGGGCTGCAGGGGAATTTGCAACGATTGCAAAAAGCCATAACGTTCACCTGCTCACCTATGGTGTACTCGCCGGAGGATTCTTAACTGATCAATGGCTCGGCAAGGCAGACCCCGGTTTTGATTTCAGCAATCGGTCACTGGTGAAGTATCGACTTGTGATTGAAGAGTTTGGTGGGTGGTCATTGTTTCAACAGTTGCTGCAGACGTTGCGTGGTATAGCAGACAAACATCAGGTCGATATAGATACCATTGCGATTCGGGCCATGCTCGACAACACAGACGTCGGTGCAGTAATTGTCGGCGCACGCTATGCGGATCGACTACCGAAAACACTGCGCGTGTTAAACGTGAATCTGGATATCGAGGATCGCACAGCGATCTCGGCAATACAGGCTCAAAGTGCGGGTCCGCATGGGCCGGTATTTGGCCTTGAGCGCGATACCTCGGGCAGTCACGGCAGAATCATGAAGTACAACATCAACAGCGGCAATCAAAACCAGCTGCGTGATGAAAGTGACGGCGGTGCAGCGTGAGTGAATTGGTCAGCGCCGATAGTTTGCTCAGCATTCAAAACATCACTAAGCGATTCGATGGTTTTACCGCAGTCGACAATGTCAGCTTTGACCTCCCGCAGGGCGCCATCGGTGGTCTGATCGGCCCCAATGGTGCCGGCAAGACGACGCTCTTCAACACATTGGCCGGACTGTTAAAGCCTGATAGCGGGGCGCTCTATCTGAATCGTACGCCGATACACGAACTCTCACCCGACAAAATCTTTGCTCAGGGTCTCGCTCGCACCTTCCAGATACCGAGGCCGTTCCCGGAAATGACAGTACTCGAAAACCTGATGATGGTGCCGCAGGCGCAGTGTGGTGAGCGTTTCTGGAACAACTGGATCAGACCACGACAGGTGGCGCGTGAAGAACGCGAAATCAGAAACAGAGCAGCAGAGTTGATCGACTATTGCGGATTATCTGCTGTTAAAACAGATAAAGCCGGAACGCTTTCTGGTGGACAGCTTAAGCTTCTGGAACTCGCCAGAGTGCTGATGTCAAATCCGCAGATCATCTTACTTGATGAGCCAGCCGCCGGTGTTAACCCGACACTGATGCACTCGCTGATTGATCGCATTGTCGCTTTAAACGAACGTGGCTATACGTTTTTATTAATTGAACACAACATGGAAGTGGTGATGTCGATCTGCGATCCGGTCATGGTAATGGCGCAGGGGCAGTTGATTTACAAGGGCGACGCGGCGGGTGCAAGGGCGAATGATCAGGTGCTGGATGCATACCTCGGTGGTTTGCCATGAGTGACGTGTTGCTTGATGCTCGAAGCGTGGTGGCAGGTTATCAGCCGGGTCTGCCGATTATACATGGGGTGTCGGTGAACGTGGCGGCCGGTGAGGTGGTGACGATCATCGGACCAAATGGCGCTGGTAAATCTACTTTTATCAAGGCGATTGCCGGTCTGGTGCGAACCACTGATGGAGCCATTACGCTGGCTGACCAGTCAATTGTCGGTTTGCGTGCGCACGAAGTGGTGCAGGCAGGTGTGGGATTTGTGCCGCAAACCGCCAACGTGTTTACCACCTTAACCATTCAGGAAAATCTGCTGCTCGGCAGTGTTTTGTTGCGTAAGCGCCGGGCACGGCAGCGCATCGAAGAAATCTACAACCTGTACCCGGTACTGCGTGAAAAGCGTGCAGATAAAGCCGGTGTGTTATCCGGCGGTCAACGACAAATACTCGCCGTTGCCCGAGCGTTGCTAACCACACCAAAGCTATTGTTGCTCGACGAACCAACCGCCGGGTTGTCGCCACGCGCGGCGATGCAAATGTTTGATGTCATCGCCGATCTGGTTCGCGATGGCGTCGCCGTACTAATGGTTGAACAAAATGCCAGAGCGGCATTGCGCGTGTCAGACCGTGGCTATGTACTGGCGGAAGGACTGAATCGCGTCGATGGACCGGCAGACCGTCTGTTAAATGACCCCGAGATCAGTGAGATATTTCTCGGTGGCCGCCAAGCGGAGAAAATCTGATGTTTCTACAGCATTTTGCCGACGGCATACTCAGTGGCGCCATCGTCGCACTCGGTGCCATTGGTATCAGCTTTACCATGAAGATTCTGCGCTTTGCGAACTTCTCACACTCTGAGCTACTGACCTGGGGTGCTTACTTTGCACTGATCTTCATTGGCTTTGCCAAGGCATTCAGCGCTCTCCCGCAGGAAACACTTGGTCCGTTTACCTTTGGCTGGCCATTGTTGCTGGCGATGATTGCATCCGCCGTCGCCACATCTGTACTGGCACTGGTGTTACATGCGCTGGTGTTTGAAAAGCTCAGTCGCACCGCCGGTCATATGACGATGGTGTTTGCAAGTTTTGGTGTTGCATTAATCCTGCGCCATGCTGTTCTGTTGTTCTGGGGCGCCGACCCGATTTACTACTCGCGTGAATTGCAGTTTGCCACCGTTTTACCGGGAGGTGTACGTGTAATGCCTGATCAGGTATTCCTGCTTGGTCTGACTATTGTCGTTGTGGTTAGTTTGCATCTCTTTCTTACGCGCAGTCGCACCGGTATTGCCATGCGTGGCGTGGCGGAAAATCCGGATCTGGCCAGCGTCAGTGGTGTCGATGTCGGTCGGGTAGTACGCTGGGTATGGATTATCGGTGCATCCGGTGCTGCGGTTGCAGGGGTGCTGTATGGCTTAACCGTGCAGTTGCGGCCCGAGTTAGGCTTCGGTTTGATACTGCCGTTGTTTGCTGCTGCCATTCTCGGCGGTGCCGGTAGTATGTACGGTGCGGTGATTGGCGGACTGCTGGTTGGCTTGTCTGAGAACCTGTCAGTGATGATCATTCCCACCAGCTACAAGCCGGCTGTGCCGTTTCTTCTGATTTTACTGGTATTGTATTTTCGACCGCAGGGATTGTTCGGAGAACGGCAGTGATCGGCCTGGTTTCCTATCTAGTCTTTTTCTTTATCGTCGCATTGATATTCAGCATCGCGGTGATGGGGCTGAATCTGCAATGGGGTTACACCGGTTTATTTAATGCCGGTGTTGCGGGGTTTCTTGCCATTGGCGGCTACACCATGGCCATACTCACCGGTCCGTCGCGCGATGCAGTATTCGGTGGCTTTGAACTGCCGTTTATTGTCGGCCTGCTAGGCGCTGGTTTGACTGCCGGTGCAGGGGCACTGCTTATCGGCTTAATCACGTTAAAGCTGCGTGAGGAATATCTGGCGGTGGCAACCTTTGGCGTTGCCGTTAGTATTCACCTGGTTTGTCTCAACTGGGAGTATTTTACCGGCGGTACACTCGGTTTAATCGGCATTCCGAACCCGGCGCGTGCGCTGGTTGATGGTTCGCTTGCGCAAAACTCACTGTATCTGCTGTGTGTGTTGCTGGTAGGTGGTGTTGTCTTTGTTGCACTGGAGCGTGTGGTGCAATCGCCGTGGGGGCGTATGTTAAAAGCGATCCGCGAAGATGAAACCGCCGCAGAGTCTCTTGGCAAGAACGCCGCGCGTGTGCGACTGGAGGCCTTTGTCCTGGGCTGCCTGATCATGGGTTTCTCCGGTGCTTTGTACACCGGCTTTATAGGTTATGTCAGTCCGTCAGACTACCTGCCGATTGTGACGTTCCAGATCTGGACGATGCTGATTGTTGGTGGCAGCGGCAACAATCGCGGCGCAGTGATAGGTGCAATTGTCGTCTGGGGAATCTGGACCGGCAGCGGTTACGCCATCTCCAAAGTGGTACCCGGCGACATGCAGGCGCAGGGCGGCGCACTGCAGGCGCTTCTGATCGGCGCCATTCTGGTCATAACGCTATTATTCCGCCCGAGCGGGCTGATTGGTGAAAAGGTTCAGGTATCCCGACATGCGCAGGGTGATTGAGGTGTGTGGTTTCAGTCAAACTGTTGTAAGGTGGAGTTGAAGCAGAAAGGGCGTTGCGCCATCGTGTATCG
>CAYMFQ010000296.1:0-6538 GCA_964389335.1 uncultured Granulosicoccaceae bacterium
CAATAAGGTGAGATCGGATTCGGCTTGTCAGATCACAGCTGACGCAACAGCAACCCTGTTGTACGATTTCACCGGGTGACCGCATTGAAGAATGCTCTTTCCATATCACAGGAGGCCGCAGCTTGACTGACGATAAAACCGTATTAATAGGGGCGGGCCAGGCGTCGGCACGATGCGCTATTGAGTTGCGCAGACTCGGGTACGAAGGCAGCATCACCATGCTTGGCATCGAGTCTGTGCTGCCCTATCAGCGCCCCGAACTGTCTAAGTCTTTTCTGTCACGACCCGTGGCACCGGTGGAGCTGAATGTGCTTTCCGATGAGCAGGCTGCTGAGCTCGACATTGACCTGCAACTCAATGTGGAGGCAACCGAGGTAAACATCGACAAGCGTCAGGTGATGGCTGCCGGCCGGACTGTTCCGTTTGACAAACTGGTGTTCGCCTGCGGTGGATTCGCAAGGCCCTACCGCAATGCACTGAGTCTCAGAACCATCGACGATGCCAAGAAACTGTTCGCAGCAGTCAAACGCGAAAAACACCTTACCGTGGTTGGTGGTGGCTGGCTCGGACTGGAAGTGGCTGCCACCGCCAGATCTCACGGCCTTGAGGTGACCCTGTTCGAGCAACAACAGAAACTGGGCGCAAGAGCGTTGCCAGCGGACATGTCTGAACTGCTGCTCGATTACCACCGTGGCATTGGAGTGAACGTGCAACTGGGTAGTGATCAGGATGCCATCGCCGATGCTGTTGCAAACAGCGGCGGTGCCGTTTGCACCTGCATTGGCATAGAACCTAACGACGCTATTGCCAATGCTGCTGGCATTGATACCGACCGCGGCATTCTCGTTAATGACAGGCAGATGACTTCTGTACCCAACGTTTTTGCCATTGGAGACTGTGCCAGAGAACAGGGTAAACCTTCGCTTGAGAACTGGGCTTACGCCAATGTTTCCGCCGAACGGGCTGCCTATGCAATTGCGGATATTCCACCTGCCGTGGAACCCGACCTGTGGCTATGGTCCAAACAGGGTGACCTGTTACTGCAAATGCGCGGCGACTGCAAAGATGCAAGCAGCTGTATTGTTCGCAAGCTGTCTGATTCTTCCGCTCACTTTTACTTAAACGACGATGACACTCTTGCGGGTTGTATCGTGCTTAACAATCCCGCGCTGTTCGGGCAGACACGCAGTTTATATCGATCCGGTCGCAACGTTGATCGTACCGCTCTGGCAGATACCAGAGCACCGTTGAACCGAGTTTATACAGATTCTAATAGTTAACAGTGCGGCGAGCCGTTAGTCCGGCTCGTAGCCCGTGGGTATGTCGAGCGAGTCCAACGCAAAAGAAGGAACGGTTAGCGGAACATACCCAAGGCTTCTGGCCGTTTGATATACGCTGTCGATGTTTTCACTGCTGTTAGCAAAGTCGACTGACAGGACGACTTTACCGGCGTTAACCCAATCACTCAGGTGTTGCTGATATGCATCGGTCAGCGCGCTGTCGACCGGCTGATCAACCGCGGCAAACCAGTGTGACAGTTTTACGATACCAGTCAGGTCGGACGCCCAGTCTACTGATGGGTCGTTAATCAGCTCTTCAGTGTTCTGCACAAAGACGCCAAAATTACTGTTGCCGGTTTGAGCGATAGCGTAGTCCCGAAGCTCGGTGATGAAGGTACGCATGCGGCTTATGGCATCGGCGCTGTCTTCGAAGTTGCGATAGACATCAACACCGTCGAGTACCACACCGTCGAACCCGGCCTCGAGGATCACATCAAGCCGACTTGTTTCAGAACCCATAATCAGGCTTTGCCATTCAGGGTCCCAAAAGCGCACGATATATTCACCGGGAAAACCATCGTTCGGTTGCACAACCCACGACGGGTTACCAACGCTCCAGCCATTCTGCCAGTAGTTGCGAAAATCTTCCGCCTTGCCAATGGGCAGATAGGCGAGCGTCAGTTTTTGCCCGTCACCATCGCAGCGGATGCGATCAACCACGTTGCTGTTCAACGGCTGGCGCGGCTCTGAATCCATCACGATCAAATCATAACGAGACTGCGCCAGATCCAGATAATTCATGTTCTGTAACTGGTAGTGCCAGTCATTGACGTCCTGCCAGTTTAGGCTATGTTGTGGGCAGGTGTAGGGCGTGTTGCTCCAGTTTTCGGTGTCGATTGCAACCACACGGTTCTTTGACGCGACAAAGTCGCTGTCGCTCGAACAGGCAGCGAGGATTGATAACACACCAGCAAGCGCCAGAGGTTGAAGGGGTTTTAAAGGCATCAGAGACTCTCAACTAGAAACCTGAGCCATGGACGTGCCCCATCGCTCATACCAATGCCAAGGGTATCGGCTCAAACAGGGAAGATATTAGCCCCGCTTCGTCTTATCGAATAAACCAGGCCAGCCAACTGGAATACAAGCGCCGGTTCAACATTCCCCACGTTGCCAGCCATTGCGTTATGGTTACGAAAAGCTACTGTTTTTACGGAAAAAAAAGATCGCCCGCAATACCAAATTTGAACTTGTGAACTTACAATGAACATTTCGTGAATGCGCAGTTCAACAACGGCGCACCCCAATAACGCGCACTTCAACAAGGCCAAACTATTGAACAGTGAGCACAACAACAGCGCGCCGGATTCGGTGGTAACCGCCCGCGGGCTGCGCAAACAGTTTGGTGACTTTGTAGCTGTCGACGGTATTTCTTTCGAGGTACCGCGTGGACAGTGCATTGGGTTGCTCGGTCCGAACGGCGCTGGCAAAACCACCACCATGCGGATGTTAATGGGGCTGTCGACTGTAAGCGACGGCGAGCTGAAAGTGCTCGGCTGCGACGCACGCCATCTGTCACGCACCGAGGTCGCACGTATTGGCCTGGTGCCACAGGATGACAACCTTGACCCGGATCTGTCTGTGCGTATGAATCTGGTGGTGTACGGGCGTTACTTTGGCGTTGATCGCGCGACAATAAACGCACGTGTCCCGCAACTTCTCGAGTTCATGCAACTGACCGATCGTGCCGATGCGCGCGTGATGCAACTGTCCGGCGGCATGCGACGACGGCTGATCATCGCCCGCGCGCTGGTCGCAGACCCGGGGCTGGTGGTACTCGATGAGCCCACTACCGGACTCGACCCGCAGGCACGTGTGCTGATCTGGAAACAGCTACTGGCATTGCGAGCTCGCGGCGTTACGCTGTTGCTGA
Source organism: uncultured Granulosicoccaceae bacterium (assembly GCA_964389335.1). Classification (GTDB taxonomy): domain Bacteria; phylum Pseudomonadota; class Gammaproteobacteria; order Granulosicoccales; family Granulosicoccaceae. Next base: position 3,211 of record CAYMFQ010000296.1, read on the forward strand.
CCACTCACTATATGGATGAGGCACAACGGCTGTGTGATCGTATTATCGTGATCGATCACGGACACATCCTTGACACAGGTACACCGGCAGAGCTGATTGAACGCCATGTAAAGGGCCATGTGTTTGAAGTGCAGAAACCACTGGCTGAAGGCTTTGATGAATCGGCGTGGGACTGCGAAGACATTGGTGACTCATTGCTGGTGTATGCAGAGGATGCCCGCTCCTTCACCGACTCGGTACCGGCTGCCACCGAGTACCTGCATCGTCAGGCCAATCTTGAAGATGTGTTCCTGCGCCTGACCGGGCGCGCACTGCGCGAGGTATAACACAATGCAGACAATGTCCACGCTGTTCTCGCGTTACTCTTTCGCTATTGTGTGGCGCCATTACCTGGTGTGGCGCTCAATGATCGCCTCCTCACTGGCGAGCAATGTCGCTAACCCGGCACTTTTTCTTTTCGCATTCGGGTTTGGCATGGGTTCGTTCATCGATACCATGAGTGGCGTCAGCTATCTGGTGTTCATCGTACCGGGGATGATTGCATATGCAGCCATGTTCTCGGCCAGTTTCGAAACCACCATTGGCTCGTACTCGCGCTATGCCATGCAGCGCACCTGGGATGCCATGCTCGCCTCTCCGGTCAGTTTACTCGAACTGCTGTGGGGCGAGGTATTGTGGTCCGCACTCAAGGCACTATTTGCTGCGGTTTGCGTGCTGATTGTCGGCTGGCTATGGGGTGGTGTGATATCCGTGAGCGGTGCACTACTATCGATTCCGGTGGTGTTTATTGCCTCCCTTGGTTTTGCATCCTACGGGTTGTTTGCCACCTCCTGCGCACGTGGCTATGACTTTTTCAGTTATTTTTTTACGTTCTGGATCACACCGATGTTCGTGTTCTCGGGTGTTTTCTTCGAGATTGACCGATTCCCGTCCATGGTGCAGTGGCTGGCCTGGCTACTGCCCATGACGCACCTGATTGCCCTGATTCGTCCATGGATGACCGAAACACCACTGTCGGCCGCAATGATACTGTTCCATCTTGCCTATCTTATCGGGCTGGGTGTACTGGCGTTCTGGCTGGCTTATCGCAACATCAGACAGCGCATGTTTGACTAACATGCAACCAACCGTATCCAAAGCTGCCGGCAGCAGCGATCGCATTACCGCCCTTGACGCAATCCGCGGTATCGCGGTGTGCGGCATTCTTATGATGAATGCAGTCAGCTTTGGCCTCAGCCAGGAGGCTTACTTTAATATATCGGCTGACGGCATGTACCGTTCGCTCGACTGGGTCATCGGTGTTGCGTCTGAAATATTCATCGATCAAAAAATGATGGCGTTGTTTTCCATGCTGTTTGGTGCATCGATTGTGCTGTTCTACGATAGAGCCGCTGCCAGCAAGCATCGCCCTGCACGACTAAGCCTGTGGCGTAACTTTTTATTGCTGTTGATCGGGCTGGTACACGGCATATTCTGGATTGGCGACGTATTGTTTATCTATGCACTATGTGCCCCGGCACTATTGCTGTTGATGCGATTGCCGGTTCCTATACTGTATTTTCTGGGTGGCCTGTGTGCTTTCGGTACCGCGCTGACAGCACCGATGGTGCAGAGCCTGATACCACCCGACGGCTCCGGTCTTGAGAGCATCTGGATAGCGGGTGAACTGCCATCCGGTTCGGTACTGGCGTTTGTAATGCAGGATTTTTTTGGGCGCGCACTCGGGTACATGCTGATTGGCGTGGCGCTCTACCGCTCCGGCATAATTACTGGCCAGCGCTCTGTCACCTATTACCGACGCATGGCGATAGCGGGGCTTGTCATTGGCCTGCCCATTGCCGCCGTCGGTGTGGCCATTCAAATTCAACACGGCTTTGATACCAGCATTGCACTGGTTGGAGAAATACCCAATACCATCGCCACGCTGCCAGTGGCGCTTGCCTATATGTCGGGCATTGTGTTGTGGAACCAGGCAGGAGACAAGCACCACAACACAACTGATACAAACCCGTGGCGAATACGCGTCAGAGCACTTGGAAAAATGGCGCTGACAAACTACCTCAGCCAAACGGTGCTTGGCCTGCTGATACTTGGCGCCCTGTTTGACAACAACTCACGTACGCTTATTTTTGCATTCGTATTGCTGGTGTGGGCTGCACAGCTGTATTGGTCTGAGCGCTGGCTGGCATACTACCGATTTGGCCCGGTTGAGTGGCTGTGGCGCTGTGCAACTAACCGACGTATTGAACCCAATCGCAGAGAACCGGCAACGACATAGCATCACGCTCCATTAAATCGCAATAGCCGACTGCGTATGTGACCTAACTGGTAATGGCAATCGATGTGACTTCCGGCTAAACATAGGTTGCCTGCAACTCGGACACCCCATGCATTCTACGCCCTGGCCACAGCGGCCACTATTATTTACCGTGCTGGGCACTGCGTGTGCCCTGGGCCTCTACTCCCTCATCGACAATACTAAGCCCCTGGACAATGACTTTGCGCAACGCATTGCCCTGGCCGTTGCCATGAGTACCTTTTGCCTGGTATTCGCCGTCGTATCGCAGCGTGACCGCTGGCCGGGAGCCATATTATTTTCACTGACAGCCGCAGGCGTTGTTGCCGGTATCAGCTACTGGCGCATACACATTGACTGGCCACACGCGTTCAACTTTATGGCGCTTGTGGTAGCGCTGTTCATCGCTGCACCATTTTACCAGGCCTCTCTTCACACACAGTGGCGCAACTATCGCGCCCTGCACCATCATGCCTGGAGCAACGCCGTAATTATCCCACTGGGGTTACTGTTTGTCGCACTGACATTTGCGATGGCCTATCTGCTGGCCAAACTGTTCGAGCTGGTGGGCATCAGCCAGTTGCAGGACTGGTTACGTATGGACATTACCCCGTGGCTGTTATCTGGCGCTGCACTGGGCGCCTCACTGGGGGCGTTGCGAGAACACGACAATATTATTGCGTCGTCTCAAAAACTGGTACAAACCGTTTTTTCATTGCTTGCAACACCACTGGCTATTGGCCTGGGTGGATTTCTACTGGTGCTTCCATTCACCGGCCTCGACACCCTGTGGAATAACACACGCAACACATCCGCAACGCTGTTTGCCTGTGCACTCGCAGCGCTGGTGTTTGCCAACGCCGTAGTTCGCGACGATGCCGACAATCAAAGCCACAGTCGCATCCTGCAACTGGCAGCCAGACTGCTTGCGGTGTGCCTTGCACCTCTGGCGCTTATCACAGCACTGGCTATCAGGCTTCGAGTCGAGCAGTACGGCTGGACACCAGACCGGCTGTGGGCCACGGTAATTAG
>CAYMFQ010000297.1:0-6446 GCA_964389335.1 uncultured Granulosicoccaceae bacterium
ACACAAAATTGGGCACCGCTCTTTGTGCCGGTTCCCTGTTGTCACTGAGTGGCTGCGGGATTCTAGAGACCGTTGATATTCCTGAAATTCGTTTTGATTCCAATACGTATGTTGTCCAGCCAGGGGATACGCTGGAATCAGTTGCCGATCGCTATGAAGTGGACGCGGCATCGCTGGTTGCTGTGAACGCACTGGAAGTAACCCGTCTGGTACCAGGGCAAAGACTGCTGCTGGTGCGGCAGGACGACCCAAGCGCCAGATTGCTGCAGCCGCGCGCGGTGGTGGAGAGTACCCAGCCGTTGACTGCTGGCAACGGTGCATTGGTTGAGTCGAGCGGTGAAGAGATTGTTGCTATCCGCAACCAGGACTCGCTACTGGTTGATGAGCCGGTAATCACCGAGGCAGGTCAGGTTTCGCCATTGCCGCAGGCGCCGCTCATTGACGACATGAAGGCTGATGGTGGTCAGGTTGTTGAAGTGGAGCGCCCGGAAGGCGTCGAAACGATCATTGACGACGTTCGCGTGGGCGAGGCGCCATCACAAATTGAGGTGGTGGACAGTGTGGTACCGCCGACACCACCAGCGCCGGCAATTCCGGTAGCCGACATCAACGCTGATGGCTGGAGCTGGCCGGCAAAGGGCGTCATTACTCGCGAATTTAATCTGCAGGAGATCAACCGACAGGGTCTGGATATTGACGCTGGTGTCGGTGCGAACGTGCAGGCGGCAGCCGATGGCGAAGTCGTTTACAGCGGCAGAGATTTGGCAAGTTATGGCAATTTGGTAATTTTACGCCACGAAGATAACTTCCTGACTGCCTACTCAAAGGTGAGTGATATTTTTGTTAAGGAAAATCAAAAGGTTAAAGCGGGAGAGGTGATCGCTGCGGTTGGCACGGACCAGACGGCCGGCACCGAATTGCACTTTGAAATACGCAGAAATGGCGAGCCAGTAAACCCGGTGGAGTATTTACCACCGCTCTAATGTGTCAATTGGCACGATTTTTGCAGTACTAGTTCTCATGTTGTTTGCATCGCGCCACGCTGGTGGCGCGGCGCCAACGGTTCGCTCAGTGGCGGCCGTTCGGCGGCAAACCGCAGATCATAACAATAATAATAGATCATTAACGCAACATTGCGGAGAACTAAAATGGGCCAGAGTCAACTTTCAGAGTGGGACACCAGCAACGACAACGAAGAGAACAACGTTGGAGCTGCAGAGGAAACGGAACAAGAAGTAGAGGATCTGGAGCTGGCAGACGACGAAGAAACGTTTGAAGCTCAGCTGCGTCGTACCAAGGAAAAATCCCCCAGCAGTAAAGCGCGATCTCGCGACATGGACGCCACCCGGCTGTACCTGAAGGAGATTGAACACTCCCCGCTGCTCACTGCAGACGAAGAAAAGCACTACACCAGACTGGCTCAGGCGGGCGACGAAAAAGCGCGCGCGAGGATGATTGAGTGCAACCTTCGGCTGGTGGTAAAGATAGCTCGTCGCTACCTGAACCGCGGCCTGACGCTGCTTGATCTGATCGAAGAGGGCAATCTGGGCCTGATTCACTCGGTCGAAAAGTTTGACCCAGAGCGAGGCTTTCGCTTTTCTACTTACGCCACCTGGTGGATTCGTCAGACCATTGAGCGGGCTTTAATGAACCAGACCCGCACCATACGCCTGCCGATTCACGTAGTTAAGGAGATGAATGTCTACCTTAAGGCGGAGCGCCGGTTACAACAAAAAATGGACAAAGAGCCGACCGCAGAGGACATCGCAGCCGAGTGCGAAAAGCCGGTAGAAGACGTCAAAAAGCTGCTTGGCCTGCGTGACCGGGTATCGTCTGTCGACGTGGCACTGGGTCCGGATGGCGACCGTCCGTTGCTGGATATCATTCCTGACGATAACAACCCTGATCCAGCCTGGAAACTGCAGGATGAGAGTATTCATAAGCAGATCAACAACTGGTTGATGAAGCTCGAGAGTAAGCACCGTGAAGTCGTTGTGCGTCGTTTTGGTCTGCATGGCTATGAGCGCACCACGCTTGAAGACGTTGGCAAGGAGCTCGGTGTGACGCGTGAACGCGTTCGCCAGATTCAGATGGAGGCGCTGAAGAAGTTGCGCCGTATTCTGGAAGGCTCGGGCTACACATGGGAAGCGTTGCTCGAAGGTCAATAGTGTCAATAAAATGACAATATTCGTCAAATAAGTGTCATTATTTTGAAACGCGACGGTTTGGTGGCGCTAGGTCACCACTCCGTCAGTTCGGCAGTCTGGAGGGCACAACCGGCCTGCTGAGTAGGCAGTACCTCTTCACATCCTCTTCTGTTCAGCGCAAATTTTAACCGGTTGTCTCATTCGCCGGATTCTCTGCGCATGATCCCACTGATTTCCTGTAACTGGCGGCACAATCTGATAGAGTTTTACCACTCGCACGGATGCGGTTCACACAATTCGACGATCTCTATCAGAGGAATATTACCCAATGAAGAAAACCGCTCTTTGGCTGGCGACAGCGCTGACGGGTGCAATGGCTGTGGGAAGTGTGCAGGCACAGCAGCAGTTCATTTCAATTGGTACCGGTGGTGTTACCGGTGTCTACTACCCCACGGGCGGTGCGATCTGCCGTCTGGTCAATAAAAACCGTAAAGAACACGGCATTCGCTGTTCGGCCGAGTCTACCGGTGGCTCCATCTACAACATCAACACAATCCGTGCGGGTGAGCTCGAGTTCGGTGTGGCTCAGTCTGACTGGCAGTACCACGCATTCAACGGTACCTCAAAATTTGAAGAGCAGGGCAAATTCGAAAACCTGCGCGCCGTTTTCTCGGTACACCCTGAGCCTGTGACCATTCTCGCCAGAGCGGATGCCGGTATCAAAAACATTTCCGACATCAAAGGCAAGCGTCTGAACATCGGTAACCCTGGTTCCGGTACACGTGGCACCTGGGAAGTAATCGAGGAAGCGCTGGGCTGGGAGCGGGGCGATCTGAAACTCGCATCAGAAATGAAATCTGCTGAAACCGGCCAGGCGCTGTGCGACGGTAAAATTGATGCGTACTTTTGGCTGGTCGGTCACCCGTCAGCACTGACGCAGGAATCACTGGCAACCTGTGATTCTCACCTGGTGAACGCAACCGGTGCGGAAATCGAAAAGCTGGTTGCTGACAATCCGTACTATCGCTCCGCAACGATCCCCGCAGGTATGTACAACAACGAAGAAGACATCACTACCTTTGGTGTTGGTGCCACGTTTGTATCAAGCGCCGATGTTCCTGAAGAAGTGGTCTACACCGTCGTCAAGGCTGTGTTTGAAAACTTTGATTCGTTCAAGAAACTGCACCCTGCGTTTGCGAACCTGAGTGAAGCAGAAATGATTTCTGATTCACTGTCGGCGCCGCTGCACGATGGTGCTGCAAAGTACTACAAAGAGCGTGGCTGGATGTAACTCACAGGCCGTGTGCGCAAAGCTGTAATACCAAAAATGGCCTGGGTTTCCCGGGCCATTTTTTTATCCAGAATATATTGATAACGGTTGAACCGTAGCCTAATCCAAGGGGGAAATATGGCGCAGGTGGAGTCCCGGGAAGATCTTCAAAATTTCGTTGCCGAAATTGACACGGGTGGTCGGGATCCGGTCGGATTTGTCGGTAAGCTGATCGCATCGATTGCGTTTGTATGGGCCGTATTTCAGCTCTACATAGCTTCCAATCTGCCATTCTGGCTGTCGGAAGTGACAGACATGAGCTGGGTGGTAACCAACTCTAATGCGCGTCTGATACACCTGGCGTTCGGCTTTGTACTGGCGGCGCTGGCCTATCCTCTATTTAAGTCCAGTTCACGCACTCATGTGCCATGGTACGACTGGCTGCTTGCAGCTCTGGGGGCTGCGTGCTGTTTGTATATTGTGGTGTTACGGGAGTCCATCGCGGTAAGAGCCGGACTGCCGACAACCGGTGATCTGGTGTTTTCCACGCTTGGTCTGATTGTGCTGGCGATAGCCGTGTATCGCACCCTTGGGTTGCCACTGTTGATCGTCGCATCGATTTTTGTCGCGTATGTGTTTTTTGGAGATTCGCCTTCGCTGCCTGACAGCATTCAATGGAAAGGGGCATCGTATGGTAAAGCGATGTGGCACTACTGGATGCAGAACGAAGGGGTGTTTGGTGTTGCGCTGGGGGTATCCGCGTCACTGATATTTCTATTTGTACTGTTTGGTTCCATTCTTGAGAAAGCCGGTGCCGGTAACTTCTTTATAAAAATTGCCTTTGCGTTACTTGGGCATCTGCGTGGCGGACCGGCCAAAGCAGCTGTTGTCGCATCGGCTATGAGTGGATTGTATTCGGGCTCATCAATTGCCAACACCGTTACCACGGGTACCTTTACTATCCCGCTGATGAAGCGGACCGGTTTCTCTGCAGAAAAAGCGGGCGCGGTAGAGGTGGCTTCCTCGACCAACGGTCAGTTAACCCCGCCGGTGATGGGGGCTGCCGCATTTCTTATCTCTGAATTTACCGGTATCAGCTATACCGACATCATAAAACACGCACTGGTACCGGCCCTCGTTTCCTACATTGCTCTGGTTTATATCGTGCACCTTGAAGCGTGCAAAATGAATCTGCAGGGGCTGCCCAGGCATCCGTCAACCAGAACCTTTGCCAACAAAATGATCGGCTTTTTAAGCGGATTTATCGGAGTGGCGTTGCTTGGTATTGCCGTTTACTACGGCCTTGGGTGGATCAAAAACGTAATGCCGGAGCACTCATTTCTGGCGGTCGTTATATTGTGTTCTGTGGCCTATCTGATTCTGTTATTCCTTGCGTCCAGACACGATGACCTGGTTGTTGACGAGCCGGATGCACCTATCACCGAGTTGCCGCACGCCGGTGCCACTGCAATTACGGGTCTGTATTACATACTGCCGATCGTTATCCTGATCTGGTGCATCATCATTGAGCGCCTGTCGCCGTCGCTGTCTGCTTTCTGGGCAACCATCGCGATGATTATCGTCACGTTGACGCAACACCCGATCAAAGCAATATTTCGTGGCAAGCTTGGCGCTGTTGTCCCGGGCATCGGGCGCGGTATTTCCGAGTGGGTGGATGGCATGATCTCCGGCTCGCGCAACATGATTGGCATTGCAATCGCCACGGGTGCGGCAGGTATCATCGTCGGCACCATCTCACTGACCGGCGCGCATCAGGTTATTGGTGAGTTTGTTGAATTTCTCGCAGGCGGTAACCTGATGGTGATGTTGATTCTGGTTGCGGTCATGAGCCTGATACTGGGCATGGGCCTGCCGACAACAGCCAACTACATCGTCGTGTCCAGCCTTATGGCGCCGGTGATCATTTCACTTGGTGCGAAAAGCGGGCTGATCGTGCCGTTGATTGCTGTGCATTTATTCGTTTTTTACTTCGGCATACTGGCGGACGATACACCCCCTGTAGGCTTGGCGGCAACCGCAGCTGCGGCTATTGGTAAGGGCGACCCGATCATGACCGGCGTGCAGGGCTTTGCCTACGATATCAGAACGGCATTACTGCCATTCCTGTTTATCTTCAATACCGAGCTGCTGCTGATCGACGTCACCTGGTACAAGGCGATCTTTATCTTTGTTATTGCCGTTATTGCCATGATGCTGTTTGCATCTGCCACGCAGGGTTGGTGGCTGACGAAAAATCGTATCTGGGAAAGTGCAGCATTGCTGCTGGTGGCGTTTACCCTGTTCAGACCAGGTTACTGGCTTGACCGAGTGCAGCCGCCGTATATAAGTGAAGAGGGCAGCAAGGTCTACGAAGTGGTAGGTGACGTCACCCCCAACGGAACTGCAACCATGGTGGTCAGTGGTCCGAACTTTAACAGCGGTGAAATAGATCAAACCACACTGCTGGTGCCGTTGGGCGAGCCTAAGGAGGCTGCCGAACGATTGCGTGCTGCTGGTCTGGATGTGCGTATGGAAAATGGCATTGCGATACTCGATGAGCCCATGGTGGGTACACCGTTCTTTGAAAACATCGGCAATCTGTTTGATTACTACGCCGATGATCCGGTGCAAATCTCTGAAGTGAAAAAGCCCGCACCGCGTATGCCAAAAGAAGTGTTCTACCTGCCGGCGCTGTTGTTACTGGCATTCGTCTACTGGATGCAAAAGCGCCGAGTCGCGCGTCAGGTGTAGCAGTAAGCTGATGAAATAATGCCCGGCACCTTGTGCCGGGCATAAACTTGTATGTCAGCAGTACGTGTGATACAGGCACAGAATGCAACAGCAGTAACCGACTAACTCCCGCCAGTACAACTCAATTGGCAAGCTCTGCCGTGTTCTAACTCATATGAGTCCGTTTGGTATTGTCCTGACCTGAATTTGCATCGTTAAAATCCGGGTTTGGCATTGTATATACCCAAAACGCAGTATAGTGAAGTGTCGCTTTTTTATTCAGCATGACGCTTGTGAAT
>CAYMFQ010000298.1:0-1940 GCA_964389335.1 uncultured Granulosicoccaceae bacterium
ACCAGCATTAACATCGCAAAGGTAAAGAGCGAAATATAGCTAAAGAAGCGCTGGTAGCCTGGATCGTCGTGCATGTAGCCGATGGTGTAGATATGCACCATTAGTGACACTGACGTCACTACGGTCATCATTACAACGGTGAGCCGATCAACCAGAAAGCCCACCTCGAACTTCAGACCACCGCTGGTCATCCAGGTGTAGATGGTCTCGTCGAACACGGTGCCGTTAGCGAGGTTATCCCTCAGTGCCAGCAGCGACAGTAAAAACGCGATGGCAACACCCGCAATGGTGATGCGGTGCGAGTTAACCCGCCCCAGTTGCCTGCCGAAAAAGCCCGCGGCAATGGCACCAAACAAGGGTGCGAGCGGCGTGAGAATGTAGAGTGTTTTCATAGCGATCTACCCCTGCAACTCATCGAGGTCAGATACATTGATAGTGCCTCTGTTGCGAAACAGCACTACGAGGATCGCCAGGCCGATAGCCGCTTCGGCAGCGGCGACCGTCAATATAAAGAAGACAAAGACCTGCCCTGCGGTATCGCCCATGAAGTGCGAGAACGCAACGAAGTTCATGTTGACTGCCAGCAGCATCAACTCGATCGACATCAGAATAATGATGACGTTTTTGCGGTTGAGAAAGATACCGGCAATGCTGAGGCCGAACAGCACAGCGCCCAGTGTTAAGTAGTGGGACAGTGGAATCATTTGGCACCACCTTCAGAATCCATACTGACAATGCGCAGCCGATCTTCCTTTTTCACCTGAACCTGATCGCTCGGGCGCTGGTATTTGGTTTCCGGACGTCGGCGCATGGTCAGCGCGATAGCCGCAATAATGGCCACCAACAGAATGACCGCCGCGACCTCAAACTGAAACAGGTAGTCGGTGTACATTGCCATACCGAGTTCCTGTGTGTTGCTGTAGTCCTCACCGCGTGGGGTGGGCACCGGAAATTTCTCTGACGAGAACGAATTGGCGCGCAACAAAAATATCATCTGCACGACGATGGCGCCGACAATCAATGCGCCAAGCGGCAGGTAACGGGTGAACCCCTCACGCAACGGAGACAGGTTGATATCGAGCATCATGACCACAAACAGAAATAACACCATCACCGCACCGACGTAGACCAGCACCAGCGTGATCGCGAGAAACTCGGCTTCGAGCAGCATCCAGATGATGGCGCTGTTAAAAAACGCGAGCACCAAAAACAGCGCTGCCTGCACCGGGTTGCGCGTGGTGATTACGCCAACCGCCGCGCCCACCAGTACCAGTGAGAAAATCCAGAATACGAGTAGTTTAAAATCCATAATCCGGCCTCAACGGTAAGGTGCGTCGGCCGCACGGTCTGCTGCAATCTGGCTTTCAAACTTATCGCCAATCGCCAGCAGCTTGTCTTTGGTCATAATCTGCTCACCGCGCTTTTCGAAGTGATACTCAAAGATGCGCGTCTCCACAATCGAGTCAACCGGGCACGCCTCTTCGCAAAAGCCACAAAAGATACACTTGAACAGGTCAATGTCGTAGCGCGTGGTACGCCGCGTGTTGTCGGCACGCTGCTCCGACTCAATGGTAATGGCCAGCGCCGGACACACAGCCTCGCAAAGTTTGCAGGCAATGCAACGTTCCTCGCCGTTAGGGTATCGACGCAGCGCGTGCAGGCCACGAAAGCGCGGAGACTGCGGTGTTTTCTCTTCCGGGTATTGCACCGTAAACTTCTTGGCAAAGAGATAGCCGCCCGTGAGTTTCATGCCCTTGAGTAACTCAAGCAGCATGAAACTTTTAAAATAACTTTTTACGTTACCGGTCATGAGATGACTGTCCTATATCGCGCGCCTAACTCGCAGCTCGTACGGCAAACCACGGTTCAATTTCCAGCAGGATGGCAATCGCCTCAACGGTGAGCCAAACGATGGTGACAGGAATAAATACCTTCCAGCC
>CAYMFQ010000298.1:2040-6351 GCA_964389335.1 uncultured Granulosicoccaceae bacterium
ATACTGCCTTCCTGCGCGCGGACGATATCGCCCAGGTTCAGGCTTCCGCCAACCATCAATACGCCAACCAGTGCAAAGCCCATGGCAATTTCATAAGCGACGATTTGCGCGGCTGAACGCATTGCACCAAGGAACGCATACTTTGAGTTCGATGCCCAGCCAGCCACGATAACGCCATACACCCCAAGGGAGGTTAGCGCCAAGACGTAGAGCAGACCGGCATTAATATCAGCAAGTACTGCAGTGTCGCTAAACGGAATGACTGCCCATGCAGCAAACGCCGGTGCCAGTGACAGAATGGGCGCCACTAAAAACAGAAATCGATGCGAGTTGGTTGGGACCAGAACCTCTTTGGTCAGCAACTTGAATACATCAGCAATCGGTTGCAGCAGTCCGGCCCAGCCCACACGGTTGGGTCCTTTACGAACCTGTATGGCACCGATGACCTTGCGCTCGGCATAGGTCAGATACGCCACCGTTAACAGCAGCGGCACAATGATCAGCAGTACTTTAAGTACGGTGACTATCAGCAACAGCAAACTATCCAGGAATCCCATCTGCTAGCTCCCAGGCACTATTGCTACAGGCTCGAACAACGCACCGAAGCCGGCTAAATCAATACTGCCGATTGGCAGCCACGCACAGCCTTCCGGCACACCGTCGTCCGTAATGGCTTTTAACATGACTGTGTCGCCTCCCTGTTCAAGGTTGACGACAGCGCCTTCATCAAGCCCCAGTGCTGTCATATCGACAGTATTCAGCCACACTGCGTTTTGCTGCGCATCGGCCGTCTTCTGCAGTGACTTTGCACGGCGCACCAGCATGTCTGACTTATAGGCCGGCAGATCACCACAGCGCAGCAGACCACGTGCAATCGACGGCGCTTCGGGCAGTTCGATATTGTCGGCGGAGTAGTCGTTGTTGAGTTCAATGTCGCGACACAGTCCTTTCAGTTCGTCGCGAATTTCGGCAACACTGTTGTAGTCAAAGCCATCAAGTTCGAGTTCGTTACCCAGCACACGAAGTACCTTCCAGGCTGGACGACCGTCACCCGGCGGCGCTACTGCACCATTGAACATTTGCCAGACACCGGCGGCATTAACAAACGTACCCGCAGTTTCTGCAAACGCTGCTGTCGGCAATACTACATCGGCATGGTCTACCGCGTGCTTGCTGAGGTGTGTTGAGATAATGGTTGTGTGTGCATTCTTGAGCTGCTGCCGCGCCTGCGCACTATGGATTTGTTCGTAGCGTGGTTCAACGCCAAAAATCAACACAGCTTTAAGCGGCGCATTAACTATTTCCGCAGCGTTCAATCCAATTTTGTCTGTTGCAGCACCGCCCGCTGTACGATGCGGCACACAACCCGCCAGCCATGCACCTGCCGTGTTACCACCTTCCGGTAAATAGCCGAAGGTGGCACCGGTTGCCTTTGCAATGCAACTGGCGGCGGTGCGCAGTATGGAATAATTCGAATGCATCACTGCTGAGTTACCCAGCAACACAACGGCGTTGCCAGCCTCTTTTAAGCTTGCTGCAATCGCACGATGGTTGTCGTCGACCGAGACTTCAGATGCGACGTTTTTGATAACATCGTCTGCACAGTCGCAGGCAACCGCCACGGCCAGCAGATGCAACAGCATATCCCGCGGTGACGCGCCGATGTTCTCCAGCGTGTCAAAGTTCATGTCATAGTGACGCGGATTCAGCAGACTGATCTTCGCACCGTTAAGCGACGCCTTGCGAATACGCAGACCCGCCAGCGGCTGTTCCTTGCGTATGTTGGAACCGACCAGCAACGCCGCATCAATTTTTTCGAGATCTTCAATCGCCATGCCGAGCCACGGCATAACCGGCGCCCGATTCTGGTCGGTGAAGTCTGTCTGCGTTAAGCGATGATCGATGTTGTTGCTGCCAAGCGAACGCATCAGCTTTTGCAGCAAAAACTGCTCTTCAAGCGTTGCCTGTGCCGATGCCAGTGCACCAATAGACTTTGCACCATGATTGTCGACACTCTCTTTGAGCGCTCCGGCACACGCAGCAAGCGCTGTTTGCCAGTCCACCGCGACCAGCTCACCGTCGATACGTACCATCGGTGACGTAACACGGTCAGCGGTATACAAACCTTCGTAACTGAATCGATCGCGATCGGAGATCCAGGTTTCATTAATGGCTTCGTTTTCGCGCGGCACCGCGCGCTTAACCTGATCGTTGCCAACATGCACAAACACATTGCTGCCAACGGAATCGTGCGGCGCAACAGAGGCGTGCTGAGTCAGCTCCCATGAGCGTGCCGAGAAACGCGACGGCTTGGCCGTCAGCGCACCGACCGGGCACAGGTCAATTACGTTGCCAGACAACTCAGAGTCAACGCTCTTGGCGATATAGGTGCCGATACGCATATTCTCACCACGGCCGGTTGCACCGAGTTCGCGTATACCGGCTATCTCTTCACCAAAGCGCACGCAGCGCGTGCAGTGTATGCAGCGTGTAAGTTCAGTGGATATCAGCGGGCCGATGTTTTTATCCATAACAACACGCTTGGTCTCGACGTAGTCGGACGAGCTGTTGCCATAACCCATGGCCACATCCTGCAGTTCGCACTCTCCGCCCTGATCGCAGATTGGGCAATCGAGCGGATGGTTTATCAACAGAAACTCCATGGTGCCCTGTTGCGCACCGCGCGCCAGTTCAGAGCCGGTCTTCACGACCATATCCGGTGCCACCGGTGTGGCGCAGGCGGGCATTGGTTTAGGTGCTTTTTCCACCTCGACCAGACACATGCGACAGTTGGCCGCGACACTTAGTTTTTTGTGGTAACAAAAACGCGGAATGTCGATACCGGCAGCATCGGTTACCTCGATCAGCATCTGCCCTTTACGGGCTTCCAGCTGAATACCGTCTACCGTGATGTTGATTAGATCATCGCTCATAGGTTCACCATCAAGCCGCTGTGCCGAGTTGTTCCTGCACAATGCTGCGCTTGTGTTCAACGTAGTATTCGAACTCGTGGCGGAAGTGTCGCAACATACCCTGCACCGGCCAGGCCGCCGCCTCACCCAGCGCACAAATGGTTCGACCAGCTATTTTGCCAGCGACATCTTCGAGTTTTTCGATATCTTCAGGGCGGCCCTTGCCATCGATTATTCTGACCAGCATGCGATACAACCAGCCAGTGCCTTCACGGCACGGCGTACACTGACCGCAGGACTCTGAGTAATAGAAGCGCGATATACGGCACAGCGCCTTTACCATGTCAGTGGTTTCATCCATCGAGATAACCGCACCGGAGCCAAGCATTGAGCCGGCCTTGGCAATGGAGTCATAGTCCATGTTGGTAGCAAGCATAATATCGCCAGGCAACACCGGCATTGATGAACCACCGGGTATAACCGCCTTGAGCTTGCGCCCGCCACTGACACCACCGGCCAGTTCAAGTAATTCGCTAAACGGTGTACCGAGGCTGATCTCAAAGTTACCGGGGTTGTTCACGTGCCCGGACATTGAAAAGCACTTCTGACCACCGGAGTTTTCAACACCCAGATCCTGAAACCACTGCGCGCCATTGCGGATGATTGCCGGCGTTGACGCGATAGACTCAGTGTTGTTGATGGTGGTGGGCTTGCCGTACAGACCAAAGTTGGCAGGAAACGGTGGCTTAAAGCGCGGCTGACCTTTCTTGCCTTCAAGGGATTCGAGCAGCGCTGTTTCTTCACCGCAGATATAAGCACCGGCGCCGAGCGTGCCGATCACATCGATGTTAATTCCAGAACCTTTGATGTTCTCGCCAACCCAGCCATGCTTGTAAGCTTCCTTTAGTGCTGCACTAAAGCGCTCGTAAGGTTCGTCCATCCACTCACCGCGCATGTAGTTATAACCGACGGAAGCGCTGATTGAATAACACGCGATCAGCATGCCTTCGATCAGTGAATGCGGGTTAAAGCGATGGATATCGCGGTCTTTGCAGGTGCCTGGCTCTGACTCGTCACTGTTGACGACCAGATAGTTCTGTCCGCCGTCAGCGAGCTTCGGCATAAAGCTCCACTTGAGACCGGTCGGGAAACCGGCACCGCCGCGACCACGCAGGCCCGACGCTTTAACTTCAGCGACAACGTCTTCAGGTGACATTTTCTCATCGAGAATTTTTTGCCACGCCTGATAGCCGCCAATTTCCAAATAATTTTCGTAAGTCCACGGCTGATCGAACTTCAGCGTGGTGTAACAGACCTGATTGGGTTCGTGTTTCACTCGTCGCTACTCCAGTGCATCCAGAATTTTGTCTACTTTCTCTGGCGTCAGCTTCATGTGATA
>CAYMFQ010000299.1:0-6343 GCA_964389335.1 uncultured Granulosicoccaceae bacterium
GAAAACTCCACCGCGCTCATGGTGCCGTAGGGGACAATCAACGCGCCCGGCTTTACCCACTCTGTCAGCAGGTGCGGGTGGGGTTCCGGCAGTCGCGATGCCTCGACCAGGATGTCTGCACTGTCGAGGCAGTCGCGCCAGTTGTCGACCACGTTGATGTCGCGATCAAGGTCTGCGCGTAGCTTGTCGCCAAATGCCTCGCGGCTTTCAGGGCGTCGTGAGTGCACCCGAATTTCCTTTAAATCAAACAGGTGATTAATCAGGCGCACATTCCAGTAGGCACTGCCGCGTGCACCGATATGCCCGAGTGATGCACTGTTGCGCCGCGCCAGGTACTTCGCGCCAAGCGCGGTCATGGCACCGGTGCGCATATCGGTGATGCCACTGGCATCGATGATTGCCTGCGGCACGCCGGTGTCAGGGCAGAACAGCGTCAGCACACCGAGCTCCGATGGCAGCCCCTGCTTATAGTTATTGACGAAGTCGCCCACCACCTTGACGCCAGCAACATGCAATGGCTTCACAACGCCGCGCAGCACATTGAAGTGGCCCTTATCGGAGCTTTCCGGCACCAGATGCACACGTGGTTCAATTACCGTTTGTTGCTCGCCCTGTGCATGCACCGCTGATTCAACAGCGTCGAGAATTTCATCATTGGACAGATCGAGCGCGCGGATATCAACGCCGTTGATGTAGGTCAGACTAAGTTCTTTCAAAGATCGAACGCTCCGTTATTGATGCAGTTGGCCAGTGCATCGATGTCGCCGCCAAGCGGGCGATCCTGATGCACTGTCGGGCACTGAGCGCGAATGGTGTCATAAACCGGCTGCAGGTGCTGTGGCAGTTGAGTCTGCAGTCCGCGCAATTCAAGCGCCTGTGCAGCGACTATGGCTTCGATCGCAGCCAGCTGACGCAGGCGCGTGGCGATTGGAAACAGCGACTTCGTTGGGATGGCAGTGTGCGTTTGCACGTCTTCAAGACCATCGGCAGAAATACCCGGATAGATCGGCGGTGGCGCCGCCAGCTGGGTGATCTCCGCATACAACGCCTCAGCGGGTTTTATCAATGGGCCGAGTCCGGCGCCTTCCGCACCCGCCTGTGTTAGTCCGTTCGACAGTCCGGTGAAACGCTCGAACATCAGCTTGCCGATACGCGATACCTGCAGTGCGGCGAGATGAATGGTCGCCTGTGTCAGTGCTACCAGTGCGATGCACAGGTGTGCAGGCAGATAGCCCCCGTGTGACAGAATCAGCCTGGCTTCGGGTACTACAGCCGGATTGTCAGAGGCACCGTTGAGCTCACCATGCAGTGCGTCGCAGGCGTAATCCAGAGCGGCCAGCAAGGCACCGTGCACCTGTGCGACATTACGCAGACTGAGTGGATCCTGCAGTCGTCTTGCGGTGCCTTCGTTAAACAGCATCGAACCGTGCAGCCGGTCTCGCAGGTCCCGCGCTGCAGCCTGCTGGCCCGGCTGTGGGCGCAGCGATAGCACACGCTCATCGAGCGGCGACAGATTTGAGCGAAATGCCTCCATCGACAGCGCCGCTGTAGTTTGTGCGGCCTCAAGGCAGCCCCGAATCTGCGCCCACCCAAGGGCGGCGGCACCGGCCGTTATGGTCGAGTGGGATACCAGCGCCAGTCCCTCGCGCGGACCGGGCTGCCACGGTTCGATACCGGCTGCAGTCATTGCCGCCAGCGAATCGATGCGCTGACCGTCGGTGTCGATCATGTGTCCTTCGCCAATCAGGCTCAGGCCCAGCGCGCCGCCCCAGGTCAAGTCGGCAACGCCAATTGTGCCGGTCTGTGGAATCAATGGCACCAGGTCGGCGTTCATGCAGTTGACGATATGTTCAGCCAGTTCCGGTCGCACACCGGCTGCGCCAATTAGCAGCGTGTTGGCTCTGACTGCCATGCCTGCTCGCACCTGAGTGCGGGGCAGCGCCTCACCGACGCCATGGGCGCGGCCGCGGATAGTGTTAAGCGAAAACTGCTGCAACGACTCATCGGGCATTGCGTCTACCACGCGCGGCCCCAGTCCGGTTGTGACGCCATACACGGGTGTGCGGTTTACCACCGCATCATCGATCACCCGGCGCGTTTGTGCCATGCGTGCCAGGCCGTCAGTGCATAGCTTTACGCTTGCACCAGCGGCGATATGACTCAGCTTGTGTGGATCGAGGGTTTGGCCATCGAGGATAATCGACATGTGTGCTGGGGCAGTTCGGACCGGCTGGCAGTTTACTGTATTGATGGAATGCCTTGCTGCATATGCGCGCCAGCATCAGACAGGGCAGGCAAACAGGTTGATTATCGGTAATCAACTTTCTTGCATGCGCATTGTGCCCGGGTCAGTTAGGGATGACCCCGTTTTCACTGGCTGTGTCGCCACATACGCCGGGAATGCGCGGCGATAAACGCGGACCACTGTATAAATACGTATAGAAGTTAATGATTGTGTCGTGCATCATCTTGATAGTGCGGTAGGTCGTACAAGAGTCGAAATACTTACAACAATAATAATGAGGTTGTTATCCATGACGGATAGTTTTAAAAGAGCGTTGCTCGCATTACTGCTGGCAGGGTTTTCTCTGTCAGGCTGCGCAACTGTGGAAACCGTACTCGGATCGTTAAGTGGCCACAGTAAAGATGAAACTTTTCCAACACCGGTTTTGAACGTTAAGCCCGAGCTCGATTACTCCAAAGAGTATCCGAGCTGCACGGTAGCCGGTCAGCGGCTGGCGGAAAATGTCGAAGTGGGCATGACGCTTAAAGACGTGGTGCGACTGGTGGGTCAGCCCCGTTTAAAAGTCACCGGTTCGTGGTGGTGGAGTAAGTCGTTCAGCCAGTCCGGCAAGCCACGGGTTCGGTTTGGTTTGCATCGCGGGCGTGACGACACCATCATTACGGCCATCAGCACAGATGTCAGCCGCTGTGATGACAATTAATGGTTGGTGATTTCAGCGAGTTAGGCGTTGTTCACGAACTCGTTTAGCGGTAGTCGTCGTTTACCTGCGGTTATTCCTATAACCCGTTATTTCATCACGCAGTTACTGATTTCTCTCATTCCACGAGGCATTGTCGCAGGACGTCGGCAATGCGCGCAAATTCGTGTTCACGGGCGCTGGACTTGCGCCACGCCACTCCAATCTTGCGATGCGCCTGCGGCAGCGGTTTTGTGCAAACATCGGTACCGTGCAGAATATTGGCATTAAGTGCCAACTGCGGCAGAAACGTAACACCGGCATCCGCGTCAATCATTTTTACCAATCCGTGCAAGCTGTGCGCAGCATGCCGCTGAAGCTTGCGTCGGTTTTTTACTGCGCAGGACTGCAGTGCCTGCTCGCGCATGCAATGGCCATCATCAAGCAGCAGTATCGAATTTTCTGGTAACTGATCGACTTGCGGCGGCTGCACGTCTGTGTGTTTGTCCCTGTTTGCAGCAAGGTGACGGGAGCCGTTTTTGTATGCCAGTAAAAACGGATCATCAAACAGTACCGTGACTTCCGTGTTGGCCAGTTCATATGGCAGCGCCAGCAACAGCAGATCCAGTTCCCCGTTTAGCAACAACTGATGTATTGCGCGGGTTTTATCCTCAGTGATCGAAAACTCAATATCCGCAAACTGTTGCTGTAGCGAGGTAAGGACATGCGGCAACACAAACGGTGCAATGGTCGGGATGATTCCTATTCTGAGCTCGCCACTGAAAGGCGTTTGTGCGACCTGTGCCAGTTCCAGTATCTCGCGCAGGTTGCCCAGCACAGTACGCGATTGTTCAACCACTCTAAGCCCTACATCAGTAAACACGACCGCGCGATTACTGCGCTCCACCAGTGAAACATCCAGGTTGCTCTCCAGTTCTTTGATGGCCGCGCTAAATGCCGACTGTGTAACAAAGCACGCATCCGCCGCTTTGCGAAAGTGCAGCGTGTTGTGCAGTTCGACCAGGTAGCGAAGTTGTCTGACAGTGGGCAGGTTGGGCATCGGCGAAATCTATCATGTTGATCATTTAATTCAAACAAAACAACAGTGCGGCTGACCTATACGGTAACCAATGAGCACGGTCGCAGGTAAACCTTTAACTGGCTAACACGTTATCTGAGTTTTTATTCCATCGAAAAAACTGCATGTCAGCTTCGATTCTTTGCGGAGTTTTAGCGGGAACGCCTGACAGATGGCGCAGTCAATTATCGCGTTGCTGGCAAATATGCTGTTGGCCGCCTGATTATCACGAAAGTATCACGGCGGGTCGCGGGACAGGATAAACACAGTACAGGCGACAACAAAAATATTTTTAATTTTTATTCACTAACAAACCACACATCATTTTTAGACAAAGGAAAACACATGTTTAAACAATCAGTGCACTATAAACCGGGTCTGTACCGTTCCCTGTTACTGGCGTCTGTATTGTCACTTGCTGCCTGCAGCAGCAGTGATGACAACAACACGGACGCGGGTGATGAAACGCCACAAGCTCAGGAAAACACCATAAACGTAAGTCTGTCACCGGCACAGGAAGTACCGTCGATTAGCGTTGAGGGTGCTTCTGCCTCGGCGGCACTTGTGGTTGATGATGACAGCGGAGCGATAAGCGGTAGCCTGAGTGTGTCTGGTCTTACCGGTGCGCCAACCATGGCACATCTGCACGCAGGCTTTGCCGGTACCAACGGTCCGGTGCTGTTTGGACTTGATGGCAGTGATGACGGACAGGTATGGACCGTTCCGGCCGATACCGTGCTGACATCAGAACAATTACAAATGCTGTTAAACGGTGGCACTTATCTGAATGTGCATACTGAGGCTAACCCCGCTGGTGAAGTTCGAGGGCAGGTGTTGCCATCTAACATCGAGGTGTATCGCACCACACTGACGGGTGCACAGGAAGTGCCTGCTGTTAACGCCAGTGGCACAGCTGTTGGTGTGCTGACCGTCAATGCTGACAACGGTGCGATCTGGGCTAACGTAACCACTGATCTGCAGGAGCCGGTCACTATGGTGCACATCCACCAGGGCGAAGCCGGTACCAACGGACCTGTGGCGGTTGGCCTCTCTCAGGATGCGGAAAACCAGGCGCTGTGGACGACTGTCCCCAACGATACGCTTGACGTTGACAGCCTTGCAGCACTTGAAACTGCGGGCCTGTACTTTAATGTGCACACTGAAGCTAACCCTGCCGGTGAGGTACGCGGTCAGATCGGTGGCACCATGTTTACCGTAACGATTGAAAATGTATCCAACGACCAGACACTGCCGACGTCGCAGGGTTCCGTGGCAGTACCATTGTCACCGGGTGCTTATATCGTACATCGCGCAGACCGCAACCCGCTGCTTGACCCGCGGGCACCAGCCGGAACTTCGCTTGAAGCGCTGGCAGAAGACGGTGATGCGTCAGGTTTCCCTGCAGAAGTTCCAGGCTCAGTTGTGTTTAACACACCGGTTGGTGACGACAGCCCCGGTCCGATCTTTCCGGGTGGTTCCTATCAGTTTAGTTTCAGCGCTGCACCGGGTGACCGACTGGCCATTGCGACGATGTTCGTACAGTCAAACGACTGGTTCTACTCAACCACCGATGCCGATGACGACAGCATCAGTCTGTTTGAAAACGGCCAGCCAGTCAGTGGCGACGTGTCTGATCGACTGACATTGTGGGAAACTGAAACAGAGCTTGATGAAGAGCCGGGCACTGGTCCTAACCAGGCGCCGCGTCAGCCGGCACCCAATACCGGTATCGACGAAACCGGTACAGTGGGTAGTCTGGCAGGTAAAGGCAAGTCAGTTGAGTTAAACGGTCAGGTTATTCGAGTGACCATTACGCCGGATGCCTGATATACCGTTGTGCAAGTGACCGCTGCGCGATACGGGCGTTGCAGCGGTCAGGCCCGGTCCGTTTGGACCGGGCTTTTTTTGCGACTACAGGTTATAGATCGTGTGTGCATACTTCAGCATGCACAGTAACAACGCAACCAGTACCACCGGCCTGACACGCTGTAACCAGGGTGGTGCCACAGAGGCGATATAAGTGGAAGCAACAATCATCAACGCACCGGACACCAGTGCCATTAACCCCCAGAACTCTGTCAGGTGACGAAGTGCGTGCCAGAACAGGTTCCAGCAACCCGCAGCGAGAACGATAAACGCCACCACGCGGCGCAATATCAGCGGCAGTTTACTGGTGAGATTAAGCACCGGCAGGTCACTTGCAAAGATCAGCGCAATCAACATGCAGACCGTGACGATAGTTCCCATTGGCAGCATGGCTTACCTCTGTTTGTGTGTTGAGAGAATTACTTTATTGTTTACATTGAAGACCACAGCGTCTGACACTGTGTGCCTACCCGCTCTT
>CAYMFQ010000300.1:0-6328 GCA_964389335.1 uncultured Granulosicoccaceae bacterium
GTCGGCTTGCCAGTGGTGCCTGACGATGCATGAATCCGAGCTACCTGTTCACGCGGAACGGCGAACATGTTGAATGGATAGTTGTCGCGCAAATCGCTTTTGACGGTAAACGGAAACTTCGCGATGTCCTCAAGCGACTGCAAATCAGAAGGGGCGACGCCGGCGTCATCAAAGGCCTTTTTATAAAACGGCACATTGTCGTAAGCGTGCTTCAGAGACCACTTCATGCGTTGCAACTGCAAGGCGGAGATCTCGTCTCGTGAAGCGATTTCTATTGGGTCGAGGGTGTCTCTCGCTGGTGTCAGATCTTTCAATGTTTTCCCACAATGGCATGAACTACCGTGCGGAAATTATATCGTCAAACAACAGTGCTCGCGAGCACGGTCTGTTTACATTAGAGCCTGTATACCGTGAATATTCCGGGTCGGTTTAACTGTGCCGGCGTCTGTGCACGGCGCTGATAAGCAGCAACACCACCCAGGTAATGCCGGGTGACCCGGCACCGCCACCCGCGTCTGCCACATTGCCAGTTGTGCCGGAGGTTGTTGAGGCAGCTGCCACGGTTGGTTCATCGTCGGCAACTGCAACGGATGGGGGCAGGCCGTCTGACTGGGAGAGCAGGGCCACAGCCCCACTTGCGTTGAGCCTGCCGGCACCACACTGCCGGGCGGCGCAGCCTTCGATGTTGTCTTTGTTGAGTGCGGACTGCAGCACCAGTTGTTGCAGATGGTCGTTGCTCAGTGTCGGTTCGATGGTCAGCAGCGTTGCGAGCGCGGCACTGACATGCGCGGCAGCCATGCTGGTGCCAAAATGAAAGCCGTAGCCGCTTTCCGCCGATGGGGAGGTGGTGCTGTTGTTTTGTGTCGTAATGATGCCGTCAGCCGCTGACCCACCGGGCGCCAGCAGACTCACATCGTGGCCCCTGGCGCTGTAATAAGCCAGATTGCCGTTGCGCAGGACAGCACCGACCGTAATCACCTGGTTGCAGTTGGCCGGGGCCTGCGGGTGTTCGTCGAGTACGGCACCGCTGTTTGTTGCGGCGGCGACGAGTATCGCACCGGCGCTGGTGGCGTCGTTGATAGCGCTTTGCAGTGCGGCCGGGCACTCGCCGGGAAAGCCAACACTCAGATTAATGATTCGCGCCGGATTGTGGTTACGAGGTGCGCCGTTGACCGGCAGGCCGGCAGCCCAGCGGACACCGTCCACCAGATCGTTGATATATCCGCCACATTTGCCGGTCACCCTCACCGGTAAAAGCAGCACCGAAGGTGCACCACCACTGATGCCGCGCTGGTTGTTGCTGATAGCGCCGATGATGCCGCTGACGGCCGTGCCGTGCCATTTGCTGGGGGTGGCTCCGCAGCCGTCGCTGATCGGGTCGGTTGTGATCTCCTCGGCAGTAACCCAGTCGCCGGGATCGGACGGGTCGTCGTCGCGGCCATCGCCGTCGTTGGCGACGCGTGCCACGCTGACGAAGTCGTATCCGGGGGCTACCTGCAGGTCTTCATGCTCCAGCATGACACCCGAATCCACCACAGCGACAATGACGGAATTAATTCCTAAACTGTGTGGCTGCGCCGCGAATAAAGCAGCGGCTCCCTTATAGTGGGTGGTGTCGAAGAAACTCCACTGTTGATCCCGTCGTGGATCGCTCGGCTCACTCTCATCGCCCTGAAACGGCAGGACTGTGGCTACCGTACGGTCAGCCAGCGTTTGGTCGGTAGCCCCATCATTGCGCGGCGGAGTAATTGCCTGTGCCTGAGGCTTTACCGGCAACCGGGTCGTCGCAGGGCCCGTTTCCAGGGTGTGACTGGCATTGGCCGGGGCGATGGCGACCAAATCAGGGCTTACGAACGAGGTGTCGATCAGTGTGAGGGACGGCAGGGCTATAATGCATAAAGCCGCTGGTAGCTGTCGGACATGCGCGGTAATAAAAGTACGCCTGAAGCGAGCGACGGCGTGTTGGAAATTCATATATCCTGCAGAGGTTGCGGCAGCTGTACGCAAGCGCTAATCAGGGCACACTGCTGAAGGGTTGTTGTCTCCAGTGAATATAGTTTATAAATTCGACTTTATATCCGGTGCACGAAATTAATGGCTGGCTGGAAAATCACCCCCATGCCCGAAACTGATCGGAGCGACGGCGTAGTAGCTGTCGGAATTCTGTCGAATAGACTCGGCAATCTATGTTGCCTGCTTATTGCCTTGCTGTTTTCTATGCCGGCATTGCATGCGCAGACAGCGCCGGCAGATGCAACTCTGCTGTCCGGGTCTCAGGCATCTGGGTCTCAGCAGACTGAGGCTCTTCAGCTTGAATTGAGTGCGGATGATCAGTCCGTGATCAGCACCCTGCACAACAGCAGCGATAGCGCCATTGCTGTGCTGACATGGCGCACACCGTTTGGCGATTCACTTGATGCTGACGTCTTCAGCATTCGCGATACCGAGGTACTGCCGGGTCTCGACTATGAACTGCCTTACAACAGTCTGTTGTTTAAACGTGCAGACCCGCTGCCCGCGCACTTCGTTATCATTGAATCCGGTCAGTCGATCAGTGCTCGTACCCGGCTGGCCAGTTACTACGCGGTGGACATCGAATCAACTTATCGGGTGCAGTATCGTGGTGTTATCAGCTATCTGCCCGCCGATGAAGTGTCTGGACAGTCCGGGCCGGTCAGCGCAAAACTGCTGCGTGCGGCTTTAGCATCCAATTCTGTCGATCTTAATTTGCAGGTGCCACCCGCAACTCGTGCAGCGGTTGCGCCAGGTTTTAATGAGTGTTCGGCCAGCGAACAATCCGTGTTGCAGTCAGCGCTGTTATCGGCGGAGAACATCGCACGAACCTCAGTAATTGCGCTCGGCAGTCTCAATGTGGCGCAGCGTGCCAGTTCGCCGCGCTATCTTGAGTGGTTCGGGCAATACAGCGATACACGTTTTAATATCGTCCGCACCGGCTACGACAATCTGCTGTCGACGCTTGAGAACACGCAAATAGATTTCGTATGTGGCTGCACACGCGCGCAGACTTTTGCCTTTATTAATCGCACACGCCCGTTCGAAATTAATCTGTGCCCGGTGTTCTGGACTACCACCGAAAATGGCAGAGACTCGCGCGCCGGCACCATTATTCATGAACTGTCTCATTTCAATGAGGTGATCGGTACATTTGATTTTCAATACGGTCAGACAGACTCGAGGCAGCTTGCCATCGACAACCCGGATCAGGCAGTGTTTAACGCGGACAACTACGAATACTTTGCGGAGAATACGCCAGCGCTTCCTATTGTTGCGGCCGGCGGTGGCAACGGTATCGCAACGCTGTCTCTGAATGTTGAACAATCCGGTTCGCTGGGTCAGCAGCAGTCCCGGTTTTTTACTGTCAGCGGTGCCGAGTCCATTGAGCTGACCAGTGTTAGCGGCGATGCAGATTTATACATCAGGCGAGACGTAAATGATGCAAGTGCTGTGTGTGAATCAACCACAACGGCACCGGTTGATGTGTGCAATGTCGAGGCACTGCCCACAGTCATAGTGCAGGTTTTTGGTTACACGGCTGCAGATTTTCGTATCGTGGCACGCTCCTCGGTGGTTACGGTGCAGGGCGGCGGCGGTAATGCCGGTACCGGTGCCGACGACGAGGCCAGTGCTGAAAGCAGTGCCAGTTCCGACAACGGCGGCTCTGTAAGCATAGCTATGTGGCTGGTCGCGTTACTGGCCTTGATAATACGAACCTACCGTGGCCGCGCTGTCGCACTACGGCTTTATAAAGTGGCATGCCAGAGTTGCGGGCGCAGAAGATGATCATTCGCTCAGCGCTGGTACTCGCTACCTGTATGCTATACGGTTGTTTTGCGGATACCATGAATCAAAAAGAATCAGCCGCCGGACTGCAAACCGGCTTGCGTTCAGTGGCCGAAGTGATCAACGCTGACGAGAGTGCCAGAGTGCTGTTTTATATTGAAAACAACAGCGCCGATTCGATCAAAATTTTGCCGTGGCAAACACCGCTCGAAGGCGAGCTTACGGCAGACATTTTCGACATAACACTCAATGGTGACACGCTTCAGTATCAGGGCATCATGATTAAGCGCGCTGCGCCCACTGATGCTGATTACCTTACCCTCAGTGCAGGAGAGCGGCGCGAAATTGTGACCAGTTTGTCGGACAGTTATGATATGTCGGCGACGGGTGAATACCTGGTAAAACTGCGCACCGTTGCGGACGACACCACGTTCGATATCAATGGTGTCAGTGCAGCCATCAGTGGCGATAGCGTCACCATAGTGCGAGAGTAGTCGGCGCAACCAGTCTCGGTGCGCAGCTACGACATGGCGCAAAGCCCCGAATAGTCGCTCAACAGATCATCGGACAGCACGTGCAACCCGAACAATGGACGCTGTACAAAAACGCAGTTAGCTCATCCGAAGGTGCTGTTGCCGCACAGCATATACAGGCTGCTGCCTGTGGCGCTGATGTGCTGGCCAGCGGCGGTAACGCGGTAGACGCGGCGGTGGCTACCGCGTTGATGCTTGGTGTGGTTGAGCCATGGATGTGCGGTATTGGTGGCAGTGGCTACATGGTGGTGTGGGATGCTGCATCGAAATCCGCTACGGTATTTGATTTCCAGGGTGTGCTGCCACAGCGAATAAACCGCGCAGATTATCCACTCGACCCCGACACACCGGCAAACATCATGGGCTTCCCGGGTGTTGTGGAAAACCGCAATAGTGTTGGTTACCGCGCTGTGGCAGTGCCCGGTGCAGTCAAAGGGTTCGCCGCAGCACTGCAGCGGTTTGGTTCAAAAGGGCTGGATACACTGATTAAGCCTGCTGTCGCTGCGGCGGAGCAGGGTGTTGAAGTTAACTGGTTTACGACGATGCAGATAGCGCTGGCAGCGAGCAATCTGTTAAAAGATGCTGCAGCCAGCGAGCAGTTTTTGCCGCACGGGGTGCCATTGCAGCCTGGCCAGTCGCTGCGCATGCCGGCTCTTTCCAGCACCATGAAAACGCTCGCTGCGGATGGCGCTGATGCACTGTACGGTGGTGCGCTTGGCAGTCAACTGGTTGCAGATTTAAACACCGGTGGCAGCCGCATTGAAGCGGATGATCTGACTGACTATCGGGTCATTGAGTCACCGGCGCTGTCATCGGTCCACCGTGGTGTGACTGTGCACACTGCGGGGCCAACCAGCGGCGGGCCACGTCTGATAGAAACACTACAATTCATTGCAGAGAATCTCGACACGGGGCCATGCACGGGCCCCGGGCCTGACAGTTGGTCGGTTTACGCTGACGCGTTGAAGCAGGCATGGCGTAGCCACAATCAACGCATCGGTCGCACCACTGAAATGGGTGGCTGCACCAGTCACCTGTCAACCGTTGATCGAGACGGAAACATGGTGGCGCTGACCTATACCTTACTCGACCGCTTCGGTGCCGGGGTGTTGTTGCCACAGACCGGGTTGTTAATGAATAACGCCGTATCCTACTTTGATCCGCGCGGCGGTTATCCCACCAGCATGGAAGGTGGTAAGCGTATCAATGCAAGTAACATGTGTCCGGTTGTGGCTACGCGCGATGATCAATCAGTTTTTGCGGTAGGGGCGAGTGGTGCAAACTATATCGTGCCATGCACCGCAATGATTACTGCACTAATGCTCGACTTTGGTCTGACACTGGAGCAGGCCATCAACGCAGCGCGCATCGATGTTGATGGTGAAGGCCACGTCGCGGCGGACCCGCGCCTCGGTGAGGATGTAATCAGCGGACTACAGGCAAAGAGCAATGTAAGTATTGAGCCACTACAGGTGTTCCCGAAGCGCTACGCCTGTCCCTCCGGTGTTAGCCGTGATCCGGCCAGTGGTGTGCTGCAGGCAGTGGGTGACCCGTCGCAACCTTTCGGCGGTGGTGCCGGCGTTTAATTTATTACGTTGCGCGGGTCAGAAGACAGTGCTCAGTTCGGACGGGAATCCTCTTCTGCGTTTGCTGGTACGCTCAAAAGGAAGGCTGACTGTCGTGGTTTGTTTTCATGATGCTTAAACCGTCATGAAGAGGCCAATAATCGATCCAGTTCGCCAGAGGCGTCCAGCGCCATCAGGTCTTCGTCACCGCCGATGGGCGCATCATTTATCAGGATTTGAGGTACTTTCTTACGACCGCAACGGCGCAGCATTTCTGCGCGCTCCAGTGGCATCAGGTCAATAAGGTATTCGGTGTAGTCGATTTGCTTTGAATCCAGAAACTGGCGTGCGGCAAGGCAATGCCGACAGAAGCTGGTGCCATAAATTTCAACCCTGGGTGCCATGATGTGTTCTGCGTTTTGAGTATGC
>CAYMFQ010000301.1:0-6302 GCA_964389335.1 uncultured Granulosicoccaceae bacterium
CTAGCATACAATTAACATCGCTAGCCCGAAAATGGATAGAGATCATGCACGTTAAAGCGAAAGAGCTAAAAAAGCGCTTCGGTGACATGACCGCGGTAGATGGCGTTTCTCTCGATGTCTCAAAAGGAGAGGTCATCGGATTCCTCGGTCCGAACGGAGCCGGTAAATCGACAACAATGAAAATGATCACAGGGTTTCTCGAGCCCGATGGTGGTACCGCTGTGATAGATGGCCACGATATCTGGCAAGATCCCATGGAAGCGAAGCAGCGCATCGGATACCTACCTGAAGGTGCTCCGGCGTATGGAGATATGCTTGTGGCAGACTTTTTGAAATTCTGCGGCAAAATGCGTGGACTGAGAAAGTCAGACCTCAATAATGGCCTCGCGGAAATGGCGGAACGTGTAAGGCTGAAGGAAGTCTGGTCACGGCCAATTGAAGCCTTGTCGAAGGGATATCGTCGGCGGGTGGGTATCGCTCAAGCTCTCATTCACGATCCTGAGGTGCTCGTGCTCGACGAGCCGACCGACGGCCTTGACCCGAATCAGAAGCACGAAATGCGAAATCTCATTCGGGAGATTGCACCGAATAAGTCCATCATCATATCGACCCACATCCTGGAAGAAGTTGAAGCGATATGCTCGCGCGCGGTGATCATCGCAAACGGTAAAGTCGTTGCTGACGAGACTCCGCACAACCTGCTTGAGCGCGGGCAGAATGGCCGCGCCATCCATGTACGAGTCGGCTCTCCAGAAGAACGGGCAGTTGTTGAAAAAATCAGACCAATTGTCGACGGGGCAGACCTTGAAGTGATGGAGCGTATTAACGGCTCGACTCGCCTTTTACTCCGTTACCAACACGATTCACACGACACTGCTGAACTCGTCAGTCGACTCAAATCAGTGGAGTTGCCTATTGAAGAAGTCGGCCTTTGGCGACCACGCCTTGAAGACGTGTTTCGAGATGTAACCACAAGACTTCACTAACACAGTAGAGGACTGAAAATCATGACTAGTGCGCTCTCTTCAGTAGGTGTCGTGTTCGGCCGTGAATTCCGTGCCTATTTCGCGACACCCCTCGCAGCAATATTCCTGGTTGTCTTTCTGGCATTGTCCGGTGCGATGACATTCTTCGTTTCCGGCTTTTTTGCCAGAGGCAGCGCAGACATGGCGTCGTTTTTCACCTGGATGCCTTGGCTGTTCTTAATCTTGTTACCCGCCATTGGTATGCGATTGTGGGCGGATGAAAGACGGACTGGCACCGTTGAATTGTTGATGACTATGCCGGTACAACCGTGGGCAATCGTTGTCGGTAAATTTCTGGCGGGTTGGGCATTTACTGCCGTTGCACTCGCGTTGACCGGGCCATTGTGGTTTACAGTCAGCTGGCTGGGTAACCCGGACAATGGTGTTATCGCCGCGGGCTATCTGGGCACCTTCCTGATGGCTGGTGCATTTTTGGCTATTGCGGCGTGTATTTCCGCCCTGACTAAAAATCCTGTGATCGCATTTATATCTGCCGCCATCTTAACTTTTCTACTGGTCACAGCCGGGCTGGATCTTGTCCTTGGGGCGATACGTGGCTGGGCACCGTATTGGCTGACTGATGGTGTTGCCGCACTTTCCATACTTGAGCATTTCCAGCGGTTTACACAGGGCTTGATTGAACTGCCTACCGTATTTTTCTTCGGTTCACTGATTGTACTGTCCCTGTTTATAAACACATTTCTTATTGAACTCAAAAAGGCACAATGACAATGGAACGGATAAATGCTATGACCAACTGGGTCAGCCGTCAGCCGCGCCGTCGGCTCATCGGCTTTTCGATCGCACTGTGTGCAGTGCTCTTTGTAACAGTCAACATGTTTGCTTCAAGAGTACTCGATGGATTTCGAGCGGATGTCACAGAGAAGCAGGTGTGGACACTGTCTGAAGGCACGCAAACATTGTTATCTGAACTGGATGAGCCGTTGCACCTGCGGTTCTATCTGTCGGACGGTTTGACTGAGGCAGCCCCACAACTGTCGTCCTATGCTGATCGAGTAAAGGGCATGCTGGATACCTACGCAAGAAAGTCTGACAATATAACGCTTGAGGTGATCAACCCTGAGCCTTTCTCCAATGAAGAAGACAGGGCGGTCGGATTCGGCATCAATCGCATTTCCCTGCAAGGTGCGTCTGAGCCAATGTTCTTCGGACTGGCAGCTACCAATTCAACTGATGGCCGATCTAACATACCGGTTTTTGCACCGGACAGAGAAGCCTGGCTGGAATATGATCTTACGCGTTTAGTCGCAGAGCTTGGGCAACCGGTTAAACCGAAGGTGGCGTTGCTGGACGGTATTGGGCTGGCCGGCAACCCCATGGCCGGTGGCGCACCACAGCAAAGCCTGGCTATGCTGCGCGAGCTTTACGATGTTGAAGTGTTGTCTGGGGACGTAAATGAGTTCCCTGATGGTACCAGGGTAGTAGCCATTGTTCACCCGCAAGGTCTGTCTGAAGTCACTATGTATGCACTGGATCAGTGGGTAATGAGCGGAGGCGCACTGATGGCGTTTGTTGATCCTCATGCCGAGACTCAGGTAGAGCCACGAGGTGTGCCAGCATCTGATGCTTCGTCAGGCTTGCAAGCCCTGTTCGAGGGATGGGGCGTTCAGTATGACGCCACGAATGCAGTAGCTGACCCTGCGTATGCACTGGCGACGACCCGTCGCGTCGGAGGTCGGCAGGCACAAGTGGGTAACCCTGCCTGGTTGAGGCTGGACTCAACAGCACTTGATCAGGATACACCGGCACTCGCGCGTCTGTCGGCGCTGGTGATGACAACCGCGGGTAGCTTCAGTGCTGTTGAAGACGGCCCAACGCTGCTACCTCTCGCGACACTGTCGAATAAAGCTGTCGTCGCCAGCGCTGATGCCGCTGCAGATCAGTTCAGTGATCCTCGCGATATACTTACAAGCGGCGAGTCGGCCGAGGCACCGCCAACCGTCATAGCACGGTTGAGTGGCACCGTTGTCAGTGCGTTTCCAGACGGCAAACCCGAAGCATCCACATGGTCCACCGATCATATTGCACAGACCACGGATGCCAACGTGTTGTTGTCCGGGGATGCGGACATGTTGATGGATCGGAACTGGATACAGAACCGAAGCATTCTTGGTGCGCAAATACCTCAGGCATTTGCTAACAACGGCGACTTCCTGCTCAATGCAGTGGAACAAATGGCCGGTGGTACCGCATTAGCCGATCTACGTGGTCGAGCCGTGGACTGGAGACCGCTGACACGTATCGATCAAATGGAGCGCGAAGCAGAGGCGCAGTACCGAGCAACCGAGCAGGCGTTGCTTGACCGGATTGCCGAAACCGAAACTGCGCTTCGAGAGCTTGCACCGCAAAGCGAAGAAGGCTCCGTTCTGGTCAGTGCTGAAATGGTTGCTGAAGCAGAAAATCTGCGAGCTGATTTGTTGGCAGCGCGTGCCGAACTGCGCCAGGTTCAGTATGACCTTCGCAGTGATGTAGAAACGCTGCAGGCCAGTGTCACAACGATGAATGTTGGCATTGTGCCATTTCTTGCGGCGGTCGTGGCGCTGTTCTTTGCACTGCGGCGGCCCACCAGACGTGTGCCTGTAAAAACTGTTGCTTAACTGCTAACCCTTGGAGATTACAACATGAGACAGAAATCATTTCTCATACTCGCGGGTGTAACCGGAATAGCCGTTCTTGCCGCTGCTGGAAGCCTGCTAACCGGTGGTGGCGCACCTGCTTTTGCGGCCGCCGGTGATCGGTTGTTCCCAAACCTGGAGTCGTCGGCTTCTGATGTTGCGAAGTTATCTATTCGCCACGGCGATTTTGAATTCGGCATAGAGCTTCGCGATGGAAAGTTTGTCGATGCGAACTCAGGTTACCCTGTTGACCTGGAGCCGTTGAAGGCGCTCGTGAGTGGTATGACGCTGGCTCAGATCGCGGAGGCGAAAACCACTGACCCCGAACGACACCGCGACCTGCAACTTGCTGACGCCACCGCAGATGAAGGCGCAGGCCATGAAATTGTTCTGGCGAACAAAGACGGCAATAAGCTTGCTCATGTCGTCGCGGGTGAGCGCGACTACACACTTGGCGGTGTTACTGGAGGCCAGTTTGTCAGACGCGGTGACGAGGATGCCAGCTGGTTAGTGCACGGTCGTTTGGACCCGCCCACCAGTCGGAGAGGATGGTTCGACAACCGATTGGTTGAAGTGGAGGCAGAGGAAATTTCCAGCGCTTCACTTACCACATCAGAAGGCCAGGTGATCTCAATGCAAGGCAGCGACGGAAAGTTATCTATCGATCCTGAGCTGCTTGGTGAGCGTGTTCAGGCGGACGATAAACTGGGCCGTGTTGTCGCGTTGTTTGAATCACTTGATTTCGATGATGTTAGAAATCCTGTCGAAACTTCTTCTCCTGTCGAGAGCGAAAGTGTGCTTCAATCCATCCTGACAGACGGTACGGTTGTGACACTTGCTGCCTTTGCTGGTACCGACAGCGAGGAACCGCTATGGGTTCGCATAGACGTAGAAGGCGAAACTGAGACCGCTTCCAATCTTAAGGCGAAAACAGAGGGATTTGAGTTTGCACTGAGCAGTTTTGATGCAGATATATTTGACTGGACTATGGAGGATTTATCAGAAAAAGCCGAAAGTTAGCGTAATACGAGCCGCGGCCATGTGTAAATTTGGCCGCGGTATTTGCTGCCTGTTGACAGTGCCAGTGTACACCAGTGTTTCTCGTGGCAGGGTGTCATTATTACGTGATCATATCAACGAACCTTTCAGGGTAATCCAGCACACTCGCGGTGCCCGGATTTTTCCACGCAGTGTGTAATGGCGTTTGTCATTGACAGTAAATAGAAACGGCTTATGCTCAGTTCTCACAACACTGTGGGAAGGTGCAATGCGCACACGATTAACTATTGCTGTTTTGTTTCTTTTACTGATACAGCAAGGTCATGCCGCCCAATTGGGCCCGAGGCCCTATTTTCTTGTCGACGATATGGATGCAGGACCTTTAAAAGAGCAACTACGGCAGTGCTCGGATGGTCCTTTTGTTCGCAGCGATTTCGTTATCGGCCATCGCGGGGCACCGCTGCAGTTTCCGGAACATACAAGGGAGTCGTACATCGCGGCATCGCGAATGGGGGCTGGTGTTCTAGAGTGCGATGTCACCTTCACTCGTGATCGGGAACTGGTGTGCCGGCATTCCCAATGTGACCTGCATACCACGACCAATATTTTGGCGATTCCGGAACTGGCCGTGAAGTGTTCCGTGCCGTTTAAGCCTGCAGTGCTGAACGATGCCGGCAATGTAGTAAGTAAAGCCACCGCACAATGTTGCACCAGTGATATTACGCTTGCGGATTTTCGACGGTTACAGGGAAAAATGGATGCGGCTAACAGCAAGGCACAATCGGTTAGTGAGTATCTCGACGGCACTGCTGGCTGGCGCACAGATCTATATGCCGGCAAAGGGACATTGCTGACTCATGCCGAAAGCATCGAATTGTTTAAGTCGCTTGGCGCGCGTATGACACCGGAGCTTAAGGCACCCGCCGTTGATATGCCTTACCAGGGAGACTACACGCAGCAGGACTATGCGCAACAGTTGATCAACGAATACAAGGCGGCAAATGTTCCCGCATCTCACGTGTGGCCACAGTCGTTTAACCTCGACGATATCGAGTACTGGATTGCGAGTGCGCCTGACTTTGGACAGCAGGCAGTGTATCTCGATGGACGCTATTCGAGGAGAGGCTTTGATCATACCCGTCCTTCCACCTATAAACCGAGTATGCGCGCACTGGTAGACAGGGGGGTAAAGGTACTGGCGCCGCCATTGTGGATGCTTGTTGCTTCAAAAAATGGGGAGATCGTACCTTCGGTATATGCGAAGGAAGCCCGGGCAGCAGGCCTGCAGTTAATTGCGTGGACGCTTGAACGCTCGGGGCCTCTCTCCACCGGTGGTGGCTGGTATTATCAAACCATAAAAGACTTAACAAACAACGACGGTGATGCGCTGCAGTTGCTTGATGTGCTGGCGAAAGACGTTGGTGTGATTGGTGTGTTTGCCGACTGGCCTGCCACAGTTACCTATTACGCCAACTGCATGGGGCTTGGGTTACGACCGGATGATAAATAGCATCGAGACACACACAAGTGACATGTTCGTGCAACGGGGTTGTCCTCCCATCTCGAGATTGTACAAGTAATGTAGTACGCGGACGCATTTTAAGTTTACGCACAAATCCAGTTCATGCGCTGAACTCTAGTT
>CAYMFQ010000302.1:0-6297 GCA_964389335.1 uncultured Granulosicoccaceae bacterium
TCGACAACATAACCCACCCAACAACTAAGTCCGTATCTTCAACATCAGCGAATCACTGCTGCCTTTTTTCAACGACTTATACTTAGCAATAAAGGTCGCAGTCAGTACCTGGCCGCTACGCAGCATAAGTACATTTTCTCGCAAATAAACATCTTCCGCCAATATCATGCCTGGCTCAACATTGTCGATATTCAGGATCATTTCCTTCTGCACCGACCGCGCCTTCGCCAAACCTTTGTTGATGGTGAGAAACGCTTCCACAACTGCCTGATCATAGCGTATGCCTGAGTGTGAGACTAAGTACTTACTCGCAGCGGTGGCATCTATCTGCTTGCCAGCATGCATGCCAGACATCAGCAATTCATACTCGCTCACCACCAGTAATATCCGCGATTCAATCGGAATATCATCACCCTTAAGCCGATCGGGATACCCGCTACCGTTAACGTGCTCATGGTAGGAGCGTATAATCGCTGCTGCGCCGTGCAATGGAGGCAGTGTTACAAGCAGCGCTTCACCGTTGGTTGTGTGCTGCTGAAACAGTTCTCTTTGCTCGTCATCCATTTGCTCATAGGGCGTTTGCAACAAATCATCAGACAGTGCAATTTTCCCAATATCATGCAACAGTGACGCATAATGCAGGTCTTTCTTTTGTGTTTCACTCAGCTCCAGCTTCTCTGCAACGAGGC
Organism: uncultured Granulosicoccaceae bacterium; assembly: GCA_964389335.1. Classification (GTDB taxonomy): domain Bacteria; phylum Pseudomonadota; class Gammaproteobacteria; order Granulosicoccales; family Granulosicoccaceae. The sequence goes on from CAYMFQ010000302.1 coordinate 690, forward strand.
TTGCTGCCTTGACAATGCGTTCACCATGCGCCGATGATTCACCTTCACGCATGTTGATGATACGACTGAACACGGCTATAGAATCAACATAACCACGCTCAATTTCCAGTTTGGAAGCCTCGAGCTCTGCCGTACGCTCTTTAACTTTGGCTTCAAGCGACTTGTTCAGATCCTGTAAATCCTGATTCTGCTTCTTCGTCAGCTCGGTAAGCCGGTTTCGCTCGTCACGCAGATGCTTCACTTCAAGTGCGCGCTGTGCGCTCATCAGCAGATCGGTATCATCCCAGGGCTTGGCGATGTAACGAAATATGCTGCCATCGTTAATTGCACCAATGGTTGACTCCATATCCGAGTAGCCGGTCAGCAGCATACGAACCGTTTTCGGATAGAGTCTGGCCACTTCGGCCAGAAAGTGGTGCCCGTCCATTTCAGGCATGCGCATATCAGAAATAACGATATCGACCTGATTTTCCGACAAATATGCCAATCCGTCAGCGGCAGTGTTAGCGGTGGATACGGTATGACCGGATCGCCGAAACACACGCTTCAAAGACATAAGAATCTGCGACTCATCATCAACGCACAGTATGCGTCCTTTTAATGGCTCTGATTCCGGTTGGTTATCAGGGGTTTCTTCGATTTTTTCAGCAAGCATTGAACATTCACATCCCTTGTGAGAGCTCTTGAGCGAGGTGGCCCAGATGATGAGGGCGCGGGGAACCGAGTGCAGTACGTTGTCGTATAAAAAGCCAGCAATTTTACGACCATCACTCGGGGCTCCGTATCGGCCATCCGGTTAGCCACTTGATCACTACTCGGTTATACATCACCAACATGCGAAGTGACCACAGGTCAAGGCATCGTCGTTCGCACGGCCACTCTAAATAACTCCATATCACTGCCGCTAATGGCTGCGGCATTAAACGAAATGGATTTCTATGAAAGCCCTGATTACCTCCACCGTTCTCATTTTTTCACTTCTGTTAAGCACCCCGGCACTCTCGCGCGAGTACACCTTCGGCATAGTCCCACAGCAATCAGCAGCAAAGATTGCTCGTCTGTGGGGGCCGATAATTCGCCAGATCAGCAATGACACCGGACTGAACCTCAAGCTTGTCACCGCCAAGGATATACCAACGTTCGAGAAACGCCTGGCGCAGGGTGAATACGACTTCGCTTACATGAACCCGTATCATTTTACGGTTTACAACAAGGCGCCCGGCTACAAGGCGCTGGCAAAGCAAAAAGACAAATCCATACGCGGTATTATTGTGGTCCGCAAAGACAGCACTGCAGAAACTCTGGCGGATCTGGAATACAGCACGCTGGCGTTTCCATCGCCCGCTGCATTTGCGGCGTCGATCCTGACCCGCGCCGGACTAGATTCTGCAAACGTGCCGTTCTCACCGCGTTATGTCTCTTCCCACGACTCTGTTTACCTCGCCGTGGCACGCGGGCTGGTACCGGCTGGCGGCGGTGTTGTGCGCACCTTCAAGAACACCGACCCGGCAATCAGAGATCAGCTGCGAATCTTCTGGAAGACACCAAAATACACTCCACACGCATTTGCGTCGCACCCGAACGTACCGGACGCAGACCACTTGAAGCTACAGCAAGCACTGGCCACACTGGATAAAACCGAAGCTGGCCTCGCGTTGTTAAAGGCCATCAACTTCAACGGTATCGAAATCGCCTCCAACGAAAACTGGAATGATGTGCGAGCGTTAAACCTGTCAGTTATCGATCATTAGTAACAGCTTACTAAGTGGTATCCACTATGTCGTTAAGGTTCAAAACGGTAATAGGCGTCGCCCTGATCGAAGCCTTCCTGCTCGCGTTGCTGATCGGCACCGTGGTATCACACCAACACCGCGGTGCCGAGCAGTCTCTACAGAAGCGTGCCCAAACCACAGCCAAACTGTTTGCCAGCACCACCAAGGATCCGTTGCTGTCTCTGGATCTGGCGAGCCTGCAATCGTTTAGTGAAGAGCTGCTTGGCAACCCGGATTTGGTCTATGTGCGAGTATTGGACGCCAGTGGTCAACTCTATGCAGAAGCAGGCGATACCGAACTCCTGAGCAAAGCATTTATCGCGGACGACAAGCTCGACGATGTGACCGACGGTGTATACGACGCGTCCGCGGATATTGCCGAAAGCGAAATTATCTACGGGCGTGTTGAACTAGGATTTAACATCCACGCCATCACCGAGGAACTGGTCGCGACGCGCAGCCTCGGAATAGGCATCGCTGTGGTGGAAATGCTGCTTGTGGGGTTATTTTCCTGGTTGCTGGGCACGTATCTGACCGGCCAGCTCAAGGTACTCCAGTCTACTGCAAAGAAAATATCTGACGGCGACTACACCACGCGCATTCCTGTCACCGGAAAAGACGAAGTAGCTGATGTATCGTCTGCGTTTAACCGCATGTCAGTCGCGTTGCAGGAGTCACAGGTCAGTCGCGATAAATTCGAAGAGCAATTGATCGAGTTAAACCATACGCTGGAAGACAAGGTTGAACGACGTACCGAGCAAATCAAAAAGCAGGTCGCAGAACTTCAGGCTGCCAACGATAAGATTGCCGATACTCAGGCCAAACTTATACAGTCTGAAAAGCTCGCTTCGGTTGGACAACTCGCCGCCGGTGTCGCACACGAGATCAACAATCCGATTGGCTTTGTGCGCAGCAACCTGACCACACTCAGCGACTATGTGGCAACCTACCAATCGCTACTGCAGCAATACCGGCAGCTTGTCAGTGCAGATGACAGCATAGACGACAAAGCCCAAGCAGCCTTACAGGCCGCCATCAAAGAGCTCGAAACCACCGAAGATATCGAGTTTATCGATGAAGACATTGGCGAACTGTTAAAAGACAGTGTAGACGGCACCACCCGTGTCAGAGAAATTGTGCAGGGCCTGCGAGACTTTTCCCATATAGGTGGGCAAAGCCGTGAGCTATGCGATCTGAATGAATGCATTGAATCAACACTTAAGATCGTCAAAAACGGACTGAAAAACAAGTGCGATATTAACACCCGCCTGCAGCCGATACCGGAAGTGATGGCTAACCATGGCGAGCTGAATCAGATCCTGATGAACCTGATGGTCAATGCCGGTCAGGCAGTCGGGGAGAACGGAGCGATCTCGGTGGAAACAGCAGTGGTCAGCGTCGATGGCTGCGACCACGTCCAGGTAACTATCGAAGATAACGGCTCCGGCATCGCACCGGAACATCTAGACAAGCTTTTTGACCCGTTCTTTACCACCAAGCCAGTCGGCGAAGGCACCGGCCTTGGACTCGCAATATCATACGGCATCATCCAGGATCACAGCGGCGAGATAGACGTGCAAAGCGAACCCGGTGTCGGCACCCGTTTTACCATACGACTGCCTGCCGCAAAATCAGACGAGCTACCCAAAGCGGCCTGATTAACATGTTGGAGTGCGTTAAGGTGAACGGCGCAATTTTGCCAACCATCGCGATCAAAGTCGGTCCATGATTTGCTTCGATACCAGCGGGACTAAGGAAGGTGCCACTGCTCGCTGCTTGCAAAATTTACCCGAATGACCAACGGGCATTGATGCAACAGAATACGGGCCGGTTCATTTCAGCACTGCGGACCAACAGTGCGCTCCCAATTGGACGATCGGGACATCTGTCCCGATCGTCTGTCTCAGCTTAGACTGTCCCCTCAGACAATATATATCTATCTCTCCAGGCGAACTCGCGCCAGTATTCGCGCACGTCTCCAAGTCTGCTTTTCGATTTATCACCCACAGGCTGTGTACACACCCGTCATGGCATCTACCGGTAACCGATGGCACTATGGCGACTTCACAGCATACTGCGAATACGCAATCGAGCACCTCGAATGGCAGAGGAAACCTATGACTATATAATCGTTGGCGCCGGGTCTGCCGGTTGCGTGCTGGCCAATCGATTGTCGGCGAACCCGAACCACCGGGTTCTGTTGCTGGAAGCCGGAGAGCATCGCAATCACCTGTGGCAAAACCTGCCAGTCGGTTATTTTCGCACCATCTATGACCCACGCTTTTCCCGCGTATTTGCAACAGAACCTGACCCCTTCACCGCTGATCGCAATATTGCCTGCCCACGAGGCCGCGGTACCGGTGGTTCCAGCCAGATAAACGGTCTGATATTTATTCGCGGGCAACAACAGGACTTCGATGACTGGCAACAAATGGGGGCCAGCGGCTGGAGTTATAACGACGTGCTGCCCTACTTTCGCCGCATAGAAACAAGCGACAAACCCGAAAGCCAATACCGCGGCAACCATGGCGAGATGCAGGTCGCAAGCCTGCGACAGGATCACCCGCACTGCAATGCATGGCTCGCCGCCGCACAACAACACGGCGTGCCGGACAATGAAGACTTCAATAGCGACACAGGTGCCGGTGTCGGCAGATACGAACTGACACTGCGCGGACGCTGGCGTTGTAGCGCGCGCAATGCATTCCTCGAGCCGGCACTGAAACGCCCCAACCTGACAGTCGCCACCCATGCACATGCCACTCGCATACTGCTTAATGATAGCCGGGCGTGCGGTGTCGAATGGATACAGGGCGATCAGCACAGCAACGTACAACAAAGCACAGCACAACGCGAAGTCATCGTCTGCGCAGGCGCCATTCAATCCCCACAACTATTGCAGCTATCCGGTATTGGACCTGCCAGTCTACTACAGCAACACGGTATACCCGTTGTAAAAGACCTGCCCGGCGTTGGTGCCAACCTGCAGGACCACTACCAGTTCCGACTGATCGTCAGGATGAATGACTCCCGGTCATTGAACCGACAAGTGCGCAACCCGTTATCGCTGGCGCAGATGGGTTGGCAATGGCTAAGACATGCGCGTGGCGCATTGACCGTTGGCGCCGGTCAGGTAGGCGGCAGTGCCTGTACCGCCTGCGCCAAAGATGGTCGCGCCGACATCCAGTACAACGTAATGCCATTGTCTGTAGATAAACCCGGCACACCGCTGCACCGCTACTCCGGATTTACCACATCGTTCTGGCAGTGCCACCCGCAATCCAGAGGATCAGTCACCATCCAGTCAACCGATCCGTTCAAACAACCCGTCATTGCCCCGCGCTACCTCAACGACGAACTCGACCGCGACACCATGATTGCAGGCGTCAGACTAACCCGTGCCATCCATAACCAACCAGCTTTCAAACAACACTGGAATACAGAGATGCTGCCTGGCGAGCAATACACCACTGATGCCGACATCGCTGCACAAATAGCCCAACATGGCGGCACCGTCTTTCACATGGTCGGCACCTGTAAAATGGGTACTGACACCAACGCCGTCGTCGACCCACAACTGCGCGTTCACGGTATACAGGGGTTGCGGGTGATTGATGCGTCTGTGATGCCCAGAATTACCTCTGCCAACACTAATGCGCCGACGTTGATGATTGCTGACAAGGGAGCGGAGATGGTGTTGGGGGGTTGAGGGGTTTTGCGCTGACGCGCGGTGACTTGTGTGGCTTGCCATCCATGGCTTTTTTCGGTGTTCGCCTGTGTTACTTGCCATCCATGGCTTTTTTCGAAGCCAGTCCCTGGCTGTACGAGTCACTTTT
>CAYMFQ010000303.1:0-6278 GCA_964389335.1 uncultured Granulosicoccaceae bacterium
CAGCAGAGCCAGTTTACGTTCAGAGCCGAAGCGTTGACCGAAAGTCCTGAGACTGTTTTGGATAACCGCTTACCGGCACTGGCTTTGTTCGGCAGCGTGGAAGATACAGGGCGAGGCATAACAGGTGAGTTTCGGGATATTGTCGTGCAGCATGCAAGCTATCGGCACGGCGTTCTGCCGACGGCTGCAGCTGAACAGGAATCCTCGGCGGCGGTTGCTATCGACGATGTCAGTCTTGCACAAATTGCGGTGCACTCGGGCAGTGACTTTCCACGTGCTGTTACGTCATTGCTCAAAGAGCTCAACGAGATACGCAACGACGTCGCGAACCCGAATGCGCAGGTGTTTCAAATCGGAGTGCTGAGCTTTTCGGCTAGCGCAGCATTCGGCGTTGCGTTTTGGCTGCTGCGCAGTGGTATTTTTCTGGGCAGTGTTTTGACGACTGTGCCAACTCTGAGATGGCTTGACCCGCTGCCGGTGCTTGACCGCCAGGATGAAGAAATCGATGACGAAGAATCGCTGCAATCCATGGTGAGTGAGAAACAGCACGCGCAGCAGCATATGCACCGCGACTCCGACAGGTATCGCAACTAGGAGATTCCGCGTGGCGCGCAGTGCGCTATCACTCAGAAAACAGTGCGCTGCAAAAAGGACATTCTCTGCGGGATTTGAAGCGGACTAATATTCTTGAGACTAATGTCCGGCTCAATCGGATTGGCAGTGCTTCGCCATGCCACCCTGTAACAAGGTATACTGCGACAGCTGCGTATTAAGTAAAGCACACAGGGCCCCATGGAACTCATTAACGAAAAATTGTTTGGCGAAGATTTGCGCCTCGAAGCGAACATGGCCGGCTGGCAGCAACTGTACTGGAACAATCAACTAGTGTCGGCCCGTGATGCCAGCGCCGATACACCAGAGCAGATCGTGCATGAGTTTGAATTGCAGAGCCCGCAGGGGACAGTACACTGTCAATTGCAACTGCGGCTAAGCTGGCACCCGTTCAGTCTGGACTATCGCGTTATCGCCAATGATCAGCCATTGTCCAATGGCAGCCGCACGACAGAGGACCTGGCGGGCAATGTGCCACAACAGGAAATGCCCGCGCGTCGGCAATTCAGTGTACTGAGCCTTGCGTCCCTCGGACTAAAACTACTAAAGAGTGCCAAGGCGGTTAAGGTGCTGCTGGTCGGTGCCAGTGTGGCTGCCTATTCGTGGCTGTTTTCCTTTCAGTTTGCGCTGATGATTATTTTTTGCCTGGTGGTGCATGAGTATGGCCACATAAAAGCCATGAAGTACTTTGGCATGAAAACCAAGGGCATTTACCTGATCCCGTTTGTTGGTGGCGCAGCAGTCGGTGAAAACAACCTGAACACGCGCTGGCAAAACGTTGTGATCTCCATTATGGGACCGGTGTTTGGAATGGCGCTGTCACTGATTGCATTGTTTCTGTATTACATAACCGGCATGCCAATATTTGCCGGTGTGGCAGGCTTTAATGCACTGCTGAACCTGTTTAATCTGTTGCCAATACTTCCGCTTGATGGCGGACACATTCTTAAGGCCATTACCTTTTCAATGCACAGCCTGGCCGGGCTTGCTGTCTGTGTTGGCGGCATATTGTTTGGGGTCTTCATCAGTTACGCATTCGGGCTGGCGCTGTTATGGTTCTTACTATTGCTCGGCAGTGTTGAAATTCTTATGGAGTGGCGCTTCCGTCAGCACAGCACGTTGTTACCGCTGGACCGCTATGGACAGATTTTCTCCGCTGCATGGTACCTGTTAACCATTGCGGTACTGGTCGGTATTATCTTTTTGATAGCATCCAGCGGTGACCCCGCGCTGGCGCTGCCGCTCGAAGTACTGCGAAGTTAACCCCACCATTAAACTTTAACAAAGTGAGCCACTCATGAATCGACTGGCAGGTAAAAAGGCATTGATTACCGGTGCGGCACGCGGCATAGGACGGGCCTTTGCGGAGGCCTATGTACGCGAGGGCGCCAGTGTCTGCATCGCAGACATTGATCAGGAGGCAGCAACGTCGGCAGCAGATGCCATTAGCGCCCTCGGTACCGATGAGGCCGGCGCTGTGGCGGTGCATATGGACGTCACTGAACAACACAGTATCGATACCGGTGTAGCCGAAGCTATCGACAAACTCGGGCACATCGACATACTGATTAACAACGCCGCACTGTTTAGCGCCGCACCCATCGTGGAAATTGATCGAGCCGACTATGATCGTGTGTTTGCGGTAAACTTTGCAGGAACCCTGTTCACATTGCAGGCCGTGGCGCGGCACATGATTGATCGGGGGCAGGGTGGAAGAATCATCAACATGGCCAGTCAGGCGGGTCGCCGTGGAGAGCCTCTGGTGGCAGTCTACTGTGCCACCAAGGCGGCGGTTATCTCACTAACGCAGTCGGCCGGCCTCGATCTCATTCGGCACGGGATCAATGTTAACGCTATCGCACCCGGTGTGGTTGATGGAGAGCACTGGGACGGCGTCGATGCGTTTTTCGCGAAATACGAAAACAAGGCGCCCGGGCAAAAGAAAAAAGAAGTCGGCGCGGGCGTACCCTATGGTCGCATGGGTGTTGCTGAAGACCTCACCGGTATGGCGGTATTTCTCGCATCGGAAGACGCTGAGTATATTGTTGCGCAAACCTACAATGTCGATGGCGGGCAATGGATGAGCTGATGTTCACATTATCTGTTGTGCCATTAACCTGTTGTTGTCGTTGACAATAACCATGCGTGCCAGATAACTGGCATATGGATTGCTATGCCCGGACAGTTTTCTGGAACTCTGGGCAATGCAAATCCATAAAAAACTGAAATTAGTGTTCGTTGGTTCTTGTGTAACAGTTTCAAGTGTATTGCTTGCGAGTTGCAACGGCGGTAGTACCGCTCAGGTGTCACTGCCAGATGGACAGGGAAACAACGATACCCCGCTGGCAAAGGCGTTGACCACGGATCTTGAATGGGCGGAGCTGGCGCAGCAGCGCGAGGCTATAACACTTCCGATACAACAGGATCATCCAACCGACCAAAACAACGTGCTGGGTCGATGGGGTACATCTATCGACTGGCCTCATGTTGCCGCTGGTGCTGCCAGCCTGCCCTCAGGTCGTATCGCCAGCTGGGCATCTTCCACACCTGATGACTTTCGCAGCGGTGGCGACTCTACATACACAACGATCTATGACCCGGTTACTGAGTCGTTTGCGGACAGCATCAATGACGGTCACGATCTGTTCGGTGCCAGTGTCGCCAAGACGAGCGACGGACGCACCATCGCCATTGGCGGCAGCCGTGGCGTAACCACAACCAGTGTGCTTGACGGTAACGGCTGGAGCACTGTTGATGAACTACCAAAACCGCGAGCGTTTGGTCAGGCGACTGCTCTGGCAGACGGCACTCTGATCGCGTTAGGTAGCCGGACCGAGCCGGTGCAGTGGCGTGCGGCCAGAGGCTGGTCAGAGGTGACAGGTGCTATGGCAACGGACCTTGCAGCGTTACCACAAGCCTCGCTCGATCAACTCGACGGGGCAGCGGCAATGGTTGTAGCACCGGATGGGCGCCTATTCACTGCCGGATCAGGTGAAGAGAGCTTTAGCCTGGATTTGCAGGGCGGCTATCAGGCACATGGTGCCCAGTCAGCGGACAACGCTGACCGTCTGTATGGTACGACGGTTATGTATGATGTCGGCAAATTGCTTGTGGCAGGCGGCGGCAGGCCCTCACTGAGTAGCGCTGTAACCATTGATATTAACGGTACCGCACCGGTGGTTACCCCTACCGGCTCACTACACAGCCCGCGCAGTATGCACAATAGCGTGCTGTTGCCCGATGGACAGGTAATGGTGCTGGGTGGAACCGAGGCTGGTATTCCTTTTTCCGACGAGAGCAGTTTGTTTGAGCCCGAACTATGGAACCCCGTCAGTGCACAGTGGCAGAAACTGGCGCCACACGGTTTTCCTCGCAACTATCAATCAACTGCGCTACTCATGAAAGATGCGCGCGTTGTCGCGATGGGAGGTGGTTTGTGCGGAGATTGCGCCAGTAATTACCAGAGCGCTGAAATATTCGAGCCACCGTATTTATTTAACGCTGACGGTACCGCGGCAGCACGACCCGACATCATCAGCGCACCGACACAGGCTACAGTCGGCGACACGGTCGTGGTATCAGCCAGCGTTAGTACAGGTGCTGCAATAGAGCGCTTTAACCTGCTGCGAATCAGCGCGGTCACTCGTCACCACAATGGCGACCAGCGTCTGGTGCCAGTATCCATGAGCAGCGTGGCCGCCAACGACTTTGAGCTGTATCTGTCGCAAAACGCGAATGTTCTGTTGCCTGGTGCGTACTGGCTGTATGCCATCGATAGCCAGGGTGTGCCGTCAATTGGTCATACGATACAGATACTGAGTGCAACCGAGGCAGAGCAGGGCACTGCACCACAAGCACCGGAGCAGGAACTGCCCGAGCCAGAGAATGAGCAACCGGAGAATGAATCAGAACAGGAGCAAGCCGTCATCACTCCGGCTGCAGATGCGCAGGCGTGTGCCACGCATGGCCAACTTTGCGTGCTCCCGGTAAAGGCACTGGCAACGGTCTGGTATGGCAATAATGGTAACTGGGCTGTGGTCTCTGGTGTGAGTGATGCCATCCTGTGCGATGCAGAGACCTTTGGCACCGACGCCAGTGCCGAGGATAAAATTTGTACATTCCTGGTTACCGGTGAATCACCTGACGCAAGCCAGCCAGACACAGATGTCGACACGGATGAAACTGATAACGCTGCCACGGACGAGCAGGATACCGGTGACGATGTTTCTGATAACGACAACGACGGTACAGACGACAATACCGATGACAATACCGATGACAGCGGCAACAACACTGTGGTCAGGGCGCTGCCTGTCGGTAGTTTGTTTCAGCACGGGGATGTTCTGGCTCTGCACTACGATGTGGCAGCGGATATTGACGATATTCATGCCATTGCATCGGGTAAATCCATTGTGGCATTTTACGATATTGCACCCGCAGTGGTCGTCGGCACCTACGGATTCGACAATAACCGACGCGAAACCTACCATGTAAAGTTTAAGGACCTGACACGCAAAGAAGCGGCTAATCATGTTGCCACGCTCGCCTACGGCAGCGATGGATACCTTGATACCAAAGGCTATCAGGCTGACCTTGAAATTGCGGCACAGGCGCAGGCTGCTATCTGGAAAAAGGCGCTGGATGCTGGCAACGACATTTGGGTAGCGGAGGGAGGCCCGTCAGATTTTACAGAAGAGGTCATGCAACAATTACTGCAGCAGGGTGTTACTCTGGCAACGCTTCAGAGCAAAGTACATGTGGTGCAGCACAGCATTGCCGCTAATGAAGGTAACACAGACGATGAGAGTCTGGCGTTTGTCAAAGCCAATACCGACTACATAACGCTGCAAAACGGCAATCAACCCAATGCCACTGCTGATTTGAATACCGGCGTCGCGGTCGACGACTACTTCAGAAACTGGGCGTCCAACAGCGCGCATCCGGCAGCGTGGGAGTTTTCGATGGTTTACTTTGAAGAAAAACTGGACTTCAGCGATACCGTGGAGATACTGCATATATTGAACATTGGTACCGATATGATCGCCGATACCAATGATTTCGCCGATTTCTTCGATTGATCAATCTTTTATGGATGGCAGTGGCCCGGGGTTAATAGCGTCCCGAGCCGCTGTTGTACGTTACAGTCCCCGGCGCCCGAATTCGGCGACAAATATGCGATCGTCCAGCGCGATCCGGTTAACATCGTGGCCACGAACATAAAGACTGGATACCGGTCTTACAAAGTTCTGTCTGATCTCATAAGATCGCTTTAGCGCAACCTGATCCAGCCTGACGATAATGGTTACTTCGTCGTCACTGGATTCTGCCGCCGTGATGATGCGATTGTTATGGTTCTCGGCATCAACATAGATGGTTTGAAACCCACGCAGTTTTAACTGCTTTTGCAATGCATTGTCAAAGCCACTGCGATTCGCCGTGATGCCAATAGTACTGCCAGACGGTGTAATCTGTGTTAGTGCGTTTACGAAGTCCTTTGCAATAAGCTCCAGTGGATTCCGGACTGTCCTGCCGAGGCGAACCTGCTTTGATGTCCCTGGCTCCGAGATCATGCGGTTGTCGGGTTGCGATGGCCTGGTGGAGCAGGCGCCGAGCAGCATCGGTGCAATTAATACACAAATCCAAAGTGCGTTGTTTCTGTTCATTTT
>CAYMFQ010000304.1:0-6276 GCA_964389335.1 uncultured Granulosicoccaceae bacterium
GGCACCCGTAGGGCAGAATTGGTCGGTAAAAGCACTTTTGGTTACTTTTGGTGCTTTTTCAAAAGTGACTCGTACAGCCAGGGACTGGCTTCGAAAAAAGCCATGGATGGCACACCCCACAAGCACAAAACACAAACACAAAAATTCAATCAACCACCCTCAACTCCTCATAACAAACCATAACACTCCGCTGATAATCCCCCCGATCACACAACATCTCATAATAACGCTCAACATTAGGCAACACCGCTCGTTCAATCTCAATATCAAAATACCGATACAACACATGCCCAAACTGCACGTCGGCAAGAGTCAGGTGCTCACCTGCCAGGTATTGATGATCAGCCAGCTGCCCATCGGCTATCGCGAGCTTTACATGCAGCGCATCAAGTGCCGCTGCAATGGCGACCGGGTCCTGCTTTGACGGTGCAGTGCGCACCACTTTCCAGAACACCGGTGACGTGAACGCAAGTGCAATGTTGATCTTCGACCACTCGGCCCACTGATCAACCTGAGCGCGTTGCTGCGGGTCAGGCGGCCAGAAGTCTGTGTTGCCGTGGCTATTGCACAAATAGCGCATGATCGCCCCACTCTCCCACAACGCCGGCATGCCCTCGACGGCAATGGTTGGCACAGTACCGTTGGGGTTCAGGGCGAGGTATTCCGGAGTGTCGACGACGCCATAAGTGAAACCAGCGTCGACACGCTCGTAGGGCAGTTGCAGAATTTCCAGACACCAGATGACTGCCTGCACGTTTGACGATGAGCGTCGGCCCCAGATTTTTATCATTGCAATTCGCCTCTCTTACGCTTCGTTTTATTCAACAGCACGGGGCCGGTTCATCCCACCCATCGTCGACAGTCTACGGGCAGCGAAGCAGTTTCAGAAGCATGACTGCCGAAAACTTTCGCAGCAGCGGCAAGCTTGCCCGCTACCGCCAGGTTTTTGGTATTCGCACTACTCAAACCGGCATTTTACGATATAGTGGCGTTGGGAGATTGCGGATTTACCGCCCCGTTTCGCACCCGATGCAACGCCGGCATTTTCCTATGGCAGATCGGGTGAGACTGCAACAACGGCTGTCCCATTCGCCGCGCGATTGGGCACGACAACGTGAGGAAACTCGTGATATGACAAGAACATTGCTACGTTCTATTAAAACCGTCACAGCTGCAAGTGTGCTGGCTGGTGCGTTATTGACGGGTGGTATGGCTCGAGCCGAGACCGTGCTCAACGTCAACATGCACTCGGATCTGAAAATCGTCGATCCGATTTGGACCACCGCGTATATGTCGCGCAACTATGGCTACATGGTTTACGACACGCTGTTCGCTATGAACACCAAAGGCGAAGTCATGCCGCAGATGGTTGGCGAACACACCATCTCTGACGACGGCCTAACCTACGACTTTACCCTGCGCGACGGCCTCAAGTTTCATGACGATCAGCCCGTCACCAGCGCTGACGTTATTGCATCGATACAGCGCTGGGGCGCCAAAGATGCGATGGGCCAGAAGATGATGAGCTTTGTCGCGGAAATGACAGCCACATCCGACAACTCGTTTCAGTTCAAACTGAATGAACCCACCGGCCTGATCATCCAGGCACTGGGCAAGCCCTCGTCCAACGTGCCTTTTATTATGCCGGCACGCATCGCTGCAACACCGCCAAGCGAGCAGATCACTGAGTATGTTGGCAGCGGCCCCTACGTGTTCTTAAAAGACGAATGGAAGCCAGGCGACAAAGCCGAATTTGCCAAATTCGAAGGGTATGTACCTCGCGATGAGCCAGGTGACGGTCTGGCCGGCGGCAAAGTGGTTCATGTTGACAAGGTGGTCTGGAAAGTTATCCGTGACCAGCAAACCAAGATGAACGCACTGTCCAAAGGTGAGATAGACGTCATCGAATCACCCGCACACGATCTGCTCCCGCTGATGGAAGAAGATCCCAACATCCAGCTGGTTGATCTGAACCCCTTCGGCAATCAGTACACATTCCGCTACAACTCAATTCACCCTCCGTTCGACGATCCGAAAGTTCGTCAGGCACTGCTGTATGCGTTTGATCAGGAAGAATTCCTGTACGCTGCCATTGGCGACGAGAAGTACTTCAAAACCTGTAAGGCGATGTTTATCTGTGGCACCCCCATCTCCAGTGAGAAAGGCTTTGAAGACAAGCTTGAAGGCAACATGGCCAAAGCCAAAGAGCTGATTGCAGAATCCAGCTATGACGGCACACCACTTATCCTGATGCACCCAACTGACCTGGCAGTCCTTGAGCCGCTGCCTCCGGTTGCCAAAGACATCATGGAAAAGATTGGCCTGAAGGTCGATATGCAGGCGATGGACTGGCAGACACTGGTTGGCCGCCGCAACAAGCAGGACGCACCGGCTGATGGTGGCTGGAACGCGTTTATCACATCGTGGAACTCGGTCGATAACGCAAGCCCGTTGACTACCCCGTTCCTGAACGCCGCCTGTGACCAGGCGCTGTTCGGCTGGCCCTGTGACGATGAAATCCAGAAACTGCGTGACGACTTCTCACGCGAGCCCGATGCTGCAAAGCAACTGGAAATCGTTGAGAAACTGCAGACCCGTGTCGCCGAGTCACCGACTCACGTACACCTGGGCCAGTGGTACCAGCCTACTGCAATGGGTAAAAACATCTCCGGTGCACCGGTTTCTCCGGTCGTTGCTTTCTGGGGCTATAAGAAAGAAGAGTAATCTTTCAAACCGACTAAACGGGGCATCGACAGATGCCCCGTTTACGTTATAACGTCGCAAACAACCACTACTCCACCAACCCAAACCACCTGCAACGGTATGAAGCTAATCGGCAAAACAGGAAACTTCGCGTAAGCCTATGTGGTCCTATCTCCTTCGACGCATTCTGGCTGTTATCCCGGTATTGCTGGTAGTACTGATCATCGTCTTTCTGATGCTGCGGCTCACCCCCGGTGACCCGGCTGCCAATATCGCAGGCGACGCCGCAACCAGTGAAGACATTGCCAAGCTGCGTGTTGAGCTGGGCCTTGAGGAACCTCTGCTGGTGCAGTTTGGCATCTACGCAAAGAACCTGCTGCAGGGTGACTTTGGCGAGTCGTTCTACTACAAGCGCCCGGTTATCAGCATGATTGCCGATGGCGTCGAACCCACTCTGTCTCTTGCTCTCTTTACCATTGTGATTGCAAGTCTGATCGCCGTACCACTCGGCACGCTTGCCGCCTACAAGCAGGGCAGCCTGATAGACCGGCTGGTGATGGGGTTTTCAGTTGTCGGGTTTTCGGTGCCGGTGTTTGTAATCGGTTACCTGCTCATTTATTTTCTGTCGGTCAAGCTCGAATGGTTCCCGGTACAGGGCTACCAACATTTGTCAGAAGGTATAGGCGGCTGGGCGTACCGGTTAATTCTGCCAGCGTCCGCACTGTCAGTTATCTTTATCGCCCTCATTGCCAGAATGACGCGCACCAGTGTGCTTGAAGTCTTAAACGAAGACTACGTGCGCACGGCCCGCGCTAAAGGACTACCGGAACGCAAGGTGGTTATGAAACACGCACTGCGCAATGCGGCTGTGCCAATTGTGACCATTATTGGTATTGCCATCGGCATACTGATCAGTGGTGTTGTGGTAACAGAGAGCGTGTTTGTTATACCCGGACTTGGCCTTTTGACACTCGATGCAATACAGGGCAGAGACTACCCGACCGTGCAGGCGCTGATTATTCTGTTCTCGGTGATCTATGTTGTGATCAACCTGATCATCGATCTGTTATATACGCTGCTTGATCCGCGTATCCGTTATTAATTTCGCCCTTGATTTTGCTCTTATTAAAGGCTGACTGATCACAGTGACTGACGCGCAATCCACCATCATATCTGCAGAGTCCGCCGAGTCGATCGAAGTCACCGATCAACCGTCGACCTGGTCACGCCTGATCAGAAACCCAGGCGTGGTAATCGGCGGTCTGTTACTGGCATTGATTGTATCGCTGGTACCGGCAGCTCCGTTGATAACTTCTCTTGACCCAACCGATATCAGCCCACGCAATCGCAACAAGGCGCCGGGTTATGAAACAGTACACAAGGACGATGAAGGCAACCGCTACAAAGTCGTCGCACACATGGGTACCGATAAACTCGGGCGCGATGTATTTGCACGCGTTATCTATGGTGCTCGTGTTTCCCTAATCGTTGGTGTATCGGTTGCCGCTATCGCTGTCGGGCTGGGCTTGTTGATCGGGCTGGTAGCAGGCTACTTCCGCTGGGTCGATGCCATAGTGATGCGCATCATGGACGGGTTAATGGCGATACCAGCCATTCTATTAGCGATAGCGCTCGTCTCCCTTTCAGGGGCCACGTTATTCACGGTGATAATGGCAATCGTGATACCTGAAATACCACGTGTGGTGCGCGTAGTGCGATCAATCGTGCTATCCATCAGGGAAGAACCGTACGTTGAAGCCGCCATATCCGTCGGCACACCAACGGCCAAAATACTGTGGCGGCATGTGCTGCCAAACACCCTTGCACCCTTGATTGTGCAAGGCACGTTCATTTGTGGATCGGCGATATTGCTTGAAGCCATCCTGAGCTTTCTGGGTGTGGGTGTGCCACCGGAAATACCGACCTGGGGCAACATCATGGCGCAGGGTCGCGACCTCTTTCAGATTTACCCGCACAGCATCTTCTACCCTGGGATATTCCTGACGCTGACCGTGCTGGCCATTAATATGCTGGGCGACGGATTGCGCGACACCATCGACCCGCGCATGTCGAAGGAAATATAGGTGGTTATGCATGGCACATCTGTCGCGCCTGTGGGCAATGTTGTATGTCGGCGGTTAACTCTACTATGAATGAAAACAATCACACGGCCGACCACAACCAGGCACCCGTCCTGTCAATCGACAACCTGACGATTGACCTGCCAGCCAGAGCCGACCGAGATCACGCTGTTCAGAATGTATCTATCGATGTGGCGCCGGGCGAGGTCGTATGCCTGGTCGGTGAATCCGGTTCCGGTAAGTCAGTCATAGCATTTTCGGTCATGGGGCTACTGGCCAAAGCACTAACAGTGTCAGGTGGCAGCATTTCACTACAGGGTGAAAATCTGCTGCAAGCCAGTAAAGAGCGGCTGCGGGATCTGCGCTGCACCGGCATGGGTATGATCTTTCAGGAGCCCATGACCGCACTTAACCCGGTAATGCGCTGTGGCGACCAAATAGACGAGGTACTGCAGGAACACACTGACTTATCCGCCAGCGAAAGACGCGCACGCGTTATAGAAATGCTGACCGAAGTACACCTGCCCGACCCGCCACGTATGTACAGTTCCTACCCGCATCAATTGTCCGGCGGGCAGCGGCAGCGCATCATGATTGCGATGGCATTGATTCTGGAGCCGGTGCTTTTAATTGCCGACGAACCGACCACTGCCCTTGACGTCACTACGCAGGCACAGATACTTGAGCTCATCCGCGACCTGAACAAAAATCACCAGACCGGTGTGCTGTTTATTACGCATGACTTCGGTGTCGTCGCAGAACTGGGTGATCGCGTGGCAGTGCTTAAGCAGGGCGAACTGGTAGAACTTGGCACAACAGAACAGGTGCTGTCGAATCCGCAACATCCTTATACACAGATGCTGATCGCATCCGTTCCACAACACACCCCACCGCAAAGAGCGCCTATTGCAGAGTCGGCACCCGTGGTATTAAAAACCGAAGACCTCAACAAGCGCTACGGCAACTTTGGTTTTAACCGCAATAAGAATGCGGTACACGCGGCCCGCGATGTTTCCATTGAAATACGTAAAGGCGAAACACTCGGCATTGTCGGTGAATCCGGTTCCGGTAAATCCACCGTGGCGCGTTGTGTTACCTGGCTGATCGAATCATCCGATGGTCGCATCTGGCTGGCCGGCGAAGACATCGCACGCTTGTCGAAAAAAGAACTGCAGTCACTGCGGCGCAAAGTACAGATTGTCTTTCAGGACCCGTACCGATCATTAAACCCGCGACGCACCGTCGGCCAGTCAATTATTGAAGGGCCAATGAACTATGGCGAGTCAGAGTCAGACGCAATGGCCAACGCCCGTTCATTAATGGAACTGGTACAACTCGACCCGGACGGACTCGACCGCTACCCACATCAGTTCTCCGGTGGACAACGCCAGCGTATATGCATAGCGCGTGCACTAGCGATGAAACCCGAACTACTCGTGGCAGACGAAGCCGTGTCAGCACTCGACGTTTCCGTACAGGCCCAGGTACTCAC
>CAYMFQ010000305.1:0-6221 GCA_964389335.1 uncultured Granulosicoccaceae bacterium
ACCAGCGGCAGTTCTATGGTAAAAAACTGCTGCGTCAATGTGAGGCCACTGCATTTGGCGGCATCTCGTATATCGATCGACAATGATTCAAACGCGCGTTGCACCGGTTGAATGGCAAACGGCAAGTTAAAAATAACGGACGCGATTAACAGTCCCTCAAAGCTGAAAGCAAGTGACTGTCCTGCAATCGATTGATAAAGCCTGCCTGCCGCTGATGAATTGCTAAACAGGTACAGTAAGAAAAAGCCGAGCACTGTCGGCGGTAAAACCAGTGGCAGCGCAAACAGCGCCTGCACCCAGGCTTTGCCTTTAAAGTGTCGCCACGCGAGCCAGCGTCCGACAAGGATACCGAGTGGCATTAACACCAGCAGCGTGCCCAGTGCCAACTGCAGTGACAGAATGAGTGATGGCCAGTCCAATGGATGATTGTGTCCGTCTGTAATTAGTGGATGGCGTTAGCTAAATTCTGCTCTGATCATACTGCCGTGCTCGTCGAGCGCAGGCACTTTGCCTGGTACCGGTGATTCACCATCCACCAGTGTGGCAGGGGCGAGTAAATCGATTGTGCCGTTCTCGCCGTCAATACTGCTGTAGCGGTTTTGCGGATGCTGCAGCAGATCATCCAGATCAGACAAACGTCCGTAGGCAATGTTTGCCTGTTCCAGTAACGCTATTACTTCTTCACGCGTGTACTTCACGAACACATCGGCCACTTTTTGATCGACGATGGTGCGGTTGCTGACACGGGCACTGGGTGATTCAAAGCCGCTGGCGCCGATAAGCTCGGGTTGCTGCAACACCTGTGTGCACAGGTTTTCCCACTCGCGCTCGTTTTGAATCGAGATCAGTAAGAATTTTTCGTCGCGACACGGGTAGGCGCCGTAGGGTGCGATACTCGGATGATTAAGTCCGTGCCGGCCCGGGTGTCGGTTGCCATAACGATATTGCAGGTATGGCACATTCATCCATTCGGCCAGTGCATGGTACAAAGATATCTCGATAACCCGACCCGGGTATTGCTCTGTGTTGTGCTGTCGGTAGCGCTCGCGCGCAAACAGTGCCTGCAGTATCGACTGATGGGCGGCCTGGCCGGAGGCAATATCGCACACCGACAGACCCACTCTGGACGGACTGTCTGCGGTGCCGTTTATCTCGCAAAGCCCGGCTTCAGCCTGTACCAGCAGATCATAAGCCTTCTGGTTACTGTACGGGCCAGTGAGTCCATACCCGGATATCGCACAAACGATCAGCGACGGGAAGCGTTTGTGCACGCTTGCAGCATCGAGTTGCAGCTTGCGGGCAGCGGAAGGCGACAGATTCTGGATAAACACATCCGCCTGTTCAAGCATGCGAGACAACAGTGCGTTATCTTCCGCCTGACGCACGTCGAGGCAGATCGATTGCTTGCCGTGGTTAAGCCAGACAAAGTAGGCGCTCTCGCCATTGACCAGTGTGTCATAGCGGCGTGCAAAATCACCTTCCGGTCGTTCCACTTTAATGACGCGTGCACCGGCCTGCGCCAGTTTGCCCGAGGCATAGGGTGCGGCAACCGCCTGTTCCATCGCTATGACGGTTATTCCTTCGAGGTCGAGCATTACAGGTCTCTGTAAGAAAACCACATCATAACGCCAATTGCAGTAGCTGGCGGCGCTGCCTTTTCCTCGGCGCATCGGTTAGAATCGATCGTTAGTGGAAGCAGGGCTGCTTCGGTGCCCGTGTGCCGGATCCGCTACAGAGTGCAACCGCCAAACCAGGCTGAATTGTCAGCCAGGAAATTTTTCGAGAGAGTCCATGTCGCAAAATCAGACAAAAAATGTCGAGCTGAAGATCAATGGCAAGGCGGTGTCAGACAGCGTGGAGCCTCGCATGTTGCTGGTTGATTTCCTGCGTGAAAAGCAGCGCCTGACCGGTACCCATGTCGGCTGTGACACCAGTCAGTGCGGCGCCTGCGTGGTGCACGTTGATGGTAAACCGGTTAAAAGCTGTACAGCACTGGTGGTGCAGCTCGATGGCGCAGACATAACCACCATCGAAGGCCTCGCAGCCGACAAGGAAAATCTGCACCCGATGCAGGAGGCATTTCGGCAAAACCACGGGCTGCAATGCGGTTTTTGTACGCCGGGTATGGTGATGAGCGCACTGGGTCTGATTGATCAAAACCCCAATCCGACCGAAGCGGAAATTCGCGAGTGGCTGGAAGGCAATATCTGCCGCTGCACCGGCTATCACAATATCGTCAAGTCGATACAGGCTGCCGCCACAACCATGGCCAAAGCAGACTCCTGAAGCTGACTCCCTAAAAAAATACGAACACCAGCATCGAGACAATCCCATGTACGAATTCGACTATCACAAGGCAGCGTCGGTTGATGACGCATTAAAATCACTGTCGAGTGCTGATGACGGCAAATTGCTCGCCGGTGGTATGACACTGTTGCCTACCATGAAGCAGCGCCTGGCATCGCCTGATGTGCTGGTAGATCTGGCTGGTATAGCCGACATCAAGGGAATTAGTAAAGCCGGCGATCAAATTGTGATTGGCGCCATGACTACCCATGCGGAAGTTAACTTGTCAGCGCTGGTTCAAAGTGAAATTCCGGCGCTGGCAGAACTCGCCGGCCTGATTGGTGATCCGCAGGTGCGCAACCGCGGCACCATTGGCGGATCAGTCGCCAACGCCGACCCGTCAGCTGATTACCCGGCAGCGCTGGTGGGGCTCAATGCCACCGTAACCACCAACAGCCGCAGCATTGCCGCCGATGAATTCTTTGTCGATCTGTTTGAAACCGCGCTGGAAGAGGAAGAGATCATCATCAGCGTTAGTTTTCCGCTGGCCAAACGCGCGGCCTACATGAAGTTTCCAAACCCGGCCTCGCGCTATGCGGTGGTGGGAACGTTCGTGGCTGAACTGGCCGATGGCAGCATACGCTTGGCAGTAACCGGTGCCGGTGGCAGTGTATTTCGCCAGGCCGACATGGAAGCAGCGCTGGCAAAGAACTTCGCCGCCAGTGCCATAGAAGGCATTGCCGTTGATGCGGACGATTTAAACGAAGACATCCATGCCAGTGCCGAGTATCGCGCCCATCTGGTGGGTGTAATGGCGCGTCGGGCAGTTGCCAGTATCGCCTGATTCCGGCTTCCCAGCGCTTTCCGCAGCCATCGTATCTCCTTGAACAATCGCGGGCTGGAGCTGCAGGTGGCGCAGCAGGCGCCGATTCCGCTTAACGCCAATATTCAGTGTGCCGCCGGCAGCCTGCTGGCATTGGTCGGACCATCCGGTGCCGGCAAAACCACGCTACTGCGTATGATTGCCGGCCTCACTACACCGGTCGAAGGCACAATACACTGTGCTGATCAGACCTGGCTCGACACCAGTACCCGACGCAACGTCGCGGTGCGCGAGCGTCGCATTGGCTTTGTATTTCAGCAATACGCGCTGTTCCCACACCTGACCGCCCGACAAAACGTTGAGCAATCCTGTCGCCATCTGCGCGCGGCTGACAGAAAGCAGCGCGCACTGCACTGGCTGGGCAAAGTGAACCTCGCCGGGCTTGAGGACCGTCGGCCCGATCAGCTGTCAGGCGGTCAGCAGCAACGGGTGGGACTGGCCCGGGCGCTGGCTCGCGAGCCCAATATACTTTTGCTCGACGAGCCGTTCTCCGCTGTGGACCGTGCCACGCGCGACCGGCTTTACCAGGAGCTTGCACAACTACGACGAGAGCTCAGCATACCGGTACTGCTGGTGACCCACGACCTCGACGAGGCGATGATTCTGTCCGACCAGCTGTGCATGTTGTCGCAGGGTGTCACGCTGCAGAGCGGTCCGGTGGCCGAGGTGACACAGCGGCCGGCCTCGGTGCTGGTGGCGCGGCTGGTGGGTATTAAAAACGTATTCAGAGCTACGGTTACAGACGTGCATGCGGATGGCGGTGCCCAAATCGAATGGCGCGGCAATTCGCTGCAGGTAGCGGCGCACAACGGGTTTAGCGCTGGACAGGCCGTGCACTGGTGCATTCCGCAATCGCATCTGATTTTGCATCGACGCGACCGGCCATCACGCGGCGAACGCGAGAATCCGGTACACGGGCAGGTGGTCGATATGCTGCCACTGGGGGACAACCTGCAGTTGTCTATATCGGTGGGTAACCCGGACCGACCACCGGTGTTTTTATCCGTGCCGGTGCACGTGGCTCAG
The DNA here is from genome assembly GCA_964389335.1 of uncultured Granulosicoccaceae bacterium. Taxonomy (GTDB): domain Bacteria; phylum Pseudomonadota; class Gammaproteobacteria; order Granulosicoccales; family Granulosicoccaceae. The sequence continues at coordinate 4,196 of CAYMFQ010000305.1, forward strand.
CGCAACGGCATCAGTATCGGTGTGTCGGTAGGGTTTTCACTGCTGGCGCAGAGTATTCATTTAATGAAGCCGGACCGGCTGGGGCGCAGTCGGCGTTAGAAAACGCAGAGGGCTTCTATTGGAAGGGAAGTAGGGCGCTCGGCGCAGTTAACCACTGCGCCGAACTGTCGGTCGGCTTAAGACAGGCGCGACGCGACGTTTTCCCAGTTGACCAGCTTGTCGAGGAAGTTGGTCAGGTAGGCAGGACGCTTGTTGCGGAAATCGATGTAGTAGGAGTGTTCCCACACATCGCAACCCAGCAGTGCAGTCTGGTTAAAGCACAGCGGGTTAACGCCGTTTTCAGTTTTGGTCACTTTCAGAGAGCCGTCGGTGTCAACCACCAGCCAGCACCAGCCTGAGCCAAACTGACCGGCACCGGCCGCAGCGAATTCTTCTTTGAACTTGTCAACCGAGCCAAACGACTCGTTGATGCGCTTTTCCAGTTCACCTGGCATGGCGCCACTGTTCGGGCCCATCATTTCCCAGAACTGCATGTGGTTCCAGTGCTGCGAGGCATTGTTGAAAATACCGTTTTGTGCCACGTCGCCGGCCGCGTAGGTGCCCTTGACGATCTCTTCCAGTGACTTGTTTTCCCACTCGGTGCCGGCGATCAGCTTGTTGCCGTTATCGACGTATGCCTTGTGGTGCAGGTCGTGGTGGTATTCGAGCGTTTCTTTTGACATGCCGCCGGCGGCGAGCGCGTCGTGTGCGTAGGGAAGGTCAGGTAGTTCGAAAGCCATTTTCGAGCCTCGCTAGTTGGTTATCATTGTGGGTTCGGTGGCCGCCCAGTCTAACTGAATTCGCCCCCCCGCGAAACGAAAGCGGGAAACGAAAGCGGTAAACGAAGAACCCAATGCGCAGGTGCACTTTACACATGACACAGTCTGAGTCCGATTCGGCGGCAGTTGCAGCCGAATCAAGCCCCGATATCTGGTTGTTTGGCTATGGTTCCCTGATCTGGCGGCCCGACTTTCCGTACGTGCAAAAACAGGTGGCCACGGTTGAAGGCTGGATGCGTCGATTCTGGCAGGGCTCACACGACCATCGCGGCTTGCCGGAGGCGCCGGGCAGGGTGGTGACGTTGCTGCCACAGGCCGGTGAAACGTGTGCCGGCATGGCTTATCAGATCGCACCGCAGGACAAGGCGGATATTTTCAGCGCGCTCGATTACCGAGAGAAAAACGGCTACGAGCGACACATTGCACCGTGCCGACTGATCGAGGCGCAGCGCAATGTGGAGTGTCTGTTCTACGTGGCCACGGAATCCAATCATGCGTATCTGGGGCCGGCGCCGCTGGCTGACATGGCGCTTCAGATTAACCAGTCGACAGGGCCGAGCGGCAGTAACCGGGATTACCTGTTAGAACTCGCGCGAGCGCTGCGCCAGCTGAATCTGCCCGATGCGCATGTGTTTGACCTGGAGCGGGAGTTACTGGCACTGTCATAATGGCTGGCACGGCAATAGTGCGTGCCTGTTGGTCTTCGTGGAGATAACTGTACGTAAAAACAGTTGTCAGCCAGTGTAGCGATTGTCCGGATCGAATACATAGCCAAGTCCGCGCACTGTACGCAGTATTTCCGGCTTGGCGGCGTTGGCTTCTATTTTCTTGCGCAAACGACTGATGCGAATATCGATGCTGCGATCGTACGGCATCCACTCGCGGTCGCTCGACAGTTCCATCAGCTGATCGCGGTTCAGTACGCGGCCGGTGTTTTTTACAAACAGCTTCAGCAGCGAAAACTCCATTGCAGTAATAGGTATGTCTGTGCCATCGGCATCCATCAGCGTGCAGCTCGACAGATCCAGTGTTTTATCTCTGATTTTTACCCGCGCTGTTTCATCGTCCGGGCGCTCCGGATCAACCGCTCCCTGTTCGGTGCGCCGCAACACCGCTTTGATGCGCGCTTCAAGATCTCGCAGATCCACGGGTTTTCCCAGGTAGTCATCGGCGCCCATCTCCAGTCCGATCACTCTGTCGACCGGCTC
>CAYMFQ010000306.1:0-6201 GCA_964389335.1 uncultured Granulosicoccaceae bacterium
TGGCGATACTAATAATATTTTCACTGTCAATTTTCGCGATTGCTGCAGTTTTGCAGGTGGCTGTTAATCGTCAGCAGCGGATATCATTGAAGCTGGACAAATTGAATGATGATCTGGAGCAAAGAGTCAATCAACGCACGGTCGAGTTGGAGGACAATTTTGCCAAAATGCAGGTGATGCAGAAACAACAGATTTTACAAGAAGAGCGTGAGCGTGTAGTGATGGATATGCATGATGGTATTGGTGGGCAGTTAGTTGCGACACTCGCAATGCTGGAGTCGAAGCCAGTCAGGTTGGGAGATATAAAACGGTCTGTGCAGGAGGCACTGGATGATCTCCGATTGATTGTTGACGCTTCTGATACCGTGGAGGGTGATGTCAGTCTGGTACTTGGCAATTTCAGGCAACGGTTGCTGCGAACACTTACTAACAGTGATACGCAGTTGCACTGGCAAATTGGAGATGTGCCGCTAATCCCCTCTATCGGGGAGCACGACATGCTTCAGTTATTGCGAATATTGCAGGAGGCCTGTACCAATGCGATCAAGTATGCAAAGGCAGATAATATTTATATATCTACCCGTCAGCAACAAGACAAAATTCTGATCGAAATTGCTGACGATGGGGCGGGGATGCAACTGCGTGATACCCCATTGGGCCGTGGGCTACACAATATGCGCCGACGCGCAGAACGACTGGGCGCAGAGTTTGACGTGGTGGAGACACACCCGGGTGTTGCAGTGAGATTGCTTTTTGAAGCGCTTATTTGAGGGGGTTTTGTTAAATTGAAAACCCCCGGTTCTCAGGGGCGACCATCTCATCACCCTACCTCATTGTTGGTTCAGGATCGCTCATCTGTTACGGGTTACTTCGCGAGGTGGTTTCGCCTGCTTATATCTAGTGGTGCGGTTCGTTGCACTCACCAACACCCTACGTGGGAGGTTATCACACGAACAGGTGCTCGCTGGTGGGTTCGCTGGCTCCGGTCATGTAGGCGACGGCGTCGGCCATTGAGCATTGTTTTGGGTCGACTACGCATAGTCGTTTACCGAGGCGATGAATGTGTACTCTGTCGGCCACTTCAAAAACATGTGGCATGTTATGGGAAATCAGGATGATTGGAATGCCGCGTTCGCGAACGTCCTGTATCAACTCGAGCACGCGTCGTGACTCTTTGACACCAAGGGCAGCTGTCGGCTCGTCCATGATGATAACTTTTGATCCAAATGCTGCGGCGCGTGCCACTGCTACGCCCTGACGCTGCCCACCGGATAGGGTTTCGACAGATTGCGAAATGTTCTGGATCGTCAGTAAGCCCAGTTCGGAAAGTTTTTTACGCGCCTGTGTTTCCATGGCCTTGCGATCAAGCTTGCGAAACCATTTGCCCATGATGCCGGGTTTACGTAATTCCCGACCCAGGAACATGTTGTCAGTGATGGACAAGGCCGGGGACAGCGCCAGGTTTTGATAAACCGTTTCTATACCAGCGTCGCGTGCCTGCATGGGCGAGTGAAAACTGACCGACTTTCCGTTGAGCCAGATCTGGCCGCTGTCCGGTGTTGCGGCTCCGGAGATGGCTTTGATTAACGTTGATTTGCCGGCGCCGTTATCACCGATTACCGCCAGCACTTCACCAGGATATAACTCAAGGTCAGCATGGTCCAGCGCTACCACTCGACCATAGCGTTTGGTGAGACCGGCTGCCTTGAGGACAGGCTCGCGTTGGCTCATGAGGACACCTTCCTGATCCATTGATCAACAGCAACGGCGAGAATAATCAGTACACCGATTAATAAATAAGTCCATTGCGGGTTGGTACCAATGATACCGAGGCCAAGCGTAAATACCCCGACGATCAGCGCACCGAAGATCATTCCGAGGATAGAACCGCGCCCCCCAAACAATGAGATGCCACCAATCACCACCGCAGTTATCGATTCTATGTTGGCAAACTGACCAGCCGTTGGAGACACAGAACCGATGCGACCAATTAACGCCCATCCGGCCAGCGCACAGATTAAACCGGCCACAACATAAACAGAAATAAGCACGCGCTTGGTGCGCACACCACTGAGTTCCGCGGCGTCGATATCATCACCCACGGCATAAACGTGCCTGCCCCATGCCGTGTGATTGAGTACATAGGCAAGCAGAATAATTAAGAGCACCATGGCAATCACCCCGTAGGTGAACACGGCGCCATTTAAAAACGGGAACATGTCCCCCTCGTACTTGAGCTTGTTGCCAAAGAACTGAAGTATCGGTGCTTCTTTGGAAATATCGCGGCCGCGAATTGTTTCGTTAGCCGAATATAAAAAGTTGGTTGCGAGAATGATCTGCCAGGTACCCAGTGTGACAATAAACGGTGGCAAGCGAACCACCGCCACAAGGAACCCGTTTAGCAACCCGCACAGGCCACCGACCGCAAACCCGCACAGTATGGCGAACTCTGCCGGCAGGCCATAACGAAACGTAAATTGCCCCATGACCACCGACGACAACACCATGATGGCCCCGACTGACAGATCGATACCGGCGGTAATAATTACCAGTGACTGCGCCGCCCCGACGATTCCGACAATCGCGACCTGCTGCAGAATAAGGCTTAGCGAGAAGGGCGTGAAAAAACGCTCGCCGATATCAAACCCGAACGTGTTAAACCCAAATACAAGTACTGATACAATCAGTACGATTAGCGGAACCAGTGACGGGTTCTTGTGCAACAGGTTTTGTATCCACACTGCCATTCCTGGTCGCGAGTCTTCGAAAGATGCGACCTCCTGTGCACTCGCCGCGAGTGGTTTTTCAAAATCCTGTGTGCTCAACCCTGCCCCCGTTCAGAAATTCGAAACATACCGCTATCACAAAGAAAAGCGGCGCCATACAGGCACCGCTTTTACATGTCACCCGTGGTGACAACTATATCGCTTTAGTGAAACGCGATCAGCCCCAGCACTTGTCCGTGCCTTCTTTGGTGTCAATTGAATCAACCCCATCAACCGGCTTGTCCGTAACCAGGTTCACGCCAGTGTCAAAGAAGTCGAGGCCCGGTGTGTTTTCAGGCTTGCTGCCGTCTTTGGCCCACGCAGCAATTGCTTCGATACCCAGCGATGCCATCAGCAGCGGATACTGTTGAGAAGTCGCGCCAATCACGCCATCGGCAACGTCAGCCACACCCGGGCAGCCACCATCGACAGAGACGATTAGTACATCGCTTTCACGGCCAACCGCTTTTAATGCTTCATAGGCGCCAGACGCAGCAGGCTCGTTAATGGTGTAGACGACATTGATACCCGGATCCTTGCTGAGCAGAGTTTCCATCGCCTTGCGACCACCTTCTTCGTTACCGGCCGTCACTTCGTTACCTACAATACGCGGATCGGTTTCGTCGCCCCACTTATTGGGATCACCCAGATCAATACCAAAGCCCTGCAGGAAACCCTGATCGCGCAGCACGCCGACAGAGGGCTGGCTTACCGCAAGATCGAGCATACCGATCTTTGCATCGGCTGCAGCATCACCCAGAGACGCGGCCGCCCAGGCACCGATGAGTTCACCGGCTTTGAAGTTATCAGTGGCAAATGTGGCATCAGCGGAGTCGATCGGCTCAAGCGGTGTATCGAGCGCAATTACCAGCAAGCCAGCCTCACGCGCCTGAGTTACTGCAGGCACAATGCCTTTGGTGTCAGATGCGGTTAACAGAATACCCTTGGCGCCGTCGGCGATGCAGGTTTCGATTGCTGCCACCTGTGTCTCGGAATCACCGTCCACTTTGCCCGCATAGGCTTTCAGTGAGATACCGAGCTCCTCTGCTTTGGCAGTGGCACCCTCTTTCATCTTCACGAAGAACGGGTTGGTGTCTGTTTTGGTAATCAGGCAAGCGCTTACTGCATGTCCGTCTGCATGACTCGGTGAAGCCGCCATCAATCCGATGCCTACCAGTCCTGCCAGGGACGAAATATAACCTTTTTTCATGCGATTTCTCTTGTGGCTAAGGTGATGTAAAAAACGCACGGGACATACTTCGCTGTTACAAATGAAGTCCGCCACATGCTACCTCCATCGGCAGATTCACACAGACTGAGTTCCATTGTCAATAAATAACTTAAATTGATTTAATATCGATTTTTGTGTCACGCTTGCCCTATGAGTATCGGCACCGAAACCAACTCTGATGCGACTGTACTCGACCCGAGCGGCGGGGCCAATCTGTCCCGTGTCAGAGACCACAACCAGCGACTGGTCTTGTCCATCGTACAAAGACACGCGAGTCTGCCGAAGTCAGAGATAGCACAACGCACCGGACTGTCGGCTCAAACTGTCACAGTCATCATGCGATCGCTTGAAGCAGATAACCTGCTGCTGAGAGGCGAGCCGGTTCGCGGCAAGGTCGGCCAGCCATCTATTCCGATGTCACTCAACCCGGATGGTGCGTTTTCTATCGGGTTAAAGATCGGGCGGCGCAGTGCAGCCTTAATGTTGGTTGACCTTGTTGGCCATCAGCGTAAAGTGCTTCGCAAGCACTTCGCCTATCCTTCCACTACAGTGATACGCCGATTTGCCGTCGACGGAGTTGATCAACTGATTCAGTCGCTACCAGTCAGACTACGCAAACGAATTGCCGGTATCGGTGTATCCATGCCGCACGAACTATGGCACTGGGCTGACCAGATCGGCGCGCCACAAAAGGCCATGGATAAATGGCGGGACTTTTCTTTCACCGATGAACTAAGCGACGCACAGGGGCTGCCTGTGTTCATCAGAAACGATGCAACTGCAGCCTGTGGTGCTGAACTGGTCTATGGCAAGGGCGCTGGCCTACAGGACTTCCTATACATTTTTCTCGGCACGTTTATCGGAGGCGGTGTGGTGATAAACCACACGCTGTTTCCAGGGCGCACAGGTAACGCGGGCGCACTCGGCCCAATGCCGGTACGCACACAGAACGGCTCTTTTTCGCAACTGATCGACCACGCATCGGTCATTAAACTCGAATGGATGCTCGCAGAACAGGGCTACGATCCATCGCCGCTATGGAAAAACCCGCAGGACTGGTCCGCTTTTTCAGCCGTAGTTGATCAATGGATACAAACAACCGCCGAACACCTGGCGGCGACCACGGTATCCGCCTGTTCAGTGATTGATTTTTCGGCTGTGGTGATCGATGGCGCCATACCTGAATCAGTCAGGGAACGCATTGTGGCAGCGTGCCAGCAGGCATTGGTAAAAATGAATCTGCAGGGCCTGATCACACCGGAGATCCTGTGCGGTGAAGTTGGCGCAGACGCACGCGCTATTGGCGCTGCCGGCCTGCCGTTGTTTCATCGCTATTTCCTTGACCCCAGTGTGGTATTTAAAGAACAGGCGTAAGGTTTGTATACCTGTTAACTGGTATGGCTACCTGCACACGCTTAGATTGAAAAGCCACCGAGCTTGGTTTCAAGGTATTCCATCATTCCCTCGCGCGCACCTTCACGCCCCAGACCACTTTCCTTCATACCACCAAAGGGTGCGGCCGCGCTGGTCGGATTAATGTCGTTGATACCGATAATGCCGAAGTTCAGCGCTTCAAAGCTGCGCATTGCACGGGACAGGTTCTGTGTATAAACATAAGCCGCCAGCCCGTAGCTGGTGTCATTGGCCATGGCTATAACATCGTCGCTATCATCGAAGGCAATAACAGGTGCCACCGGTCCGAAGGTTTCCTGTCGGTAGATCAGCATATTTTCGGTAACACCGGTCAGCACGGTTGGCTGGTAAAAGTATCCATCGGCAAATTCAGGTGCCGTGGGTCGTTGCCCGCCGCATATCAGCTCAGCGCCTTTTGCGGTTGCATCGTTTACCTGTGACTCTACTTTATCGAGTGCGGCCTCGCTGACCAGCGGCCCAATGGCAACACCTTCTTCAAGCCCGCTGCCGATACGCATTTTACTGATGCGAGCACTCAGTGTTTCAGTGAACGTATCAATCAGGCTGCGGTGCACAAATATGCGGTTAGGACAAATACACGCCTGGCCGGTATTTAAAAACTTTACCAGCGCCGCACCTTTTGCTGCATGGACCGGGTCTGCGTCTTCATAAACGATAAACGGTGCATGCCCGCCCAGCTCCATCGATACGCGCTTCATTTGCGGTGCAGCGGTTTGTGCGAGCAGTTTGCCAACCGGTGTTGAGCCGGTGAACGTCAGCTTGCGAATCTTC
>CAYMFQ010000307.1:0-6181 GCA_964389335.1 uncultured Granulosicoccaceae bacterium
CGACTGGACTCAATCAACGGGGCCGTTAGTGTAAAGGCTGGAATCACCAGGGGATAGCGTTCTGTCAACCTGGCAAGGACATCGTTCAACGCGCTCCATTCACGTGTCTTAAGGAACCGTGAAGCACGTTGAACCTGGAGCATATAGCTGACGGGGGGACGCCCGGTTTCCTGATCGGCCAGCCTCAACAGAATGTCGAGGCCCGACAACGACCCGAGTACACGCTCGGTCAGGCCCCGCTGGAGCATTGGAGACGATGTCGATTCAGCAAGTACCGAAAGCTGGCGAGCGTCACCCGCCAGCACAAGTAACTCAGCGGCCGCACGTCGCGCGTGCTCACCCTGGATAGCCGTGTGTCCTGCTTTGATTATACCTGCGTAGCTAGTGGGGCGTGCGGCCACAGCAGAAGCCAGACCGGAAGCCATGCCAAAAACCACAATGAGGAGTATCGCACGGCCCACCGCCGTATTAGATTTCTGCCAGATGAATTGCCAAACCAGCCACTTAATCCAGGTTAATCTTCTGCTCCATGGGCAGACTCGAATCTGCAGCCCACTCGAGCATTGAACCGTCATACATCTTTGCATCCTTGTTGCCGAGCAACTCGTGTGACGCAAACCAGCCAAGTGACGCCCAGTGACCAGTATTGCAAAAGTTAATCTGCTCACCACTGGTGGACACCTCTGCCGCCGCATAAAGTTTTTCCAGTGCATTCTTCGAACGGAAAGAACCACCACCGTTTTCAGTTAACCAGTTCTCCGGTACGTTCGACGCCCCTGGAATGGTGCCAGCCCGCTTTGCCTTACCATGCTGGTTAATACCAAGGAACTGGTTAGCCGGTCGATGGTCGACTATCGCCACCCCGCCCTGCTGTGCAGCGACAACATCTTCTTTGGTCACCAGCATTTCTTCACGCAGGCTGGCTTTAAACGTTTTAGCTTCTATTTCCGCGGCGCCTTTTTCCAGTGGATTGACCGGCTTTTTGGTCTTTTCGTCAATTTCTTTGGTATACGCTGCCATGCCACCATCAAGCAACGATACGTTGTCGTGACCAAGCACTTTGAACGTCCAGTAGATACGGGTGCCGGTACCCACATCCACCGCCTTGCCGCCATTAGGAACAATAACAACGTGTGTATCATTGCCTATACCCAAACCACCAATCAATGCCTCCAGTTTATCGACTGGCGCCAGCATACCGGGGGTACCCGCTTCATCTTTGGCGCGCCAACCATCTTTCAGGTAGGCGGTATGAACGGCGCCGGGAATGTGGGCGCGCAGATAATCCGCTTTTGATTTACCCGCGATCTTTCCACGCACATCGAGAAAAACCACATCGGGCTTACCAATATTGGCTTTAACCCAATCGACATCGACCAGCGGTTCTGCAGCATACACACCGATGGAGAACGCACCGAGTGCGGCTGAAAGTGCTATTGCAGCAAGTGATTTCATAATGCCTCCTGTAGCGAAAGTTTGTGCCATTGCAATGCCCCGTTTAGCGAGTAATGCTGTCAACATAACTCATAAGGTGATGACACGGTTGGTAGACAGTACCAGGGCGAGAACATCGTCCCAGTCGCTATCATTCATTTGTTCAGCGTGTAGCGTACACCAGCGATCTTCAGGCAAATCCAGTGACTGCAATGCGGCTCGCAGCGTATCGCTGTCTTCGAACAGGCCGGTTTCCAGTACCACCGGAACGTCTGGGTTGTTGTCGCTTACGCTCATAGTTTGAAACTCGCGCAACCTGTATTCACAGGTTAATCACTCTGTCTGCTTTGAGTATTTGCGCAGCCAGTGCTTGCGTGTCGAGGTACTCAAAATAAGACTGCATATCGATTACTGTGGTCTTCGGCGTGATGTCGCAAAGTTCCAGCAACTCCGCCTGCTCACTGTCTGCCTCTGCTTCAGTCAAAGTTCGGTTCATCAGAATCAGATCAACCTCATGACCAAAGATGGTCAGACCAGCTGCAACACGCATCGCCTCACAGGGTGCATTGCGTGCCAGCACAACAATGTGCCTGTTCGCAGCGGCTTGTTTGTTATCGTCGTTCATTCCCGGCGCCCGTTACAAACTGATGATACGCATTGCGTTACCAGCCATCTCAGAATGGTTAGTCTGACTGCCGAGCGTTACCACACACGTATCGCCACGTCCGTAACGCTGCCATGAGTCGTGGCAGGCAACCACGTCTTCACCCTTCGCTTGCAAAACATCCGCGAGCGCAGATGATTCAAGCACGCGTACCCCTTCATGCGTTAGAAATACCTGGCACGTGGTTTCCGAACGGGTGCAGGCCCTTAACAATGGTTCCAGCAGGGTTGCCGCGGACTCTGTTGATACCGTAAAAAGCAGATCCATCACGCCCCCGCTGTGGAAAATTTCCGACCAGCAAAAAAACCGGCCAATATCAAGGATGCAACCACTACCGATGCAATGGCAGCGCCTGTGCGCGTTAACGTGAGCGATGAAACACTTTGCGCTTCTGGTGCAATGGTTACTGGAACAGATGCATCCGTGCGCTGTTTCCGGATGTCGGAATCTGCATAGCTGACACTGTCTGCCGGTAACGCCGTGTTAGCGGACCATTCCGCCCAGCCTGCCGCATATACTCTGGCCTGTACACCGGCGGCGTGCAGTAGCGCAAGGTAACCAAGTGACTCCATTGCATCATGTGCATAGGCTATTGGTTGAATTGCTGTAAGTGATGTCGCCATCAAAGCCGAGGCCGACTCAGAATCCGATTGCTGCTGCCACTGTGTCATTGGGCTGTGTATAGCACCCGGCAGATGCCCGCCGCGCACACTGCGAATCGTGACGCCATAGTATTCACTTTCGGTGCGACCATCGAGCAGAACGATGTTTTGGTTTGATGTCGTGTGTGTTGCTGAATCTGCGATCGTACCTGCGGCAGGCATTGCGCCGGCAGTTGCAGCGTCATGTATATCAGCGTCTGCTGCAGTTTTCACAACCCCGTTTATAACTTCGTTTTTTAGCACAATGAGTGAACTGCGCATTGGTGCGGTGTAGACAATCGTACGTGTAGTGGCGCGACGTTTACCTGCGCCCGGTGATGATGTACTGCCGTCTGCGAGCAACTCGGACACCGGTGCATCAACAATGGTTATTCTGTGTTGGCCTGCCAGCAGTAACAACCCGGCTATAAAGTGACGCCGCTGGTGCTGCTGCCCGATGACAAGCACATGCTCGTGCCCTGATAAACCGGCGGTCCCCAGCAACCATAGAATTCCGGACCAGTTGGCCAGTCGCCGGTTCGGGGCGAGTACGTCTTCGACCGGAAGGCATCGGGCACCTGCGATAGTTGCCTGAACGCAACTCGACAGCGGGCGTGTATCAAGGACTACATCGACCCCGGTGGTTTCATTGAGTGCCATGACTCGTTGTACTACGGGTGTGAAATGTGCCTCGGTTGCGTGACCACCGGCCTTCGTCGTATCAGCGGCGTTGAGCCAGGCACCAGGTAGAAACGTTAACAGCAATGGCAAACCCAAATACAGTAACAATGCCGGACTGTATTTGCTGCTAGTCACGAATCAGCAACCCTGAAAACGCACTTGGGTTTCACCACCGTCTGCTTCCAGTGGCGGACTGTCGATATAGTGCTGCATCATATCGAGCACGGGAATCAGACCGAAGTCACCAAGGTCGACGTCTTCAAACATTTCAGCGCCCTGTGGCGTTACGGAGTCTGCAACGTCCTGAGACGAACGTGCGGCATACGGATACGCAAGCCAGGTGACACCGGCTACAGCGGCAAGGCTTGCAACGCAAAAGAACAGGCTTAATATTTTCTGCATCGATACGCCTCTGTCTAAAAACTGTCTGAGATAAACGCCAGATACAGCGCCGCCATGGCAACGATAAACATGACAACCAGCATGATGATAGAAAAGTCCATATCAGTCCCCCTGGAAGTGCCGTATTAGTCTGCCGAGTGCTACCGGCTCTCCGGTTTCCGCATGCATTACCGGTGGCGTAAAGTGTGCGACACCGTCTCTGTCGATCAGCATCGAAGGCGGTGGTTTAATATAGACATACGCAAGCCCCGCTATAGACACCACGGTCACTGCCAGCACGTACAGCTTTAACACGTTAGCCATCAGTTCTTTTGAATATAAACGTGCCAGCCATTAGCTACTGCCACGGTATCGAGATGCGTTGATGACAGCTGCGGACACATCGGCGGCAGCGCCTCCATTGATGTCGGGTTATCGACTGCAATTTCAACGATGTCGCTGGCGGATGCAGCGCCCAGCGCTTTTTTTGTCATCAGCTGCGGTCGCGGGCATGAGTCCCCCAGGCAATCGACGCGCGCAGCGATAGTAACCTGCGTACCGTCAGGCAACGTCACCTGTCCACCACCTTCCGTCGCTTTGTCTTTTTTACCTGATCCGAATAGTCCCACGTTGTCCTCCGAAAAATCTCAATAAATTGCTCTATAAAAAAGCAGGGCTGTTTGTTCTTAACAGTCGACCTGTTACTCCCCGGCTTTTTGCTGACGTTCTTTACGCAGGATGGCGCGATAGATGGCAATCAGCACGATAGCCTGCCCAATGCCAAATACAATTGCGGGTATCCCGAATCTGTCCTGCAGCGTCTTAACGTTGGCGTGGCCGAACTGCAGCGCCTCCAGATTAGGCGCGCCGGTCATGCTGGCGGGTGCCGGCGGCCAGTAATTGGCAGACCACAGCATTGAAAACAGAAACATTCCGATAAAGGTAAACAGCAGCGCCCACATCGCGCCAACGTCACCTTCACCGCTTTTGACCCAGGTTGAAACCGTACAGGCGCCGGCCAGGACCATGCCGATGCCGAATAAAAACAATCCGATGATCTGATTCAGACCGACATCGAACGTCATCGGGTTGCCTTCGCCTATGGTGATAAAACCGGTAAACCCGATGGTTAAAATGATCATCGCCACCAGCAGCGCTTTGGTATTGCGATAGCTCTTGAATAACATTGCATCACGCAGGGCCGCGGTATTGCAAAAGCGTGAGCGTTGCACCAGCAACCCCACCACCGAGCCAAACAGAAACGCCAGAATACACTGTCCAATCGCTGACATATCAGCTCTCCAGTATACGCTTATAAATGAGTGATCCGACCCAGGCACCGGCAACGATACCTGTGATAGACAGATAACCGCCGAGGTTCATCTCCGGCGTCAATCCGAAGAAGGTGGATACGTTGCAGACAAAAGCCAGTCGGATGCCGATACCCATCAGCAGTCCACCGATGGTGATCAACACCCAGTCGCCGAGGCGCCGTGGTGCGCGCCAGCGAAATTCTTTCGATAACAGCGCACCGACAAAGCCTCCGGTCAGCATGCCGAGGCTGATATAAATTTTCCAGTATGCGGGGTCGGGTTGAAACACCAGTTGCCAGAACGGCAGGCGCTGCAGCGTCTCGGCGCCGAGAATGGCCTCAGCGGCAAGCCCGGTCATCATGGTTTCACCGCCGCCGACGGTCCAGGCGCCAAGGCTGACGAAGAGAAAGATATCGAGCACGGCGATGGCGGCCAGGGCGACCACCGGGTCCAGTGTTTTTTTAAAAAATTCCACGTCTGTCCTCCAGATGAAACCGGTGAGCACAGGCGTCGAACTGTGGTCTTAGTGCGCGCCTCTGGCTGCCAACTCAAACCGACTCTTTTTGCATTCTATCGCTCAAATCGGTGTTCCGGTGGTATATATTGCAAACAGAGCGGGAACAACGGGCCGGGCGATGTCGATTTATCTGGAGGAAAAAGACTTTTTGCAGCAGATTTTTAATGCCTGCTCAAATGAACAGATCTCGCAGTTCACACCGGAGAAGCGCGGGTTTCGCATCCATGGTCACTCCACTACGCTGCGGCTGGAGCGCGCGTTCTGGACCACCCTTGAGGCGATGGCAGACGACCTCGACATTACACTGCCCGAACTCATCGAGCGTACGCTCGACGGTTGCCTGGTCGCGCACGACAAGAACCTCGCATCCTGTCTGCGGGTTATTTGTATGAAGTATTTGAATATCTATTCTGGCTGATTAACTGGGCTACTGCGTTACACTGTTATCGTCAATGTTGAGACTACCGCTCCGATGGCAACGATCATGAAGACGTCTACCCCTGCATAAACTCATCAGGATCAAAACCCGCCTTTTCAAAATAGCCTCGCG
>CAYMFQ010000308.1:0-3742 GCA_964389335.1 uncultured Granulosicoccaceae bacterium
CCGTATGACATGGCGTGTGGCAGGTGTGTGCCGGAATTGCCAAAAGCGATACCAGCCAGTGTCGCACCCCACATCAGTTGATCTCGTGCCTCTGAGTCAGTGCTGTCATCCACACCGCGCTGCAGGTATTTGCCGACAATGGTCAGTGCCTCTCGGGCACTCAGATCGCTAAACGGATTGGCTCCCTGTATCAATTGTCTGGCGTTTGGATCAGCCACCGGCGCATGACCGGTATAGGCTCTGGCTGTGTAACACTCCAGTGCGTGGCTAAGCAGATCGAAACCGGTTGATGCGACGACGTTGCCGGGCAAACTATCGCAACACTGTGGATCGACGATAGCAACGTCCGGTAACAGATGCGGATTGGCGATCACAAACTTCGTATCAAGTTCGTTGACCCGAATCACTGAAATAGAAGTGCACTCGGAACCAGTGCCGGAAGTGGTTGAACAGGCTATATGTGGCAGCACAGGGCCGGGTATTGCCTTGCCCTCGCCAACGGGTGGGGCGAAGTACTCACCTATATCGCCGCCGTGAGCCGCAATTAACAATGCGGCCTTGGCTGTATCGATAACCGAACCTCCTCCAACAGATACAACACCATCAGCGCCGGATTCGCGCAGAAACTTTGCTGCCTGCATAACGGTGTCATCGTCGGGCTCAATGCGCACGTCCGAGTAAATCTCGGCACTGATTGATGCCCGCTTGAGGGAGTCGAGCACGGTGGCTACCAGTGGGCCGGACTCCAGAAACGCATCGGTAAACAGCGCCACCTTTTTTATGCGCAGAGCTTCGGCGCGCGCACCGACCTCGGTCAGTGTACCGCGACCAAACGTCAGTTTTGGCATGGCGACAGTAAAACTCTGTGCGCCGTCGGTAGTTGGTTCGAAATATTGGCAGCCCATTTCCTCTCCCCCGTTTTTGATGTGTACGTAGCGTAGTAAAGCTGTGGCGTTCAGTATGCCTTCAACGCAGCATTTTACTACAGGGTTTCAGATCGGATTGGCTAGCCATCGAACCCGTCAACCATCGTCATAATACCCTCAGAGTTCGCCTGTCTTATGGGTAGAATTTTCTGGTACTCGTCTGAATGGTACCAACCCTCCAGTGCCGCACGGCTTTCGAATTCCAGTACCACGTGACGCTGGTGTGGCATGGTGCCTTCGACGTCGGTGGCATCGCCGCCACGAACCAGATATTTGCCGCCATGGGCAGCAATGGTGGCCGGAACCTGGGCGGCGTACTCTTTGTAGCCGTCCATATTGGTAACGGTGATATGTCCGATTGCGTAACAAGCCATTGCAGTTTCTCCGTGTGGATTAGGGTTGTGGAGCACAGACTCTCGAAAGCCGGTGTAAAAGGTAAGGTCCGTGGTCGCAGAAGCGGGTTTGGCAATACCAGGCTGACAATATACACTTTCAACGGCAGAGATATCGAGACGCCGGGGCTGCTGCAGGCAGCGCTGCCAACCTATGACCATCGAGGCAAGTGGCTATGAAACGATCGGAAGTGAACCGGATAATGGCCGAGGCTGATTCCTTTATCCGCTCATTCGGCTTCGTGCTGCCCCCGTTTGCGTACTGGTCACCGGCCGAGATGAAGCGCGAGCGTAGCCGTATTAATGGCATCGTCGACGCCTGTCTCGGTTGGGATATCACGGACTTCGGTCAGGGCAAATTCGATGAGCTTGGCCTGTTTTTGTTTACCGTGCGCAATGGATCGCAGGACGATCTGGCTCGTGGTGGTGGCATGTGCTACGCCGAGAAAATCATGATTTCCCGGCGCGATCAGCTCTCACCGATGCACCGGCACATCGTCAAGGCGGAAGACATTATTAATCGTGGTGGCGGCACGCTGGCCCTGCAGCTGTACAACTCCGATGCCGATGGCAATGTCGATGAAAGCACTGATGTGACAGTCGCCACCGACGGCGTGCTGCGTACCCAGCCGGCGGGAGACGTACTGCGACTACAGCCAGGTGAGAGCGTGACACTAATGCCCGGCAACTGGCATGCGTTCTGGGCGGAAGACAAAGACGTGCTGATCGGCGAGGTTTCAACCGTCAATGATGATCGCACGGACAACGTCTTCAGGGATCCTATCGGCCGATTCTCCGCCATTGACGAAGATGTTGAACCGACACATCTTCTGGTCTCTGACTACGATACCTGGCTCGCCTGATTTCATGCCTCGCCATATACCTCATCGCCGGCGTGGGCCGATGCAACACATGTGCAATAAAAGCGGCAACATTGGTTTGGATAAAGGAATGCTATGACTAACCAGAGCGATACCTGGGTTGATCCCAAAGGTGACAGCTGGACCAGCCTCATCGACGAAGTGTGTGCCGGCAACTGGATCAACCCGGATACCGGCACGGCACTTGAAGCCGCCTTTAAGTCTGTCGAGATAGGCGAGCAACTCGACAGCAACATCGCTGAGCTGGTTCGTGGTGTGATGCCCGCAGAGTCCTACGCGGTCGTGTCAGATGGAAACACCTACGATGTGCTGGGTAAATCAGTTGCAGACGCCCTGTCCGGTCTTGCCGGTGTCAAAGTAGACAGTGTGGTGTTGCAGCATCCACATGCTGACGTCCATGAAGTTGCCAGTCTGCGGGAAAAAACCCGTCAATCGCAGGCGCTTGTGGCGGTTGGCAGCGGCACCATCAATGACCTGTGTAAGTACACCACTGCCAATGATGGCAGACAGTACTGTATCTTCGGTACAGCCCCTTCGATGAACGGATACACATCGACCACGGCATCCATCACGCTCGACAACGGCATGAAAACAACGCAGGCGGCGCATGCGGCCAACGGTGTATTTCTCGACCTGAATATCAGCGCTGCCGCACCGCAGTACCTGGTGGCGGCGGGCCTTGGCGACAGCCTGTGCCGATCCACTGCGCAGATAGACTGGTATCTGTCTCATCGGTTGCTCGACACCCGTTACTTTACAGCGGCCTATGTATTACAGGAGGCTGACGAGGTGGCCCTGTTACAGCGCTCCGCAAAACTCGGTCAGCGCGACGTCGATGCGATTGGCTATTTGTATCGCATCATGATTTTAACGGGCCTTGGCATCAGCACCTCTGGCATGAGCCACCCCGGCTCAATGGGTGAGCACCAAATCTCGCACTGGATAGACAGCTTTGCCGGTGATCAACACCCGGGCACCATTCACGGTCAGCAGGTGGGTGTATCCTCTATCACCATGGCGAAACTCCAGCGTCAGATCCTCGCAAGTGAATCTGCCCCGCAAATCAAACCAACCGTGGTTGATGAAGACGGAATACGTGCACGCTATCCAGCCGCTGCTGTTGAGGGTTGTTTGACAGCCGCTCGCAATAAAGCCTTTAACGCCGAGCAGGCCGCTGCGTTTAACGAAAAAATAACAGAGCTATGGCCAAACCTGCGCACCGAGTTACTGGCAATGTCAGTACCTGCTGAAACACTGACACAACACCTGAGTGAAGCGGGTGGCGGCGTTACCGCTGAAGAAGTGGGCATCGACAGGCAACTTTATCGCAATGCAGTGCGCTACGCTCTGGAAATACGTGATCGTTACTCGATGCTCGATCTGGCGGCTGATATGGGTATCCTCGACGACTTCGTTGAAGCGCACTGCTAAGGCTTAAGCCGGTGCTCCGGCAGTCACACGCCACTGGCAGGCAGCAATGTTGGTTGTTGTAACCACTGACTGTAGCGATGAAAATTACCTCGATCTCCGTGTGGCAGACAGA
>CAYMFQ010000308.1:3842-6156 GCA_964389335.1 uncultured Granulosicoccaceae bacterium
ATTGATATCGCCTGTTGGGATATCACCGGCAAAGCAGCCGGAATGCCCTTGTGGCGGTTGTTCGGCGCTGACTGCGCTAACCCGGTAGCTTTGAATTCATCCATCTCCACCGGCACCCCTGACGACATGCTGCAGCTAATTGCCGAGGCACGTGCCAAAGGCTATAAAACTCACTCGGCAAAGATTGGTGGTGAAAACGCTGCTATCGATATTGAACGCATTAACTGTATCAGTGCGTCAATCAGTGAAAGCCATGCCGATGAACATGTCACTTTTGATGTGAACCGCGCATGGACGCCGTCCGTCGCGTTGCAGGTGCTCAACACGGTTAAGTCACGTGACTGGGTGGAACAACCCTGTGAAACCCTGCCGCAGTGCACGCAGGTAGCTGCCAAAGTGCCGCAGCCCATTATGCTGGACGAGTGTCTGCACACATTTAACGATCACCTGACCGCGTGGCGTCACGACGCCTGTGCCGGAGTTAAAGTGAAGCCCAATCGACTCGGCGGGCTGACCCGATGCAAACAGATCATTGATTTTGGCATCGCCGTTGGCTGGCGTATGCATATAGAAGATGTTGGCGGGTCCGCGCTGGCGGATACCGCAGCTATTCATCTGGCATCGGCCACCCCGATTGAAAACCGCCTCGCAAGCTGGCTGTCGCATGAACACCTGGTGGTTGATCCGGTGGCAGCACAGGGCGCGAGAAACATCGGTGGTTTTGCGACACCACCGTCCACGCCGGGGCTGGGCGTTGATCCACAGTTTGATCACACGCCCTGTGCAGTGTATACCGGTTAACAGACATCCCTGACATGCCCGACATTAAGGCAAACACTGAGAGACCAGGCAACGCCATGAACAACGACTCATCACAGGCACAGTGGATCAACCGTGCGCACAAAGTGTTACCGGCAGGTGGCTTTGGAAACTTCGATGCCGGCATTGTCATAAACCGCGGGCTCGGCTCACACGTGTGGGACGAAGACGGCAACGAGTACATCGACTATCTGATCGGCTCCGGCCCGATGTTACTCGGACACTGCCACCCGGAAGTCAACGATGCGGTACAGCGGCAACTCGGGCAGGGCATGACGTTCTTTGCCAACAATGCACAGGGCATTGAGCTGGCAGAGGTCATTGTCGATGCAGTGCCGTGTGCCGAACAACTGCGCTACGTCAGCACCGGCGGCGAGGCTGATATGTATGCCATGCGCCTGGCTCGCGCGTTTACCGGGCGCGATAAGATTCTGAAGTTTGAAGGTGGCTACCACGGCATGAGTGCCGAGGCATTGATGAGCCTTGCACCCACACAACTGGTGAATTTCCCGACGGCGGTGCCAGACTCAGCGGGCATACCCGCATCAGTTAAAGAGCATATGGTAATCGCGCCGTTTAATGATCCGGATGCCGTAGTCGCATTGCTTGATGAGCACGGTGCGGATATAGCCGCTATCATTGTCGAGCCGTTGCAACGACTGATACCGCCGGCCCCGGGTTTCCTTGAACTGTTGCGCGCTGAAACTGAAAAGCGCGGCATTGTACTGATCTTCGACGAAGTTGTTACCGGTTTTCGCTTTGCTTACGGTGGTGCGCAGCAATACTACGGTGTAACACCGGATCTGTGCACACTGGGTAAGATCATTGGTGGTGGTTTGCCGATGGCTGCGATAACCGGAAAAGCCGACATTATGGCGCACTTCGATAAAGCCAAAGTCGGCGATAGTGGCTTTGCTTATCAGGTAGGGACATTAAGCGGCAACCCGTTGGCCGCCGTAGCCGGTTTAAAGTCAATAGAGATACTCAATCGCCCCGGCACCTATGAACAGCTGAAAAGCTATGGCGATACATTAATGCAGGGCATCACCGAACGCCTGCAAAAGGCTGGTGTCGCGCATCAGATAGTCGGTGAGCCCATGCTGTTTGACGTAGTCTTCAGTGCCGAGCCGGTTACCAACTACCGGCAGGTCCTGGCTGCTGATGCACAGGCCAATACCGTATTTAACGACGTATTGCGCCAGCAGGGCATATTCAAATCACCCGGCAAAATGTACCCGAGCCTTGCGCTGTCGGAAGATGACATAGAAAAGACACTGCATGCAGTAACGCTTGCAGCGGAGGCAGTAGCGCGCAGGTAGCACCGGTAGGGTGGATAAGCCTGCGCATCCACCAAATTGCATAGGTTTGGTTATACGGCTCCACCGTATTTGGCATGGCCATAGTCAGGTTAATAATTAGGCGGTTGTGGTGTTTGCTTTTTGGTGGATGCGCCTGGCGCTTATCCCCCCTACGGTGTTGGCGATGTTGGGTATGG
>CAYMFQ010000309.1:0-6052 GCA_964389335.1 uncultured Granulosicoccaceae bacterium
CACAGATCAGTCATGCCGGTGTTACCGCACCAGCGGGCATGGCCATCTTCGTTGGTGCCAAACCCTCTCGTCCAGACTCGATTTGCGCCTGCCTGCTCAGCTGCGTTAAGCAGGTTTTTGAATGCTTCACTGCGGGTGGTAAAGAACTGCGCACCATGATCGAACGTAGCAGTTCCCGCTGGTGTTTGCAGGCGACGCGACGCCATGCGCCCGCCGACACCTCGAGATTTGTCAGCAATGTGGATGTCTTCCACAGCGAGGCCGTGTTCGAGCAGGCGTCGAGCAGCGGACAATCCAGTGATGCCTGCGCCAATTATCAATGTTCTCATTGTGGAATGTGCCTGTGCAGAGGTAGTGCAATACTAACTGATCAAGGTCTTGTCGTATAAGTGGAAGAGGGACTGGTCCAGTGCACCCGAGTTGCCCGGACAGGCGCCTGAAGAAGAAACTAATAATGACAGGTAGAAAATAGATAGGGCAATGATATTCGATTTTGCTGCCTTGCGAGTGCTCACTGCAAAGCTGTATCCGAAGCAAACATGTGTGAACGGAACAGAACTGGTTCAGCATATAACCGAAATACGTTATGCTGACCGCGAGAATACAATTTAAGGAGGAATTCAAATGGCTAATTTCGTACTGGTACACGGGGCGTGGCACGGGGGCTGGTGCTACCGGGATACTGCTGCTGCACTACGTCAGGCGGGTCATCAGGTGTTTACACCCACACATACCGGGGTTGGCGAGAGAGCGCATCTTGCCAGTGAGGCGATTACTCTGGAAACACATGTACGCGATGTTGCCGGCTGCATTGAAGCCGAAGAACTCGATAAGGTCATTCTGTGTGGGCACTCTTACGGTGGCATGGTCATTACACAATTGGCAGACAGACTGGGAGATCAGGTTAGCGCGATGGTTTATCTCGATGCCTTTGTACCGGAGCACGGTGACTCCCTGATTAGTCTGCTCGATACTGCTCTGCCACCGGAAGTTGCGGAACAGTTTATCGGAGGGTTCCGTGGAGCGGCTCAAGAGGGTGGTAGTGGCATGATGCAACCAATACCTGCAGAAATGTTTGGCATATTGGAGCAAAATCGTCTCTGGGTGGAGCGAAGATGTGTCCCGCAGGCGCTCGCAACCTTTGAAATGCCGGTGCTGCTATCCGGTGGTACGAATACCAATGTTAAGAAGGTATTTATACTGGCTGACAGTTGGGATCCTAGCCCGTTCCGCTATTTCGCTGACAAATACGCAAATGATGCCGACTGGGACGTTATCAAAATGCCGAGCAGTCATGATGTCATGGTCGATATGCCGGAGGAGCTGGCGGCTGAACTGCTGAAGCTTTCATAGATAGGCGAAAAGGACTCGGCGCAATCGAACTTGAAGAAAGTACCAGCATAGTCTGGTAGTGCTAATCATCGTTGCTTGGTATTGCAGGCAGACGTTGATCAATATCGATATTTACGATGGTCGCTTACGAAGTCGTGGTGTTGGGTAAATACCCATGTGGTGGATATAGTTCTGATACGCTTGTCGCGCGATTCAATGTCAGAGGGAACTATGACAATAGGGCATTTTAACTGGACAGATCTTTCAACCTATGACACGACTACTGCTCGTGATGACTACACGACGTTCTTTGGCTGGAATTACCAGAACGATGGCGGTTACTATTTCGCGTTGTCCCGAGGGCAGGAAATTGCGGCGTTGTTTCTCATGCCGGATCGTTTGGCCAAGATTAACATGCCATCATTCTGGATGTCTTATATTCATGTGGGCAACGTTGATGATGCTGTACGTAAGGCGAAGCATCATGATGGCGTAGTTGTCGAGGTTGAGCCGGAAGCATTTGGTAATGAGGCACGAATTGCATTAGTCCGTGATCCTTCAGGTGCAGGTTTCACTCTCTATGAAGGGCCGGAACTTACGCCCGAACCACAGGGCTTCGGGTGTGTTGAGTGTCGATTTCACCACAGCTCTGACATTAATGTGGTAAAGGACTTCTATATTGATCTGTTCGAGTGGCAGTTCGACGTTGTTGAGGAACAGCCCTGGCCCAGCTGCGATGCCCGGTACTCAAATGGAACGACGGTTGCTCGATTCGAAGAGGTACCTGAGGATATTCGTGGCAAATACAATTACTGGATGCCATGTTTTAGAGTCGAATCTACCGGTAAACTGGTCCAGTTAATTACTTCCCGTGGGGGCGAGCTTCTCACTGAATTTCCGGATAACCGTATTATGGTGGCTGATCGTCAGGGGGCTCATTTCATGCTGCGTAGCACGACGTCTGATTGAGATTCCTGTTGTTATGCATATGGGCATGTAGGTCAGAAGTACTGCAGGTCGACAATAGGAGCGTTAACCATTTCACCGTTCCACATAGCCGCTAACGGGATTTTTTCAGTTTTTATTTAACTCAATGCGCTGAGAATAAGCAACGTAGAGCCAAGCCCAACCGAACATAGTACTCCAATGCAAAAGCCTGCGAGGTATGTTTTATCTAATCCAGGGAATTTTTTGCAATTCTCCGGCAGCGATGCAGCTGGTACAATCGCCAGAAATAACAAGGTTACCCCAAGCACATTTGATGTGGGTAGCTTCTGCAATATTGGTTGTGGTATTACCAGCATTAAGATGGTCAATGGAGTCAACAACGAGATTGCGCTGATAAGCAGAAGAGTTTTCCAACCCGGGTTTCCAATAGCTAATAAGCGTCGAATTGTTGCAGCAGCAAGTACTATCAGCCCGCAGATAAAGCCCAGCACTATGATTAGTGTCCACAGCACCCAATATTCCATTTCGTCACGAGATGCGAATATGTTTAGGCCGATCGCGATTGCAAAGGGAAGTAATGTTGCACCTATCAGTACAACCCAATAACGCTGGCGGCTCATAAGCTATCCTTTGATATTGTCTAAGGGACAGGTTGTTTTAACCAAATGGCGAAATAACCTGCGCCTATAGGCTAATCAAGTGTGGGCCGATACTTATACGACCTGGCACGAATTTCTCGGTGTGAGATAGAAGCCCTTTTGGACCAGGTAAGTGATACGTTGTACTAAAAAACTCACTCGGCACCTTCGGCCGGGGCCCGGTTGACTCAACTTGCCAGGGAGATCGAGTAACGTCATTCGCGGCAGATTTGAAAGCGGGATTTTCACCGCCGGTTGAATTCGCGCTACCATCACACGCTACAAGAGCAAGCGTTGCAACGATAGGTAAAAAACGAAGACTTCTACTCACACTCATTGGCATCAATTCCTAATTCGATGGCAGTCTGCAGTACCTATAATCTACGCTGAGGGTTTGTCTGCTATGACGGAAGGCTTGCACATTACGTCATGACAAATAATATCTTATCCAAATTAGGTTGCAACTATCAAGTCGCTGGTAGTCGGACAGTCACCTACAAGTAACCTGAACAATCGTAGTGTCCACATGTTCCGTACATAAGTTATGCATTTTCCGCTGTCGTCCGTTTGGATGACAGGCGAATTACCTGAAAATCTATAAGCTGCTAAAGCCCGAGGGCAGCTAATTTTCGCGATCCTCACCCAAATTGTGTTAAGGCAACACATTGCTTTAATGGGGTGTGTTCATTTGTCGATTCAAAGCCAATTATTTCAATGAGTTAGTAGGCGTGGCGGCTGGTACGGGTATCAGGCTTAGTCGTTATAGAAGGGGAAATGAGTGATTGAGAACGGAACTACGCTTTTCAATAACACTGACTGGTTTACGGCTTTTCCTGATCCGCAAAACGTTTTTGCGTCTGAGGTAGAAAAGCACCTTCAGTACTTTTTGCCACTGGCTTCCGTAGATTTATCGAAGATTAACCCGCTGTGGGTTGATACTGTTCATTTCATTGTTCCCATTGAACCCGCAGACGGCGTGATGGGTGATACAACCGAGGAATTTCACTCCTACTACAGTAAAGATAATTGGATCGGTTTTAGTAATGATGCCGGGCGATATGTGTTCGAAGGAGACTGGCGGTTGTTTGTTAGAGACACTATCCCGGACTATTATCAGGCCGCGCTGGACGGCTATGAAGTTGCTAAAAAGCACTTCAATGAATACGGCGCGTTGCACATCATGCGTCGAAAACCCAATAAAGACGGTGAGATGTTTGATTTCAAGCATCCCCGTGCTTTAGTTAAACAGTTAGGTGGCGAATGCCATGACGCAAATTGGGCAAACATGGGGAATTTTAAGATCTCCAGATTTGGCAACTGGATAGATACTGATCATACCGGCTCACACGATAGAAAAAAGATCAGGCCAGAAACGGAAGATGGTAGACCTTTCGAGTACATCGGGTTGGTAAACTCGTCCTATTATAATATGAGTAGAGATACACGGTATACCTGGGCTGAAACACTGTTGTTTTACGATCCGATCAGCAGAATGACGTTGACAACATTTGATTGGACTTAGACTTGTACCTTGAGTAACGGGTCGATCACATGTGTGTACTTTTATAACCTTCGCGCCGTTTTAGTTTCTAATCAGAACAGTAGCTCAGGTGTAAATTATGGCTCCGGCCACCCAATTTGTTAGTGCAGGAGTGACGACAAAATGTGTGCGTAGTTACTCAGAATAGTAGTTTCCAGGCATCGTGGTACGTTTGCCGAGGACGCACTAATGGCGCCACCAGTGCAGATAAGTGCTCGTTCCTGTTAGGAATTTATCATATCCCCCATTCTTAGTTAGCAAGTGTACCAGAGCTGCTGTCATCTCTTTGGGTGACAGAGTCTGTGGTGCAATCTGGGTAAGCTCTTTTTGTAGCAATACGCGTATGCAATTGGCGATATTTCGGGCAGGAAACTGGTGCGTAAATTAATCGCGTTTATTGAGTTGGTGAAGATCAGCCCTGATATTTGGCAGTAATTTAGGCGCACACACTGTTTTGTTGATCAGAGCTACCGTCGAGCCAGATGTTTAGTGCCAGCGGTCTCTAAGGCTCCTTTGGGGAAATGGCTCGAACCTAGGAAGGTTTTCACCGTCAATCGCTAAACCCGACAAAGAATAACTTTAAAAGGAAATACGGAAATGTTTATTAGTAAGAGTGCCTCCCTGGCGATTATCATGGTCCTGATGCTTCTCAACGCATCTTGTTCATCTGATTCAAGTACAGACAGCAATCAGGAAAGCGACGCAGGACTTGAAACTGGGGATACAAATGATACCCCGGATGATAGTGATGATGGTTTGAATACAGATGATGACGACACTGGTACCACTGGCACCGCGGGTCTTTTTGGTCCTGCTCAATATATTATTTCAGAGTGCAATAGTGCGGGTGTAACAACAGCAGAAGCGCCTAATGACGTTAATAATCCAACGCTTATTTCAACTGAGCAGCTGGTGAAGGGACAATTGTCTGAGGACAGCAGCGTACTTAGCTTCGACGTCTGGCAAATTAGTTTGCAACCAGGTAATTATCATTTAATTGTCGACAGTTGGATGGCGTCTGAGGAAAGTGGATCCCACGGCGTAAGAGTTACATCGCTTGGTGATACTACCGATAATGACGAAAGACTGATGTCAACTGCGGCGTCGGGCTTTAGTGAACGCGGCTATGAATTTCTGGAAATCCTAAACCCGACTACAATGCGGGTTAAGGTGGAGCCGACCTACGGCGAAACGATGAACTACGTAATGGGAATATTTCCTAATGGAAGTAGTGTGCCGTCTCCACGATTTACTGAATGTCCGTCAATAACCACACTCAGCCTGGAAACAACCGCTTCAGTGCCACTAAACGAATTGACCGATGCTGAAGACCAAAGGTGGTTTCGGCTGGATCTCGGTGAAGGCGTCTACACACTCGATGTTTCATTGCAGTCAGGCGAGTCCCCGCTCGGATACAGGGTAGAGTTGATGCAGCAGTTTGGTGAAGACGAAAGTGAACGGGTGGCAAGCGAAGCGGCGTCGAGCACACCTGTTACCAGCAGCGATGAATTTACTGTGCTTAACGATGGTGATGTTTGGCTGCGTGTTGAGAACGTGTACCGCACCTCCGGGAACCTGGAACTCACTGTTAACC
>CAYMFQ010000310.1:0-3291 GCA_964389335.1 uncultured Granulosicoccaceae bacterium
GAAGAGTTTTGGCTCCCTGACATTGCCATTTTGCACACACATCAGCGAAACACCGACAGTAATCAGCGGCGCGCACACAAAGGCCCGGCAGAGGTCGGGCTAGAACGAGAATGGGAGGTACAGTCAACTGCCGTGACAGAACGCCACGGCAGGCAGGAGGCATTACAGCTCGTGATCAGGCGCTGTCCAGTCCGACAGCCTGGCCTTCAGGCGGATTAGGGCCTGACCGTGGATCTGACAAACACGACTCTCACTGACGCCAAGAATCTCGCCGATTTCGCGCAGATTCAAGTCTTCGTCATAGTACAGAGACATGACAAGACTCTCCCGCTCCGGCAGATTTTTGATCGCATTGGCCAGTGCTGTTTTGAAACTGCCCTGCTGCATGTTTTCCGAAGGACCTACGTCGTTGCTTTCTGGCAGCGCAATTGTCTCGCCGGTGTTCTCATCGGGCTGATCAAAACTGAAAATATGCGCCGACATGCTCTCGGTAAGTATCTGGTGGTAGGCGCTTAACGAAATCCCCAGGCGCGAAGCAACTTCAGTGTCGTTAGCGTCGCGTCCGGTTTCCTGTTCTATATTGCGCAGCGCTTCCGCAGCTTCGCGCGACTTGCGATGCACAGAGCGAGGCGTCCAGTCGGATCGACGAATTTCATCCAGCATAGCACCGCGCACACGAATACCCGCGTAGGTTTCAAAGCTTGCGCCCTGCGTGGGGTCGTACTGTCTCGACGCTTCAATCAAGCCGATCATCCCCGCCTGTATCAGATCCTCCGCCTGAACATTCGGCGGCAGCCTGTGCATTAGGTGAAATGCAATGCGCTTGACGAGCTTTGCCTGCTTGGTAACCAGTTCATCTGACGAGACGAGCTCGACATCGTTATACATTGCATGAGCATTCATTCGGTAACACCTGCGCAGGTTTGGCTGATGAGTCTTTCAACGAAAAACTCGACATGTCCGAGTGGTTGTTTCGGCTCTGGCCAGCCCTGAATTTTTTTAGCAAGTTTTTGAAAAGCGAGTGCCGAACGAGACCCCGGGTATGACAACACCACCGGACTCTGTTCACACACGCCTAACTGCAGATGCTCATCGCTTGGGACGGACCCAAGGTATCGTAATACTACGTCGAGGTTCTTGTCAGCAACCCGCGAAATTTTCTCGAAAAGCTCGCTCGCCTGCTGAGAAGAACTCGACTTGTTAACCAGGATATTTACGTGCTTTACCCGATGCTCGGTATTCAGCACTTTTATGACTGCGTATGCATCGGTGATCGAAGTGGGTTCATCGCATACGACAACAAGCACCTCACGGGATGCCCGGCAGAATGCAGTAACCTGGTTGGAAATTCCTGCCGGTGTATCGATAATCATCGTATCGATCGGGTTGTGCAGGCTGCTAAAGGCCTGTATCAATCCACCATACTGTGCATCGGTAAGCGAGGCCAGGTTGCTGGCACCACTGTTGGCAGGTAACAGTTTTACGTTGGCGTCGACATGAACCAGAATTTCATCCAGCGTCGATCGGCCGTCGAAAACATCTTCAAGTGTGCCGTGTGACTTTACGCCGCACAACACATCTATATTGGCAAGGCTCAGGTCAGCATCCAGTACCAGCACTGATTGCCCTTGCCTGCCAAGTTCTAAAGCGATATTTATCGCTACGTTCGATTTCCCGACACCGCCTTTTCCACCCGTAACCGCCATAACCTGAACAGGTTTAGTGGCTGGCCGGTGTTGCTGCACGTTCTCGGTTGTCGCGAGCGCTACTGCACTGGACACCATTGTTGCTCCCATTTGTATCGTTATTTTTTAGGCCTGTACCGACCTTTAAATTTCATCGTCCATGATGAATGGATACGCACATACATAACATCGACAACCGACAGGTAATCTTCAGGGTTTAGAAGGCTTTCCGGTAACAAGTTGGTGTGATATGTACGAACCATCGCTTCCTTGCTTGTACAACCGTTAAAGCAAGCGACAGGCCACGGATTTGTGGGTTCAAATCAGTATTTTGAAAACGTGATACAGGAGTTTACTGAGTGAGAACTGTTGAGCTTTATGCTTAACAGTGTGACGTGGGTGGGGTGCATAAAACCGTCGATCTCACTCGCTCGCCCCCTGATTGCCCTGCTGGGAAGTGCTGGTAACGACGAGATGCTGCTTTTTTGGCAGCGTTAAACAGCCACTGGCTAACTCCTTTAGACACCCTGTTGTACAACGCCGCACCGTCAAAACAGATGCGGAGCTAACAGCTAATGCAAAAAGTGTTCTACCTCGCATAATTGCCAGCTAACCGTAATGTTTGCGAGGGTCTACTCGTGACTGGTAAGCAGGTATCGACCATCGTTTATCTGCAACGTCGCGTAACGCAACGGCAGGTCATTGATGGACAAACATTGATGGCTGCATCCGTCACGCAGCAATTGATCAGCATCCAGCGGTGCACCGGCTTGTTCGATAGCGAACTTGAACGTCAGCGCTGAACCCGTGCCTATCGCCTCTACCAGCAGCAAATATAAGTCATCCGCACACAACTGCAGCAGGCCCTGGGCAATCGAATCAGGCGCTTCGTCACCCGCCGCAGACTCTCCGTTATCGTCACGTTTTGTTTCTATGAGAACTGATGCAGGCTGCTCAAGCTCCGCATTCAACAAGGGTGCATCGCAGGTGCGATACGCGGACAGAGGACGCACATCAATGGAGAAGGTTTCTGTGTGACGCTGCGACTTTGAGCCGGCCTGCCCTGCTGTCGCGCCGGTCAGGCCGATAAATATCTCCGCCTCTATATCGCGATACGTGATTTGCAGGCACCATGATCCGACCAGCGCTAGAGTCTGCGTATCGCTGGCGGGATATGAAAGTCCGTGCGGTTGCAGGTGCATGGCCGGCCCGGGATCGAGAGAGGTTGCAATCGCCTGTGAAAATTCACTCTGTCGATCGGTGGAGTAATGCTCCGATGCCTGCACAACGGTGAAATCCGACGCAGTGGCCTGCAGCAACAACAACAACTGCGCAAAGGTTCGGCTGTAGGCAATGACGGCAGTACGCCCATCGACGCCAGAACTCAGATGATCGACATGCGCGTATCGCTCAGCTAGCTCACAGTACGAGGCCGTATCCAACCCGGACGGCAGCACAACAATGGAGTCGGGCTGGTTGTTGAGTTCAAGCGACGCCACAGTTTGCAGATTAAGACACATACCACCGCCGATCAGCACCGGCCAGTGACCGACTGAATCTTCGTCAGCGTAGTCCGAACCGCCTGTGGGCGAGGATCCCTGCTTTA
>CAYMFQ010000310.1:3391-5978 GCA_964389335.1 uncultured Granulosicoccaceae bacterium
AGAGTAGCCGTTGCTTCTTCAGGCCGCTGGATTCGATACTTGCGCATCTTTTCGACCAGCGTGGTGCGGCGAATCTGTAGCTTCTTCGCGGCGTGAGCGACAACACCGTTGCAATCGTCGAGTGCCTGCTGGATCAGGCTGACCTCGATATCGGTCAGGTGTTGCTTCAGATCAATACCATCCCGCGGCAGGCGCGGCTCACTCAGCATCGGCAATCCAGGCATTCCGGCCATGTTGTCGGTTTCCGACGCCAGCGGTGCACTATCGGCCTCGTCGGAGGCAGTTTGATTCGGGACCACCTTGGCTGGCAGGTCTTTCACATCAACCACACCATGCGGGTGCAGGATCGTCATGCGCTCCATCAAATTGGCCAGCTCGCGAACATTTCCTGGCCAGCTGTAATTGCACAGAGCCATCACTGCCGCCGGTGTCAGCCGAACTGATGCATTTTTTTCATGCTCGAGACGAGTGATAAGCTCGTTGATCAGCAGTGGTAAGTCTTCAACACGATCCCTCAGCCGCGGCATTTCGACGGGGAATACATTCAGGCGATAGTACAGATCTTCGCGAAACTTGCCGTCGCGGATGTGCTTCTCGAGGTTTCGGTGGGTCGCTGCGACGATTCGTACATCACACTTGATGCTTTTGTTGCTGCCGACTCGTTCGAATGACCGCTCCTGAATCACACGCAGCAGCTTCACCTGCATCGCAAGCGGCATATCGCCGATCTCGTCAAGAAAGATTGTACCGCCCTGTGCCAACTCGAAGCGACCCTGGCGCGCGCCAATGGCACCGGTGAAAGAGCCTTTCTCGTGACCAAAAAGCTCGCTCTCGAGCAGTTCGCTCGGGATAGCGCCGCAATTGATTGGCACGAAAGGCTTATTGCGACGCTGCGAGTGGTAGTGAATGTTGCGCGCAACCACTTCCTTACCTGTGCCGGATTCACCAAGCACAAGTACGGTCGCTTCGGTCGGTGCAACCTGCTCAATCATCTTACGCACACGACGTGTCTCGCGGCTGTTACCCACCAGGCTACGGAACAGCTCTGGTGACTGTGGCTGCGGGGCGACGGTTTTTTCGACCGGAGATTCCGGCTCTTTAACCACGCCGCTCTGCACCTCGGCTCTGTGCAGCACGTTGGACAGATCGGCAAACCGGGTGTGCGCATTGATGCACCCCAGAAAGTTGTTCTCGACCTGCTCTGGTGTCATATCGATAGGTGCATTGCCAGCGATAAGTATGAATGGTGGGCAATTCTCGACCTGTGACTTAATACGGGTCACGTGATCGAGAATACCCGGGCAATTGCCGATTATGATGGCCAGCTTTTCCGACAAACCAGGGTAACCATCGAGCAAAGCGGGTGAACTAACAGCTTTCGCTTCGTAATCTACAAATTCCAGCTGATGGAGCAATTTCTGGGTACGCTCACTATCTGAATCGATTACCAGAATTTGATTTTGTTTTGTTTTCCCCATTGACAGGTCCGGTTGAGTCGAAGAATGTAGTTGCTACGGTCTCGAAGACTGGAACAAACTGCGTGCGTTGTATTTGACGAATCTGAGTATAGACCGCTATTTTATTTTCGTTACCCGCCAGCCGATTGGCTGTCAGATTTTCTACAAACGGCAACCCTGCCGGCAAAAACTCATCCTGCACGTGCACCCTCGACTGTCTAGGCCTGGACTGTCTGGCTTGAACTACTACCTAAGCAACATTACATCAGCACATTTTGCTGTTAACACGTTTAGTTGTGCGCAGAGTTAACAGGCAGATCTGCGATCAGCCTGGCCAGAGTTACGCAGCGACACGCAGACCGGGTTAATGCAACACCTGTATGTGTTCACATCGCAGTGATTGTGTAAAAAACAATCCAACCAACCGCAGATGCACGCACTTCTCGCAAATACCACAACCAACTGTTATCTCATTATTTTACGGGGCAGATCGGTCTGGTGCAAACCACCACAAGCGACGGTATCGCAATGAATTCAACCCTGTCATTATGTTGGTTTCATCCTACAATTACCCATGTTTGGTGGCTTTCAACAGCCCGCCAACTGCCGTTTTCGTAGATTGAACTTGTCTGTCTGGTAAAGTTGACTCCCCTATCGCCGATACAGTGGCACTTGCAGGGACACCAGCATCATTGGAATCTGTTGAGATGACTGATCTCATAAAGGGCCAACTCCAACCTGGCGCTCCTGATAGTACGGTCACCGTGCTGAAAAATTATAAGAAAAGCCCAAGAGGCATCGTCATGCGGGAACAGAACCCTGCAGATAAATCCCCAGTTGAGCCCCACCGCCAGGCCGAGGATTTATTAAAACAAGTAGAACAGGAGTCAATCGTGGACAGTGAGAAAGTGAAGCGAATCAAAGCCGCCATAGCCAACGGCACCTATCGGGTAGACCCCAACACCGTTGCAGATAAATTGCTTGAAATGGAAACCGAGTTAACACGCGACGCTGAGGGCGACACGACTACAGACTAGGTTTACCGCACCGGAGTTATATCGCCAGGGAAAGGCGACGCAGTCTGATTGACAATACCGCCGCTGCTAAACGCAGCAGTCAGGCTAAAAACA
>CAYMFQ010000311.1:0-4499 GCA_964389335.1 uncultured Granulosicoccaceae bacterium
CTCGGCACGATACCACCCTGCGCCAAACCGAATAATGCGGACACAACATAGAGTGACACCAGGCCGTCAAAAGGCAGGTAGGCGATCAGCGCCAGCATTTGCAGTGCCGAGCCCAGTATCAGCGTGAGCAGGCCGCCTATACGATCCGCGATAACACCGGACACCATACGGCTGACGACACCCAGCGCCAGCATGATCGACAACATTTCTGCACCGCGTGCCGGGCCATAACCCAGGTCGCTGCAATACGCCACGATGTGCACCTGTGGCATCGACATCGCAACACAACAGGCAAGGCCTGCAAGTGCAATCATGCCGAACAGCAGCCATGGCGCCACGGGCGATTTAACACGTCCGTGCACACCGCCCTGCGTTTCTGCACTGGCGTGCAGATCAGGCCGGCGACGCAGTGCGAACGACAGCGGTACCATGGTGACCAGACACACCAACCCGATGACCAGATAAGCAAAGCGCCAGCTATCTGCTGCCACCAGCCGGTTGATCAGGCTGGGCCAGATGGAACCCGCCAGGTAGTTGCCACTGGCGACGGCGGCGACTGCAAGGCCGCGATAGCGCAAAAACCAGTGTGAGATATCCGCCACCAGTGGACCAAACGTGATTGCCATGCCCAGCATGCCAATGAGTAACGCCTGAATTGCAATGAACTGCCAGTAACTTTGCACCTGTGAGGCAAGGATAAATCCGCAGGCGAGAAATACAGAGCTTGCAACCATCGGCCACATGGCGCCATAGCGATCGATTAGTCTTCCCATCAGCAGGCCGCCTATGCCAAACCCCAGCATAGTGGCGGCATAGGGCAGCGAGGCGCCGCCACGATCGACGCCGAACTCGCGCTGTATCTCAGTCAGCACAATCACATTGGCCCAGATACCGATACCGCCTAGAGTGGCCAGCAGAACTGAGGCAAGAAGGCGCCACCAGGCGTAACGATCGTCGGTTGTCATAGCGGGATCAGCGGAAGGGTTGTTATGATCAAATCTGCTTTTGGTTCCGACATTAACACAATTAAATAGCACATCGACATGCTATCTGATTGCGATGTCTTTGCATTGGCGCTTTGTGGCGGGTCTTGTTAGTCAATCGATCCTTTACCGCGCTTAATTGTGTTTTTGTGACCGGCCGGGTTATTTTCATTAGAATAGTTAAAAAGGTTGTATTCCAAATTGCACGTTTTTGGGAAGCTACACGATGGACGAATCCGAATACGGTAAGCGCGACAATCGCGGGCACTGGGCGCCGGATGCCCGTATCAGCTACGGTCCGTTTTTTAGCTGGCCGCCACAGTTAAAAGCACTGTCAAAGTGGCTATTCGGTTTCCCTGGGTACTTCCTGCCATGGAATGTGCTCTATGCGGTGCTGGCCATACTCATATGGCAATTCCTGACACCATCGCTCGACTCCTTCTCTGCAGCGATTGGATATTGGATCGTGGTCATCCTGCTGCGTAATTTTGTACTGGCTGTGCTGGTATATGGCGGCTGGCATCTGTGGTTGTATACATGGCGCAAACAGGGCACGGCGTTCAAATACAACGAAAAATGGCCGAAGGACTCATCGGCCTTTCTGTTCAACAATCAAACTGCCGATAATATGTTCTGGACACTGGTGAGCGGCGTGCCGATCTGGACTGCCTATGAAGTGTTATTGCTATGGGCGTTTGCCAGTGGTCATATCGGGATGGTTACTTTTTCTGCCAATCCGGTCGGGTTTGTTTTACTTTTTTTTCTGGTGCCATTTATCCATGAGGTTGGCTTTTATTTTGCCCACAGAAGTCTGCACTGGCCTCCATTGTACAAACTGGCTCATAAACTCCACCACAGAAATACCAATCCCGGTCCATGGTCCGGTTTATCGATGCATCCGATAGAACACATCATCTATTTTTCAACGATTCTGCTGTTCTTTATCATTCCGGCGCATCCAGTTCATATGATCAATCTGGCGTCGCGACTGGGGCTTGCACCCGCTCAGGGGCATACCGGGTTTGATCGCATGCGAACCGGAGATAGCTCAAGCATGGATATTTCATACTACGCACACTACCTGCATCATCGATACTTTGAAGTGAACTACGCGGATGGCATGGTGCCACTGGATAAATGGTTCGGTTCATTTCACGATGGTTCACCGGAAGCGCATGCGGCGATGAAACAGAGGATCGCAAGACGGAATGGCTAGATCATGCTGTTCTGTGCTTTGCTCCAGGTATTGCTCTGTGTTTTGCTCCTGGCATTGTTCCGGGAGTTGTTTTACGCGGTATCCTGCGCGGCGCTCTGTCCGTGCACCGACAAGTAGAAGTCAGAGGATCGAACGTTGTTAGGATTTTTAAACAGACAGCCCGTCATTGATCATGCCTCGTCTGAGTGGATTTTCGGTGCCTATGGCTGGGCGCTGCAGAATTTTGATGCTGGCTTGTTTTATTCCGATACTATTTTGGTGCGTCCGACAAACGAGTACTTTCCCGGCGAGGCGAACAGCGTTCATGGCATGGCGGAGATGATCTTTGATCGTGTCAAGGCATATGCGGGTATAAGCCACTGGCCGACGCTCGTGCAGGATCAGAGAGTGTGTCAGGCAATTGAGTCTCAGCGTATCGAGATTCAGGGGGCGTTGCGCGGACCGGAGGGCATTGCTGTCGAATTGGTTGATGATAATCAGCGACTGGTCATCCCTTATAACCCGCAGCAGATAAACAATCCTGAAGGGATGATCGCAACCTACGCTCATATTCTGTCGCATCATATGGGGCAAATGGCGAAAGCTCCCCCTCCTGGTGGTGTTGATTACTGGCCTCAGGCGACCGAGCTGCTGGCAATATTCCTTGGGTTTGGCTTAATGTTCGCCAATAGTGCCTACAATTTCAGGGGCGGGTGCGGCAGTTGTTATAACCCCTATGCGCAGCGTGCTGCCTATCTGTCAGAAACGGAAGCCACTTATGCGCTGGCCTTGTTCTCAGTGTTAAAAAGCGTCCCCAATTCGGACGTAACACCTCATCTGAAAAAACACTTGCGTGGTGTTTATCGTAAATCAGTGAAGGAGATTACCGACAATTTAGGTGAGGTTGATCGTCTCAAGCAAATCGAGAGCGTGTAGATTCTGCTGACAGATGGTTAGAGCAGATACACGTAGATCAGACGGTCTGCTCCGCCGTTTCACCACAAATGATTCGGTTGCGCCCCTGGGCTTTTGCACGATAGAGCAGGTTGTCTGCCTTTTTTAGCCAGCTTTCAAAGCTGGTGGCTTTATCGTTATTTATAATGTTAACGCCAATGCTGGTTGTGTAGTTAATTAACTCACCAGAACGGGTAATTTCTGCGGTTTCGACGTTTTCTCTTATTCGCTCGGCAATTTTAATCGCGTTGATTGCCTTTATGTCCGACAGCCAGACTGCGAATTCTTCTCCCCCTAACCGCACAGCCCAGTCATCATCACGAATTTGCTGCTTTATTCTTTGCGAAAAATCCTTTATTACCTCGTCACCAACGTCGTGTCCGTAGGTATCGTTAATTCGTTTAAAGTGGTCAAGGTCGAGCATCAGTAGTGCGCCGTTGGTGCTGCCTTGCAGGTTACGTATTCGTGCATTAAATGCGCGTCGGTTTAGAAAGCCGGTTAGCGGATCAGTCGTTGCGAGTATTTTCAGTTCTCGGGTAAGTCTGAAGTGGTTGATCAGGTACAGACAACAGATCCAGGCCGCCAATACGGCGACAAACAGCAGGACCGTTTGTACTATCGCATTTCGACGAACACTGTTGAACTGTGAGGATATATCCCGCTCAACGATTTGTGCTCCCATCAGATCGCCGAGTTTCCACTGGTCTTCGCCTGTGAGGCTCTGCAGGCGGTTATGGCAATCGGCGCATGCCTGGTCTGTGGCGTAAAACGCCCACAAGCTTCGATGAGAGGTTTTACCATCGACTGAGGAAACACTGGATACTACGTCTTTGTTGGGTTCGGATGCCAGTTCAAGCAACTGCGTGCGAGTTTCTTCGTCCTCCGCAGTCAGCCTTATCTGGCGCCCTGGCAGGCCAAGTACGCCGGTGGTGAATGTGCCACCGTCTCGTTCACTTTTTTCTGCATCTTCCAACGCCGCTGCCCTGAAAATGGCGGGGTTGGGCAATGTGTTTTTATCTGTGTACAGAGCGCCATAGGCAGAGTAAGTACGGACAAAGCCACCGGTGATCTCAACCAGTTGTCCGGCATCTGCGAGAGCTCTGGCAGATATACGATCGTAGCCTGAATGCTGGACGTTATCGAACATTAGCCACGCAAAGAATGTCGCCGCAAGGAAGCCTGCTGCGATGTAATTTATTCCGAACCTGCGCTCCCCCTGCTGCTTCCAGCTATTCACATCGTCCTTCTAAAAATCGCATCGTCAGGTTTTGTTGCTCTTCGGTTGGCTCGGCTATACGCAGCTATCGGCGAAATAGAACTGCGTTAAATATTTTTAGTTGTGCTGACGTTATACGTTTGCCAGGCTG
>CAYMFQ010000311.1:4599-5966 GCA_964389335.1 uncultured Granulosicoccaceae bacterium
GTGCAGTCGGAGGCTGAAGTCATCGTTAGAGAAACAGATAAAGGCCGCCAGACGGTCAGGCATTTGTATGATAAATCTGTCGAGCAGGGGCAGGCAGCGCTGGGGCCAAAGCATCAATCGGATTTACACAATCTGGCCAGTCTGCTGCGGCGAATCATCGCCAATACAGACTCGCCATGATTTCCAAAAAGCGCTCATCCAGATGGCACCTGGGATACCCAATATTCAAAATTTGCATGTGGGGCTGGATGATTTCCTTGAACACAGAGTTTATTTGTAAGCCTGAGGATCGCTGGTGACGTAAATCCTGTAAGCGCACGTAGTCCGCCACGTGTGTTGGATGGAGGCTCAGCTGTGTCCGTTAATTGGTATTGACAACTTGTCCAATTTGAATATCATGGCAGGTACCCTACGGCTAGGCCGTGCAGCCATCCATTCCACCGCTTCGCTGAAATATGCCACTTAACCCGCAATCGCCAATTCCGCTCTACCGGCAGCTCGCCGGTCAGATTCTGGCCGATATTGAAAACGGGCACTATCCCGTGGCTTCGCGAATTCCGTCAGAAAACACCTTCGCCAGTACGTACTCCATCGGTCGTCCTACCGTCCGGCAGGCAACGGACTGGCTGATTCGTCAAGGGCGGCTGGAGCGGCGTCGTGGCTCGGGTACTTATGTGTTGCCGCCGGTGCGTTCGATTGATCTGTTCTCACTGGCCGGCACCAGTGCGGCGCTACAGAACAGCGAGCTCGATGCCATGCTCGAGGTTACTGCCGGCCCTGAGCTTGAGTCGAGCGGTGATGATCGCCGGCTGCGAATTGAACGGGTCGCGCGCGTTGAAGGCAGGCCCGTCATGCATGAGGTTTTGCGGTTTGATGCGCAATTGTTCGCAGGGCTTGATCAGCATGTGGTGAGTGGTCGATCGCTGTCAGCGCTGGTGCGGGATGTTTTCTTTCTGGAACCCAGCGCAGCCCGCCAGACCTTCTTTGCTGTGGCCGCCAGTAAAGCTCAGGCGAAACACCTTAAGCTCACGCCCGGTACGCCAGTGCTGCTGGTGCAGCGCGCTTTGCACTTCGATGCTTATGAAGACGCATTGCTTATCGATATCTGTTGCCACACCGATCACTTCGAGTTTTCACAGACACTATATCCGGCGCTCGCGAGCGGGCCGGTTGAATCAACCAAGGAAGCAACCCAATGAAAAATCAGGGCTATTACAGCCAGTTTGGTGGAGCGTATATCCCGGAGATACTGGTCTCTACGTTTGACGAACTCGAGACTGCTTATCTTGATGCGCGTGACGATCCGGCCTTTTGGCAGGAGTATCTCGACCTGATGTCTACCTACTCATGTCGTGCAACGCCTATCA
>CAYMFQ010000312.1:0-5932 GCA_964389335.1 uncultured Granulosicoccaceae bacterium
GCCTGTTCAACACGTCCTTCACGCATTACCACCACCTGGTCTGCCATAGTGATGGCCTCGGCCTGATCGTGCGTGACATACACCATACTAAAACCGAGCTTTTGTTGTAGATCGCGAATTTCGGATCGCATGGAATTGCGCAGCTTGGCGTCGAGATTCGACAGTGGCTCGTCCATCAGGCAAACCGGCTTTTCGGCGATGATCGCGCGGCCCAGTGCAACCCGCTGCTGCTGACCTCCGGATAACTGTGCAGGCTTTCGATGCAGGTAATCAGACAGGCCAAGCATTGCCGCCGTGCGCTGCAGGCGGTCGTTCTGCTCTGCTTTGTCGACGCGGCGCACCTTAAGGCCGAATAAAATATTTTCCGCAACGTTCAGATGTGGAAACAGCGCATATGATTGAAAAACCATTGCGAGGTTTCTTTTGACCGGCGGTGTATCAGTAACGTTGTGATCGCCAATATGGACAGTTCCGCTATCGGCGTATTCGAGTCCGGCGATGATGCGCAGCGTGGTTGATTTACCGCAGCCGGATGGCCCAAGTAATACTGTGAAGGTGCCGGCCGGAACCTCGATACTGACGCTGTCGACCGCTTTCGTGTCGCCCCAGGCCTTCGTAACGTTTGCTATTCGGATGGCCTGGCCGGTGACCGACGCAGGTGCATGGATATCTTCAGTGATTACAGTAGACGCGTCGGCTTGCATATGAATAATCATATCGCAATGCTGGCGCCCAAGTACAATTAATAATGTGGTGTTTCATCCGAAGTTCATACAGTCTACATAGCGAAGTCCCGTATCGACGGGATTCCGGCCTGCAACGGAATCCGGCGCATAGAGTGGTCTGTAAACAAGTGGATACAATCAGTATCTGTCATCAGCGTATGGTAGATGTTGATGTGCTGTGGCTCATTGTCAAACACGGCGGCAACCGGTACGCGGGCAGGGGTCGACGTCTGCGCCGCCAGCAGAGTTGCCTGCTGCTGCTTAAATTCGTCATCCGATCCATCGAACAATGGCTTCATTATCAGCGTCACCGTCGCTGTATTGCCATCGGCTGCAAGGCCGCTGTTATCTGGCTGATTTGTTGCGTGTAACGGCAGTGGCAGCCCCAGGCGTTCAAAGCAACGAATTGTGCCGTCCCGCATTGTTGTTGGTCGGCCGGTCAGGTAAGTAATATGCGCACCGGCCTGCTGCACCTGTCTGACAAATTCAACAGCGCCATCTATCGCTTCGTCGTGGGCGCAATAGTCGCTGGTAAAGAAGCGTTCATGCCAAAAGCTCTCAAAGCTATCGATATGTTGGTGAATGGTGTCGTTGTCGACACCCATGTTTGCCATTGCAGTTGCCGCGCTCCAGTCCTGCCAGTGATCGGCGCGGGCGTTGGCAAGCGCGTCTATCTGATGCTGCTGAGCAAACTCGCGCATAATAAGTGCGCTGCGCGGGCGGTTGTTTAGCAGGGTCGAGTCGAGGTCAAACACCACGATGCGCTCTCTGCACTGTTGCACTATACGCCTTAATAACTCGGCGGCGTGTTCGCGCCTTAGTGGACTGGCGCCGCTGTAAGCGTCAGTGGTATTGGTCTCGCGGAGCAGATCGGCTGAAGTCATTGACTGTGTTGTTCATACGGAAGTGTGGCATGCAGTATATCGCTGTTGCATGTTACTCCACCATGTTGTTCTACCGACGTGCTCTACCACGATGCGACAACCACAACGCTCTACCACTATGCCTTACCACGTGCGTTACCACGGCGCTATACCATTAACAGCCATCCCTGGTTTGGGGAGAATGCCGGCTTTCTACCTCCAGTATCTCGCCACTTTGCTCCAGTGCGGCAAGACCCGCATTGATACGCTGCAGATTTTCTGCTGTGGACGGGTTGCTTTTTCTACCCACCACATGAAGGGTTTGCAGTGTACGGAACGGCAGCGCTGCCACTTTGTCCTGAATACAGTGCTGGGTGATGACGCGGTGAGCCGTGCGAGCGTTAACGGTAGCAACATCGACGGTGCCCGCAATCAGTTGAAAGAAGCAATCGTTAGGTTCGTCAGGCGCAACCCGCGTATAGGTGTCCGGTGCCAGGCCCATTGCCTCCAGGTCGTGGGTGAAGTAACCCTTCGGTCGACAAATGCGTAAGCCGCGCATGTCGCTCTCTGCCTTAATGCGATCAGTTAGCTGTGGATGAGTGTGATAGGTGACCAGCACCTCGTGCAGCGGTTCGGAAAACAACAGTTCGCGGCAACGGAACAGGCTTTCTTCTCCCAGGTTGTTTGCATTGCAATTGCCGGGTCTGAACCATGGAAAAGCCAGATCATAGCGGCCGCTTTCGTCGCCCTGGTTGAGCTTTTGACGAAGGTGATTTGCCCAGGTTCGGTTGGTGTCAATGCGAAAATCAAACAGGCCATTGTTGCCTAGCAATGCTCGTGTCACCAGTTCCGTACTGTATCCACCTTGGGGTAGCTTGCTGCCAACAAACGGCGCATAGTTGTCGCCGGTAATAATCGATAGTCGAACCGGTACCTTTTTGGGGCTGGTAACGGGATTGCTATCGCTGTTCGCTTTACGGCACGGTGGTATGTTTAATTCAGTGCCAATCTGAAGTAAATCAGGGTTGTTGATTTTGCGTCGATTAACATCGACGATTCGTTGAAAGTCTGTTGGTGCGCCGAGTCTGGCGGCGGCAATTGACGACAGAGTATCGCCGCGTTGTACCCGATGGTAAGCGGTGCAGCGGATGTTGTTTGGCTGGCTTGCTGCGGTGCAGGGTATAACCAGAGTGGTGCCAGTCTCCAGCAGGTTCGGGTCTGAGCCGATAACGCGTCGATTGCTATCATAGATTTGCTTCCACGCATCAAAGCTGCCGTTAACCGCTCGCGCAATGCCCGATAACGAATCACCCGGCTGAACCACATACATAGATCCGCAGTTAACTGTGGTACTGTTACTGAATGCCTGTAACGGCCAACAAAAAGCGATCAGAGTCAGAAGGTACTTCATGATGCTTCTCCGAAAAGCTCTACAATTACTGGCAGTGGAGATCGGCGGCAACACGGAATCCTACGCTGTTAAATCTGGCCGATGCGTGATTGCCAATACGCATGGACGATAGAGCGAAGTCCGCGGCCACGCTAAATGATCCGCCGCGTAACACACGGCGATGTTCACTGTCGTCCTGGTAGGCTGAACCATCTTTGGGGGCGTTGTGGTAGTTATCACGCCAACTGTCCTGCACCCATTCCCATACCCCGCCATGGGTGTCAAACAGCCCCCAGGCGTTTGGCGAATACTGTCCCACCGGGCTGGTCTGGGAGAGGCTTTGGGAGGATAGCGTGCTGTTACCTGTGTTTGCTGCCCATATATTTGCCTGCTCTGAGCTTAGCGTATCGCCCGTGTTATACCGGGTTGTGGTCGATGCTCTGGTGGCAGACTCCCATTCGGACTCAGTGGGCAGTCTGTAACATTGCCCGGTCGTTTTATTAAGCCAACTCAGGTAAGCCTGCGCATCATTCCAGCTGACATAGGTCGCCGGGTGATCACCCGGGCGATCATTGCCATCAATATGCTTGTATCCGGTAGTAGCCAGAAAGTGTTGGAACTGGGCATGGGTTACTTCGGTGACGCCCATTCGAAAACTACTTATATATACATCGTGACGTGGTAAGTCGGCACGTTTAATCTGGTGGCTATCGTCGAGGCACTTATCACCCCCTTCGCAGCCCATAAAAAAATAGTTATCCGGGATTCTAATCAGTTTGGGTATGAGATCATCGCTGATAGAGGTTGAGTTGGTTGATGAAGGGGCGGGTAGCGTTAGTTTCCCTGTTGATTCAGTTTTCTCTGTTGTGGTGCTTACCGCCGGGCCGGACGATGTTACGCCCGTGGGGATGATGTTGATACTGGGATCATTGCTGCTGTCAACGCTGCTGATAACATCACCCACAGGCCGCCTCGGAGCCCTAATATCAGTGTTGTTGCTGATATCTTTTGCATTAATGGGCGCTGCGAGCAGCGGTGTGTCAAGAGCATCGGTCGATTGACCTTGCTGGTATAAAGACAGGGCAAGTGGCAGCAGCGCGATCATAGCAATAGCACAAAGCGCAATAGCAATTTTGCCTCGGTATCCTGAAGCTTGTCTGCGCTCAATCGGTGCATGGTCCGGTGCGATCGACGCGGCGTTGCAACCGACTTCCGAGTTTGTTGTTTTGGTGCCAGGTGGAGGCGGGCACAAACCCCGCTCATAGAGTTCTCTCATGGAATCCACAGGCAGTACCGTAGTGCCGTTTTCCCTGATGTCTCTCAGTAACTGTTGGTGCCTGGCATTTAATTGCTGAGCTGCCGGATAGACAAAGAACTCCGGTGATGGAGTCCGCGCCAATACCCCCTGGAGCTTACCCATAAAGCTGTCGCCGCCTTCAACGGCCTTAACCAGCAGATCGTCAGGGTTGGCTGAACTCGCCGTGGCTCTTTGCATCACACCGGTGGCAATCACATCGGGCCAGCTGCTGGTTGGTTGCTCGCTTTGACTGCGAGCCATCGCGATAGCACAGGCGAGTTCCGCGCTGCCACCAGACCAATGTTGGTCGGCACAGGGGGGCACTTCAAGACGCACCTCAGTCAGCGATCGATTGTCGCGGAAAGGCCATATAAGAATATGCTCGCAAAAAATGCGTTTGGCTTTGTCGCTTTCAATAAATGGCTGAAAGCCCCATAGGTGATCACCAAGTCGGAAGTGTTCGAGGTCAATCTCTCGATTGAGCTGCCGAATCGAAATGGGCATGACACTTCCATCCGAGAGGATAAAGCTGATTTTTGATGTCATATCGCACCTGCACTGCCAGTGTATCTATTGCGCGGCAAGCTCCAATAAATTTAAGTCGTGGATGTGAACACGCAATGGTTGACCCTCATCCGGCCAGAACCCCTGCCATGGTAAGTTATCAGACTGGGTATGAATGACAACGCGGCCTGTCTGATCGATAACTTTTACTAACCGTTCGCCCGGATGCTCTGCCTCTGCTGTTAAGCGCATTCTCCACTGCTCTTCGCCGGTATCTTTGCCTGTGTCACACACTACCATTAAACGGTAACATCCGCCCAGCTGGCCGGTAAAGTCGAGAATATAATCATTGCTGCCGGCAGCCCGAGGCGGTTTTCTCGGTGGCAGTCCGATCGAGTTAACCATAACCGGGCCATACAACATGGTTTTCCGCGAGTGTACATCGGCCAGGATCTTCATGGCTTCTTCTCGATGCACGCGCAAGTCTTCGCCGGCCAGTTGCATGAAGCCGGCGTTGGCCGGCCGCAGCAACAGTAATTCCGGCTGTGAATTGTCCGGGATGGTGAAAGCCATCAGTGCGCTGGCAAAGCGCATGTTGTCGGCCTGATTGATAGTCAGTTCATACCGCAGCGGTAACTCGTGTTCAAAAATCGCTCTGACATCGGGTAGGAGGGAAGTTGTCGGTACGCATATCCTGATCTGTCTGCGCTTCTCGGTATTGCGTCGGTCCTGCAACAATGAACGCTG
Organism: uncultured Granulosicoccaceae bacterium; assembly: GCA_964389335.1. GTDB lineage: Bacteria > Pseudomonadota > Gammaproteobacteria > Granulosicoccales > Granulosicoccaceae. The sequence goes on from CAYMFQ010000312.1 coordinate 5,527, forward strand.
AACACACTTCGCGTCTTGAGCGGTCGGGATAAACGCGACGACCTGCTGCCAGATATCCGGAATCAACTCGGCCAGGCTGCGCTCGCTTTGAAACAACTGCGGGAAGTGCAACTCAATTAGTGGCAGCAACACGCCAATTTTATTGTGCCAGCCTTTTTGCAACGCATGTTGGTACAGTCGGTAAATTTCGTAACCGGTAATCAGGCTGTTTTTGTGATACCTGGAATTGATGTTCGATCTTGCGCAGCCGAGTAACTCTGCCACTGTCGCCTGGGGTAACTCTAACTCATCCACGATACGGCACAGCAGGTGTAAATGGTAGTAATCAAGAAGCGTTACCAGTTCATGCAACGTAATCGCGCTGCCCTGCCTGCAGCGGTATTCAATTTCCCTGTGCGAGCAGCCA
>CAYMFQ010000313.1:0-5911 GCA_964389335.1 uncultured Granulosicoccaceae bacterium
CGTGCCCCTCCTAAGGGCGAGGTCGCAGGTTCGAATCCTGCGGGGCGCGCCACTTGTACGTGGCAGCCAGTTCGCGACTGGCGCTTCTAAAAATAATTTTAAAATCACGTTTAATCAGGCAGGAATAGAGTCATGGAATCGAGAGCAGCGATTGCGGTAAAGGCTGGTGCACCGCTTGAAGTGGGCACCATTAGTATCGAGGGACCGAAAGCCGGTGAATGCCTGGTGGAGATCAAGGCGACCGGCGTTTGCCACACTGACGAATTTACGCTGTCGGGCGCTGACCCGGAAGGCATTTTCCCCGCAGTACTCGGTCACGAAGGCGCCGGTGTTGTGGTTGAAACCGGTCCGGGCGTGACATCGCTAAAAAAAGGCGACCACGTCATTCCGCTGTACACGCCTGAGTGCCGTGTGTGCGACTACTGCACCTCCGGCAAAACCAATCTCTGCCAGCAGATTCGTGAAACTCAGGGTCAGGGCCTGATGCCCGACAGCACCAGCCGTTTCTCTCGCGGTGACGACAAAATATTCCACTACATGGGCACCTCCACTTTCTCAAACTATACCGTGGTGCCGGAAATTGCCCTGGCAAAGGTGCGTGAAGACGCACCCTTCGAAAAAATCTGCTACATCGGCTGCGGCGTGACGACCGGAATCGGCGCGGTAATCAACACAGCACAGGTTAAGCCCGGCGATAACGTGGTGGTATTTGGCCTCGGTGGTATTGGCCTGAACGTACTGCAGGGTGCACGCCTTGCCGGCGCAGACATAATTGTCGGTGTCGATCTCAACCCGGCGCGCAAAGAAATGGCCGAGCGCTTTGGCATGACGCACTTCGTCAATCCGAAGGAAGTTGAAGGTGACCTGGTCCCTTATCTGGTAGACCTGACCAAAGGTGGCGCTGATTATTCTTTCGAGTGCATCGGCAACGTCGAGGTAATGCGGCAGGCACTGGAGTGCTGTCACAAGGGCTGGGGCACTTCAATTATTATCGGAGTTGCACCGGCAGGCGCTGAAATCTCTACCCGCCCCTTCCAGCTGGTCACTGGCAGAAACTGGCGCGGCACGGCATTTGGCGGCGCCAAGGGCCGCACCGATGTACCGAAGATTGTTGACTGGTATATGGACGGTAAAATCGAAATTGATCCACTGATCACACACGTTATGCCACTGGACGAAATCAACAATGCCTTCGACCTGATGCACAAAGGTGAATCAATTCGATCAGTGGTAACGTTCTAGGTAACAAACACTGCGTAGTTGGTTGCCCGTGGGTGCTGCGAACCGCAACATGTCGCTACTACAGCGCGGTTGCGGTTGCGCCCTCACACGGCAACGCAGGCTGCCGGCTACGTCTGCAGCCCATCTGATTCAATAGACAACTCTCGCCGCTGACGGATTGACGTCGCCGCTCTGGTAACTCCCACCGCCAGCGATTCTTTTACCCGCGACACCATGCTTTGTTCGTCAGCGATTGGCTGAAACTCTGATGCATCGAATACATCATCGCTGACGGGTTCAGGGTCTTTGTCTTCCGGTATGTCTATACCACCAATGCGTAACAGAGCACCACGCAGAGAGTTGACACGAACACCATCGCCCGACACCTGGCGTCCAAAGTGATGGCCACGCTCGGGCTCTGCTTCGACCCCGCCAACTGAGTGCAGCTCAAGCTTCTGCTGAAGTTGTTCGATCAGTTCCTTTTGCTTTTCGCAACACTGCAGTGCCCTGTCGCGCTCGGCAATCACCGTTTCTATAGCGCGCTCCTGACGCTTCACACGCTCTCGAAGCAGAGTCACCTGGTCGACGACCTGGCGTGCGTGAGTAACCTTGAATTGGGTTTCTGCTTTCGTTTCAGGCTTCGCGTTGCCATCGGCCATGCTCGAGTAAGTCCCTGTAAGTGGCGCCAGTCATACTTTCGCAACTAGCGCTATAATTGGTTGGCAACAGTTGGGCTTGTACTCGATAAACGCAGACTCAACACCAACACATCACTGTTGCCGTTTTGTTGAGATATCTAAGCGGAATTCTTTCCGCCTCTCTTACGAATATTAATTCGGGTTAGTTGAGCCTTCTATTAATTGGTTCGACATTAACACTGAAAAAAACGGCATAGCTCACAAATCATTCAAAGAAAACGCTGACGGTGCCGAAGTCACCGAAGTCCGCAAAGATTGTGGAGCCGGATGGCGCTTCGACCGGTCGAATAAATGACCCGGAAATCACCACTTCACCACGCCTGATAGACTGACCATAGGTTGCCAGCCGCTCCGCCAGCCACACAATGCCCTGCGCCGGATGGTTGAGCACACCGGCGCCAAGCCCGGTTTCTTCAACCTGAGCGTTGCGCGATACAATGGCGCCAATGCGCCGCATGTCGAGGGCATCGGGTCGCACCGGACTGCCACCCAGAACGATACCGGCGTTTGCCGCATTGTCAGAGATGGTGTCATTGACGTTACGCGCCTGTCCGGTTTCAGGATCAGCGCGCAATATTCGGGTGTCAAGTATCTCAAGCGCCGGGCAAATATAGTCTGTCGCATTTATCACATCGACCACCGAGATATTTTCTCCGGCTAAATCGGATTTAAAAACGAATGCGATCTCGGCTTCGATGCGCGGTTGTATAAACCGCCCGGCTGGTATCGTCGCACCATTTTCAAACTGCATATCATCAAGCAATACCCCTGAATCAGGAATATCAATATTCAGTGCCATTTGCATAGCGCGGGAAGTAAGACCGATCTTCCAGCCGATAACCCGCCGGCCAGCCTGTAACTTACGCTGCACTAACGCAGCCTGCACATCGTAGGCGTGGTCCATCGTCATTTGCGGGTACTGCAAAGACAGCAACCCAATCTGCTGCCCTGTCTGCTCTGCCTGAAAAAGCTGTTCGGCGGCGGTGGTGATTTGATCCGGTGTCATGCCAGCACCTCATCTGCCACTTCGTTTCTGAGTGTGCCGATACCTTCGGCGGTCACCTCAACCACGTCACCGGCCTTCAGCCACTTTGGTGGATCGAATCTGGCGCCGGCGCCGGTTGGAGTACCGGTGACGATAACATCGCCGGGCATCAGTGTTGTGAATGTAGAGATGTAGTTAATCAGGTAGCGAAAGTTAAACATCATTCTGCTGGTGCGATCATCCTGCCGCAGCTCGCCATTGACGGTAGTGGTGAGTCGGATATCTGCTATTTGACTCTCATCCCGGTAAGGCACCAGCCACGGCCCGAGCGAGCCACTGGCATCGAAGTTTTTCCCCTGCGTCACGTTAAATTTCGCATGCCGCAGCCAATCACGCAGGCAAGCTTCGTTGCACAGCGTAACGCCTGCGATATGGTCAAGTGCCGACTCCTTACTGATATGCCGACCAGGCTTACCAATCACCAACACCACCTCGCCTTCGTAGTCGAACTGGGTAGAAGCCTGCGCGCGGATGATTGGCTGATTATGACCAACAAACGACCGGGCAAAGCGTGGGAACAACGACGGGTATGGCGGCGCTTCCTGACCGTCTTTGTACTCTTCGTTGCGAGCCGGGTAATTCACACCAACGCAGAGGATTTTCTCCGGGAAATGCACTGGCGGCTGAAATGCCACATCGGCCAGCGCGATATCCGCATCGAGGCTGGCAGTTTCGTCAGCGACTGACAACAAAGCACCATCGGCGATGATATCTTTGAGGCTTCCACGATGCGCCTGCCCCGCGAAGCGCGCTGATAGATCGACCACACCGTCGGCCCGAGCCAGACCATATTTAATTTCATCGTTGTGCTTGAAGGTAACAAATTGCTGATCGCTCATGCGACTGCTCCAGAGTGTCTGAGTTCTTTTCGGCATTGTACTGCATGGGCAATCGCGCCACTAATTCCAGCGATCCACGTTTTGCCGTCAGTTCGATGTTTCAATGGCCATAGCAGTTGGTTATGTCTTACGCAGCCGTGGATGGATGGCATTGCGTTTCCAGCTTAGTGAGGCGTTGATCTCGCGAATCTCAAACGACAAAGCAAAGTGCGGTTGGCTAAGTGGGCCAGCCAAATAGTCCTGCAACGCGGTGAATATCGCCTCTCCGATGGCCTCCTTGTCCTGCTGACTTCTGCCCTCGCCAAGCCTCAGCGACAAGTCAATAAACCCGTTCTCCGGCAGGTCATCAGCCACCGTGTAGATATCGCAGCGCACACCGCGCACCCGCACAGCGCCAATGTCAAAAAAGCCAGTATCAAGCGCGGTGTTCAATATGAGCTGGCTCATGGCCTGCAGATCAACCTGCTGCTCCAGGTTTGCAGAGTATTCAAAGGTAAAGTGCGGCACTGCGCTTCTCCGGTGACTGTCGGGACGAGTATCTTATCAGTGCGGTACCCATGCCCACACAAATCGAATTATACTGCGACTCCACGCGCACAAGTACCCATACCCTGCCCGGTTTTGCGATTCCTCGTCTACAACTTAGTGATGTATCTGCTATCGCCACTGTGGCTGGTGGTCACTGCTGTGCAGACAAAACGACGCGGCGGTGGCTGGCGGTTTTTGTCGACCCGCATGGGCTGGCGTACCGGCAGCGGTGTTACAGACCAGGCACGACAAACCACCGTACCGCAGCTGCTGTGGTTTCACGCAGCCTCTGTTGGCGAGGTTAAAGCGATACTGCCGCTCCTGCAGCATATCGAAAAACGCGATAGCAATCTGCGCCTGCACGTGACCTGCACGACCCCCGAGTCGCTGCTACTTCTGCAACGTGCCACTGTCAGCACGCTGAGCCACGACTACGCCCCCATCGATTTCTATGGATCGATACACCGGTTATATCAACGGCTCAACCCGCTGGCGCTAATTATCGTTGAAACAGAGATATGGCCAAATCTGTACCGCCGCGCCGGCCACTTCAACCTACCGTTGGTCATTATCAATGGCAGGCTCAGCACAAAAACACGACAGGCACCGGCGATGGTATTAAAAACCTACCGACAGGTGCTGCAGCATGTAACACTGGTATTGTCTCGCTCCGAGGCCGATACAGACAGCTTTCAAAATCTCGGAGTCGATGCGCAGCGCGTTAGAACGATTGGCAATATCAAAACCTATACCGGTGCACAGCAGTCACCTGTCGACATACCAGAACTGGCCGGGCGATCTTATATTCTTGCCGCCTCGACCCACGAGCCGGAAGAACAACAGTTGTGCGAAGCGTTTGCCACCACAGATTTTTTGTTGGTTATAGCACCACGGCATGTGCAGCGTAGTCTGCGTATTCAACAAATGCTGACCGATCACAACACAGAATTCGCGGTACGCAGCCGCAACGATTCACTAACACCAGCCACAAACGTTTATCTGGCTGACACCACCGGTGAGATAGATGCACTTATCAAAAACGCAAATATGGTATTCGTCGGCGGCTCACTGATCGAACGCGGTGGTCACAATGTACTGGAGCCAGCCATTCAGGGCGTACCTGTGTTTACCGGCCCACACACCAAAAACTTCAAAGCAGAGGTCGAACTGCTGCAGTCGTTTGGTGCAATAACGATTGTTAACAGCGCCACCGAACTCGCTGATCGTTGCACCGCATTAAACGCAGACCACGAAGAACTCCAGAAGCTGGGCGCAGCAGGCAAACAGGCTATAGCCAGCACACAGCATATCTTCGATCAGTACACTCGAATTATTGATCAGTTGATTGCTCAATGGCGGGAGCCTGGTGTGTAGAATGTGTTAGCAGTGCGTGCTAACACTAAGTATTAGAGTTCGCCGATCGGGGATCAGCTCCCACCAGCGAACTTTAACGTTGTGCTTGAATTTGAAGTTTGCGACTGTACTTGAGTCATATGCACAAGCCTTCGTTATATGCACAAAGCTGAGGTGGGAGGACATCTCCGATGAACGAACATGTCGCTTTGGGTTGTCGTGTATTG
>CAYMFQ010000314.1:0-3258 GCA_964389335.1 uncultured Granulosicoccaceae bacterium
TGATCATGGCCTTAACCTTGATCTTGCCGCCTTCCGGACTTTCCAGCCAGACCATTTGCTCATCTTCAATTTGAGCATCGTTGGCATCGGCAGGGTTGATTTCGACGAACATGTCCTGCTGCAGTTCCGCAAGCCATGGATTCGAGCGCGACTCTTCACCACCACCTTCGTATTCAACCAGACGTCCGCTGGTGTGAATAAGCGGGAAGTCTTTCGAGTAGTCAGTTTCCTGGATACTCGCGTAGCGTACCGGCAGGCGGTAGTGCGACTTACGATCTTCGTAGGTCGGGTAGTCGGCGACCAGATCATAGCGATTGGTGTACAGAGGCTCGCGATGGATTGGCACCGGGTCAGGGAAGGTCCACACCACAGCACGTGCTTTCGCGTTGCCGAATGGTGCACAGCCATGTGCGATGGCAACGCGCTGGATACCGCCTGACTTATCGGTCTTCCAGTTCTTGCCCTCTGCAGCGGCTTTCTCTTCGTCGGTTAGATCGTCCCACCAGCCGAGTGACTTGAGAGAGTCAGCACTGAATTCCGGATAACCGTCTTCGAGTTCAGACCCAACCGGGTATGAACCGTCAGCCAGCAGGCTTTCGCCTTCGCGCTCAACACCAAAGCGTGCACGAAAACACAGACCGCCCTCAGCCACAGGCTTGTTGGTGTCATACAGAAGCGGTGTGCCGGGGTGTTTCATCTCTGCAGTACCCCAGCACGGCCACGGCATACCGTAGTATTCGCCGTCGAGCGGGCCACCTTCAGCTTTCAGTGTGGTGGTGTTAAATGTGCTGCGATACTTCTTGTGATCTTTCAGGCGCTCAGGGCTCTGACCGGTGTAACCAATGGTCCACATGCCTTGGTTAAATTCACGCGTGATGTCTTCGATTAATGGCTCGTCGTTGTTAACAGCGACGTTCTTACACAGCTCATCAGCAAAGCCCAGTTTGCTCGCCATCTTGTACATGATGGTGTGGTCAGGCAGAGACTCAAATAGTGGGTCAATGACTTTCTCACGCCACTGCAGTGAACGGTTAGACGCAGTTACCGAACCATACGTTTCGAACTGAGTACAGGCAGGCAGAATGTATACACCATCCTGTCTATCCGGCAGTACGGCAGAGTGCGTTGGGTAAGGATCGATGATGACCATCAGATCGAGCTTTTCCATCGCCTCTTTCATTTCCGGGCCACGAGTCTGACTGTTGGGAGCATGTCCCCACAGCACCATGGCGCGAATGTTGTCCTTCTGCGCAATGTTGCCCTTATCTTCCAGTACACCGTCTATCCAGCGAGACACCGGCATACCTTTGGTGTTCATCGGGCTTACCGGCTTGCCTTTAGACTCTTCGTAGCTACCGGAATCAAAGCGTGTCTTTACCCAGTCTACGTCGACGCCCCATACGCTCGACCAGTGCTTCCAGGCACCGGCAGACAGGCCATAGTAGCCCGGCAGTGAGTGCGAAAGAATGCAGAAGTCGGTAGCACCCTGAACGTTGTCGTGACCACGGAAGATGTTGGCGCCGCCACCGGAAACACCCATGTTACCGAGTGCCAGTTGCAGTACGCAGTAGGCGCGCGTGTTGTTGTTGCCGATGGTGTGCTGTGTACCACCCATGCACCAGACGATGGTGCCCGGACGGTTATTGGCCATCGTTTCCGCGGCTTCTTTGACTTCGGCTTCCGGTACGCCGGATACGCGCTCAACTTCAGCCGGGTTCCATTTGGCAACTTCAGCACGGATGTCTTCCATGCCGTATACACGCTGCTTGATGAACTCTTCGTCTTCCCAGCCGTTTTCAAAAATGTGCCACAGCATGCCCCAGATCAGCGGTACGTCTGAGCCAGGTCGGAAACGCAGGAACTGATCAGCATGCGCCGCGGTACGTGTATAGCGCGGATCACAGACGATGAGCTTGGAACCGTTTTCCTTGGCGCGCAGGATATGCTGCATCGCTACCGGGTGTGCTTCCGCCGCGTTCGAACCGATGAAAAACATCGCCTTCGAGTTGTGCATATCGTTGTAGGAGTTGGTCATCGCACCATAACCCCAGGTATTCGCTACCCCGGCAACAGTGGTTGAGTGACAGATTCGCGCCTGGTGGTCAACATTGTTGGTACCCCACATCGCCGCGAATTTTCTGAACAGGTAGGACTGCTCGTTGTTGAACTTGGCGGACCCAAGCCAGTAGACGGAATCCGGACCCGACTCGGCACGGATGTCGAGCATCTGGTCGCCGATGTCGTTGATGGCTTCTTCCCAGCTGACTTTCTTCCACTTGCCGCCGGTGAGTTTCATTGGGTACTTAACGCGGCGCTCACCATGCCCGTGTTCGCGAACGGAAGCGCCTTTGGCACAGTGGCCACCCAGATTCAGCGGAGAATCGTAGTCGGGTTCCTGACCGGTCCATACACCGTCCTGCACCTCTGCGACAACACCGCAACCTACTGAGCAGTGCGTGCACACTGACAGCTTGACTTCGGTTTTGACGCCCGCTTTCGGCGACGTCTCTGCTGCTCGTACCTTGGACACCATGGTTGGTGCGGCGACGCTCGCCAGCGCTGCACCACCTGTGGCGACACCTGAGTGTCTTAAGAAGGTTCGTCGATTTACCGCTTTACCAAACAGCCCCAGCCGCTGCTCCGACGATGGAGTTTCCACCTCGGCCGCTACTGCAGACTTTCTCGTGAGTTTTTTCATCGGTTTTTCCTCTAACGGAACAAGTCCAACGCTCCGGGATACCCCCGGATCCGCAGAATCAAGAACTGCCTAGAATCGGGCGCGATCGTAGTAGTTGCGAATGTAGTCGTTTTCCTCGTAGCCAACATCTGCACCCCGGCCAGCCGAGGCCACCGGATCAGCCACTGGCTGCTCGGAAGCGACAACTGTCGGCGCTACCACAGCAGCCCCACCGGCTACAGCGGCACCTTTGAGGAATGATCTGCGCTCAGACCGGATAAATCTGGTTTTCTTTTTCATGCTAATCCTCCGCTAATTCGTCTGTTTGTTGAAGCGTGTCCCTGTCGACCTGAATGTTCCAGCTTTGATCATTACCCGTTGTTCAAGGACAGCTGAATTTGCTGTCGAACGAGCGTGTTCGGCAGGACTTACACGGTCATGCTCAGATACTGCTTTTCTATATCGATAAAGCTCTCGCCGAGTGACCCTACGGCGCGATAAAAACTTGCGCAGCCGACCGATTGCAGTTCGGCAAAGAACGCGCCGGACCACTCAGCCAAATGCTGGTTGAAAAAATCCTG
>CAYMFQ010000314.1:3358-5881 GCA_964389335.1 uncultured Granulosicoccaceae bacterium
GGTGTGTTGGTGAGCGGCGTTGCGCAGCAGCGTCCACGCCATTTCGATAGGGGTTTCGGGGGATTCTATCTGAGGAAGCGCACGTATGGCGTCACAGTGTTCCTGCGACGCAGGCGCAGCCAGCAGCGCACCCAGCGACGTGTACAGGTTGGCTCGGTCATTGTTGACCTCGCGCGCTGCTACTTCGTCGTCAGTGCTGATTCGGATGGTTTCGCGACCGGCTCCGAGAGGTTTCTCGTTACTGGCTGCTTCAGCTTGCATTCACTGATTTCCTCAAAAATACTCCCTCACAATGCTCTAAGTGTGCTTCAGAAAATCGAACTTTGCCACTTTTTTTACACAAAACAGCCATGAGCAATTGTCAGACTCGGCATTATCAGTCTGCCAGCCGGTTGATCTAGCCGTTAGGCTTGTGCACCTCGATACCACCCTCGCTGGCCTGGAAGATGTCTTTCACGCGGCAGTCTTCACACATTTTAAGGCGCCGCATGGCGGTTTCGTCGCCAAACATCCAGTGGCCGCTGAGTTGCGCCTGCATACGACCGATTATTTGCTGAGTGGCGAACGGCGTATTGCACACGATGCAGTTAAACGGTGTCTGCTCATTTAATACGCGCGGGGTGCGCGCCTGCTGCGAGTCGTATAGATAACGCGAATTAAGGCTGATCGCGCTCTCCGGACAGGCTTTTTCGCACAATCCGCACTGCAGGCAGGCACTTTCTATAAGCTTCAACTGCGGCTTTGACTCGCCATCCTGCAGCGCCCGTCCAGGGCACACGGTGACGCAGGCAAGGCACAAGGTACAGGCATCGGTATCAACCTTGATTTCGCCGAACGGAGCATCGCGGGTCAGGGCTACCTCTGTTTCCGCAACGGACGGCGCGTGCTCGAGCAGGTGATCAAGCGCAGTTCGAGTCGTTTGCCGCTTGTCATTGAAGGTGCGAAAGTTCGCCGGTGGCACTGAGATCGCCGGCCGCTGGGCCTGCTGGTTTAGAAACTCGGCCGGGTTGCCATCCACAAATAGCAAACGGTCATCGAGACCAATGCCTGCCAGAATCGTATTTGCCGCGTCCAGCTGTCGGCTGAGCGCATCGAGCATACCGCCCGGCGCGGGCCTATCGATAACCAGGGCGCTGGCGCCATAGGCGAGCGCGCAGAACCAGCCGTCCATACCCATGCTGCCGACCTCTTCCACCGCAACCGGCAGTATTTCTGCAGCCAGCTGTGATTCAAACTGCTGCAACCGCTCTGCACCTTCGTCGACGTCATGCAGAAACACAACGGTCTTTTCAAAGCCGCCAGCGCGTCGGTCTTCAAGCAGTTTACGCAGCTGTGCTGCTGCATCCGCCGGCGCCGGATAGGCGTAGCGAATAGCGCCACTGGGGCAGTTGCTGGTGCAGCTGCCACAGCCCTGACACAGATAGGGCTCTACCTGTATTTGATCACCGTCCGATGTAATTGCCCCGGTACCACACACGTCAATGCAATTGGTGCAGGCGGTGATGCCGCTTCTGCCATGGGCGCAAATGCTGGCGTCGTAGTTGAAGTACTTGGGCTTTTCGAAGTCTCCTTCGAGCTCGGCAAGATCGGCAAGCGCGTCGTCGAGTTCGTCAGCTGCAGGCGCGAAATAGCCAAACGGCAGCACCTCTGTCGCCAGCAGTGGTGCGGCGCTCAGATCGAGCACATGATCAAACCCGCCAAACAAAGAAACGCCGGCAACTTTTGCCAGTGATCCAGGGTCATCCTCGGCGCCAATGCGGCAGTCATAAGCCCCTAAATAACCAGTCAGCTCAATGACATTGGCGCGTATCACCTGCAGCCCGTCTTCCGTTGCCTGACGATCGAAACTAGTAGTGGCCGAGTCAGGAACCAGCAGGGTTTTGGCTGTGGTTCGCAAACGTTCGCATATCGCAAGCCCTTGTTCCTGCTCGGCGATAACGAGGCAATGGCCTCTCGAGTGGTACCCAACCAGTGAGGTGGTCTCTACAGGCACACCAAAGTTAATCGGGCTGGCGTCGCCGGATTGAATATTGTCAGTCATGCTGTGCGCCCGGATTCCGGGTCGGTTGAACCCGGCCCTGTGCCGTTAGTGGTACCTTTTTGGGGGGATGCGGCATGCTCCACAGACCCTGTGTTGCGATCTTCATCGTTTTCGGACGGCTCATCATTAGTGTTTTTATCAGCATTGCCATCCTCAGCACGGGTTTGGTCGGCTGTGTCTGCCTGATCAGACGGCTGTACGTCGGCTGGCGCTGGCGATTCCGGATCTTCAGCTTCGGATAACGCAGCCTCTTCCTCGAGCCTGGCAAGACGCTCCTTCTCTTTGCGCCGCGCGTGGTATTTCATGTCTGATGTGACCGTGTCACCAAGGGGCTCGAAATAGGTGAAGTCATCGTCGTAGTCATCGAGCCCGTCGCGAGCTGCAAACTTTCCACTGAAAAACAGTTTCTTCAGCGCAGCCTTGCGCAGTTCGCTGCTGACGCCTTCTGATAGAAACGGGGCGTAGTCACTGTCACCGTCGAG
>CAYMFQ010000315.1:0-1212 GCA_964389335.1 uncultured Granulosicoccaceae bacterium
GCCAGTTCCTTGCCGAGTGACTTGGTTAACCCGATAACAGCCGCTTTCGATGCCGAATACGCCGATGCATTCGGATTACCTTCCTTACCCGCCACCGATGCAATGTTAAGAATCCGACCATAGCCCAGTTCCTTCATACCCGGCACACAAACGCGATTAACCAGAAAAGTACCATTGAGGTTAACGTCGATCACTTTGTTCCACTCATCAATGTCATATTGATCGAGTGTGGTGTTCGGACCGGCAATACCGGCACTGTTAACCAGGATATGTGGCACACCCAGTGCCTCGCAGGTTTTATCGTAAGCTGTCTGTACCGACGCGCGATCGGTAATATCACAGGACACTGCAATTGCCTTGTTGCCAAACGCTTTCATGGCCTTTTCATTGGTGTTGTCGAAGTCCCAGCTCGCGACGCGCACGCCTTTGTCGATCAGCTGTTCAACAACCGCGAGCCCAATTCCCTGAGCGCCGCCGGTAACAATCGCAATTTGGTCCTGCATGGTATTTTCCAGTTTGTCGATCATAAGATTATTGCACACAACCGTAGTGTGCTGACGATACCAGTCGAGAGTATTTGTCGAGTACTGATCCGCGTTTTAGATCAGGTGACCAGCTCATGTCCTGCTCAAGTCGGGCGTTGATATCCTCATCATCCAACTCAACGTTCAGCGAGCGAGCTGCCGGGTCTATGACGATAATATCGCCGTTTTCAACCACGCCAATGGCCCCACCCCTGGATGCCTCGGGGCTAATGTGTCCAATCAGAATATCGTGCGATACACCGGAGAAACGACCGTCCGTAATCAGCGCCACGTCCTTGCCCAGGCCACGACCCTGCAGTTGAATGGTCAGGTGCACCATCTCCGGCATGCCCGGTGCGCCGACCGGCCCGACATTGCGCACGACGATGACATCGCCGGCGACAATCTTGTCAGCACGGATCGCAGCCATGGCATCTGCCTCGCTATTGAACACGCGGGCAGGGCCGCGAAACTCACCGTTCTCCAGCGTCTTACCGCCAAGCTTTAGCAGACAACTTTCGGTAGCAAGGTTGCCCTTTAATACTGATATATGATTACCTTCCGGTGCGATCGGTTTTTTAATCGGTAAAACAATATCCTGCTCCGGCAACTCACTAAGCGCTGGCGTCTGTTGCAGATTATCAGCCAGGGTCTTACCGGTAACGGTCAATACATCGCCATGCAAAAA
>CAYMFQ010000315.1:1312-5849 GCA_964389335.1 uncultured Granulosicoccaceae bacterium
CGTGGTGCGCATAGTGACCGGTTTCGAAGCAGTCGGCCATCAGGTCACGCGAAACCAGACTGTAACCGGCGTTCTCTGTGCCCTGGGTCAGCGCATCCGATACCGCCGGTGCGCCCACCAACAGTCCCTGGCCACCGCGCTGCTGCAGCGCGTCAACCAGTAATTCGGATATGCGCTTAACCCGGTTGTTGCAGCGGTGCGCGTTGGTATAGGGGCTTGCAACCGTCACAATCGGCGAGCGCGTTGCGACAGAGTTCGGGTCGAACCCGGCAGCGCGCAGCTCAACCTTGCGCAGCCCAACACTGGTATCGCTCCAGTAACTGCCATTTTTGTCGGTCACAATTGCGCTCCTTGGTGATTGCAGGTGCGGTCCAGTTTACCAGCGTTGTTGCCACAGCTTCAGGCGATACGCAAAACTCGTTGAGCACGAGAGCTGAAAGGGGCTGACAACTCGAAAGAACCTGCCAGCCGAAGCAGGGCGGCTATCAGGGCAAGATACGATGTGCAAACAAATGATTGTAATGCTGCAGGCAATCTTCATAGATTCCCTTTACCCGCTGCGGCACATCGCCAATTTCCACATACTTTCGTGCCTGCGGTTTTAGCCCGTCCGAGTTACGCAGATTGGCATGAAAAGAACCGCCATCCCACCAGCTCACTTCATCGCGCGCGCCAGGCTCCCAGCTCAGTGCAGACTCAATGAATGGAATGCCGACCGCCTCTGACCAGCGTTTAACCATAGTGTGCGGATCGGCCAGCAGGTCATCGCTGTCGATCACCGGCGGTGCTGTGCCGGATGTCTGCGATAGTCGGTCGAACAATGCGCGTTGTTCCTTAAAGCCGACTTCCTTTGGATGAAAGTCTGGCCACTTGCTGTACATGGAAGTAATGGTCTTGGCCGGGTGGCGGATTAAAAACGAATGCGTGAAGTTGTTCAGCAGTTCATCGGTCCACATATGGTCAAGGTAGTGCGGAAAGTCCTTGATAAAAACTGGCTCGACGCGGCTTACAGACAATAGCTCTTCAGTAACACTGTCGAGGGTCAGGCCGGGTGTTCGCACTGACGTTTCAGTAACGCGAGGCCACAGTGGATCTTCTCCCTGATACCAAGCCTCGCCATAAGGTTCGTGATAGCAGTGCAGATCACCACGCTGACGCATCATCCATTCAAACGCAGTCGATGTTGATCGGGGCACCGCCCACAGCGCCAGTATTTTAGTCATTGGCAAGCGTCGACAGCAGAGTGCCCTGTTGAGTCACCGGAGCGACCCCAAGGGTTTTAAATAGGCGCCAGTACAGTGCGTTGTCATGCGTGACGAGCGGGGTGCCAAGCATCTGTTCAAGCTCAACTTCAAGCGTTACAAAACGCTGCGCCAGTCCGTCACCGGCGCGGCGAAAGTTGCACATTCCGTTGGCCAGATATGCATCGACGTTGGGCGCTTGTTCCGCAACATAAGCCATCGACTTCTGTGCAAGGTCACCATCGAAGCACCATATCTGCGCGTTGCACTGCTCCTGCGTGGCGATAAAGCCCTGGTCGACAAAGTTGCCCGCCCACACCACATCAAACCCCGCTTCCGTTAAAAAGCCAACAGTACCGCGCCACCACTCCGGCCAGTGATACACGCCGTTCAGCGCTACTTTCTCAACGTTTAACGCACGCAGTGCCTCTACCATTGCATAGCCTGCCATATGAAACGGGGTCTGGTATTTCTCTGACAGGTCTTCGCAGTGTTGCCGAATACCCTCAACACCAAGTCCACTGGCGTGCACCCAGTTCGAACCCACCTGACCACACACATCGGCACCATTGTTGGCCATGCACTCAACGAACTCTTCCAGCAGGTGAAAGTTCTGTTTGCGTTGTTCAAGCTCGTGCACATAATCTGGCAGATGCAGCATGCGCCCATGCACGCCAACTGTTTCGGGGGACATACGCAGAAAGTCGCTGGG
This sequence comes from uncultured Granulosicoccaceae bacterium, assembly GCA_964389335.1. Taxonomy (GTDB): domain Bacteria; phylum Pseudomonadota; class Gammaproteobacteria; order Granulosicoccales; family Granulosicoccaceae. Next base: position 3,266 of record CAYMFQ010000315.1, read on the forward strand.
GGCGGCATCAAAGTCGTGTGGCGGGCAGGTAAACCCCACCTGATGTGGAAACAGCTTGTTCTTCGGTTCCGACCAGTGTGCGGGTTTTTGGTAAGTCATGGCGGTACTCAACAGGGCTAATTGAAGCCAGTTTACTAAATGAAGGGCATCAACTGTGCGCACGCACCCCGCAGGCGTCGCCGTAACGACAGGCGAATTTAACTACGACGCAGTTTCAACCAGCGGGTACTTCGGTGTGCGTTTGATACGGCCGATCACCACGTTAGACTCAATGCTGCTGATGCCGTCGTTGTTCTCCAGAAACTGACGCAGGTAACGGTGGTAGTCGCGCATCGATGCCAGGTGAATCTGCAAAATGTAGTCGTACTGACCGGTCAGTAAATCGCAGGATTGCACCTCCGGTGTGTCGTGCACGATGCGCTCGAATTTATCGATGGTGGGCCGGTCACGAGCCTTCAGCTTCACCATCACGTATAACCGAATCTCCAGCCCGGCGCGGTCCGGATCAATCTCGGCACGATACGCGGTGATCACTTTTTCGTCCTCAAGCCTTCTGATGCGGCGCCGTGTCGGCGTGGGGCTGAGGCCAATGCGCTCGGCCACAGACTCCACACTGGCGCGACCGTCGTCAATCAGTGTGTCGAGTATTTTTATGTCGATAGCATCCAGTTGCATAGCGAATTTCCACTAATTTCATGCGATTTCTTAGTCAATATAACCTGTTTTGACTGCGATGGATGCATAGAATGAAACGCAGTGGGGAGGAAAATCTGGTTGTGTCTGCGGTGCATCGGACAAACAACGTGCATGCGTCGCGCGGTATCACAGCCCACAAAACAATTGCCTCTTCACGCTGGCCCGTGACGTTAGTCGCCGGTCTGCAGGCCACAAAAAGGGGGAATTGCATGAGCCTAAAACCAGATCCAACCTTCCACGCGACCGCACAACTCGCCATGCAGGCGCCGGTTGAGAACTACGGATTCACCGTGATGCTCAGCCCGGACGGCTCGCAGTCAGATGGCATCGCCGTAGTTGACCTGAACCCGCAATCGTCGACCTACGGGCAGATCGTGCATCAGGTTATCGTGCCGAACAAAGGCGATGAGTTTCATCACTTCGGCTGGAACGCCTGTTCGTCGTCGTTGTCGCCGCTCAGTGGCCATGCCTTTCTCGAACGCCGTTACCTGATTGTGCCGGGCATTCGGTCGTCGCGAATTTATATCATTGATGTCAAAGAGCCACTCAAGGCAAAGATCCACAAGACTATCGAACCTGAAGAGCTGTTCGCGAAAACCGGCTATTCTCGCCCGCACACCATTCACTGCGGACCCGAAGGCATCTACGTATCAACACTTGGCGGTGGCGGTGAAGACGGTACCGACGGACCGCCGGGTATCTTCATCATGGACTGCGAAACGTTCGAAATCATCGGTCGCTACGAAATGGATCGCGGACCGCAGGACAAGCACTACGACTTCTGGTGGAATCTTCCGCAGGACTACATGGTCAGTTCCGAATGGGGGCTGCCGCCGCAGTTTGAAAACGGCGTGGTTCCCGAAGATCTGCTCAGCAACAAGTACGGTCACAGCATCCATTTCTGGGATCTGCGCAAGCGTAAAAACGTACAGACCATCGACTTTGGTGAAAACCATCAGATGGCGCTTGAAGTTCGCCCCGCACACGACCCGAAAAAATCCTATGGCTTTTGCGGCGTTGTCGTAGACACCACCAACCTGCAGGGTTCCATCTTCACCTGGTGGCGCGACGACGACGGCAACTGGCAGGCAAAAAAGACCATCACAATCGATCCGCAACCCGCAAACCCGGATGACCTTCCGGAGCTACTCAAAGGCTTCGAGGCAGTACCGCCACTGGTCACTGATATCGACCTTAGTCTGGATGATCGCTTTCTGTATGTCGCGTGCTGGGGCATTGGCGAGATGCACCAGTACGATGTATCCGACCCGATGAACCCGGTACTCACAGGCAAAGTTGATGTAGGCGGCATCGTCAAAGACACCAAACACCCCAACGGTAAAGACTTCGCGTATGGCCCGCAGATGGTTGAAATCAGTCGCGACGGTGAACGTGTCTACTGGACCAACTCGCTTTACTCATCGTGGGACGATCAGTTTTATCCCGATGACGAGGGCGGTCAAATGGTAATGGCACGTGTTGGTAAAGACGGTGGCCTGGAGCTCGATAAAGACTTCTACATCGACTTTCCCAAAGGCTATCGCAGCCATCAGATTCGACTCGAAGGCGGCGACTGTTCCACCGATAGTTTTTGCTATCCGAATGTGTGAGCCGGGCGGGGCACAGCAAGCTGCTGTCCCGCATCTATCGAATGCTCAACTGGCGGTCGGTACTTTTGCCGCTGTAGTTGGTGATCTTTCTGCCAGCAAGGGTGCTTTTGAAGCCTCCGCCGTTATCGATAAGACTGTTATTGATGCAGTCACAGCGGACGCAAACGTAGCAACTCGATGGCATCAGTAGAGCTGGCATCGACAACAGCCTTGTGGTGGGCTGTTGTCGTGTCCGGTTTTTACCACGGTATCAACCCGGGCATGGGCTGGCCGCTGGC
>CAYMFQ010000316.1:0-5805 GCA_964389335.1 uncultured Granulosicoccaceae bacterium
GCTTTCCGGGTCTGACAACGTCAGGGTGTACGACGCGCCGCCGTCGTAGATGGGGGCTGACACTTCAGCGGTGTTAAACCTGCGCGCGTATACCAGCTGACCCGTTTGCTCGTTAACGACCGTCACTACCGGGTTGTCGACGGCCGCGATTCGCACAGGCAATGTATCGACGATAACACGGCCATCGTTATCTGCCTGGTCGACGGTGACCGGCCATTCGGCATGGGGTACAGAATTGGCGCTGGTGGTATCCGTTAAAGCGGGCCAGGCTTCAAATGTGTACTGTCGGGTGGACTTGTTGACTCGCACTATTCCGTAGCCGGTACCGTCCGTCGTGCTTTTAGCGACAGCCGGCTCAAGGTAGCTTTGCGGGTTAGCCGCTGCCAGAACATTGATGAGATTGCCGTAGTTATCAATCCACGCGCCACGATGATTCAAGCTACTGTCTGGTACGTCCGTTTCCGGATCCCACGCTCTGATCACGTTGTTAGTCATCGGGGGAGCGGAGAATGAATGCACGGCGTCGCTGTCGGTGTTAATACCATGCTGCAGTGAGATACCGAGTTGTGTGTCGCCGTTTATATGCGGGGCTGCGGCACGGCGCAGTGCGGCAACGGCCGCGTTACGTTGTTCTACCGGTGCACCGTTTGTGTTGTATAAAGGCGTGCCGCTGGCGAGGTTGTTGGTATGTGTAAAGGCCTCTGCCAGTGGTGTTTGCGACAGCACCAGTTTCATTGTCTGTCCACGCCAGTCGCGCGCCCAGTCATCTAAAAAGCTGAGCTGACGCTGGCCGAGCAGAGCAGGGTTAGCGCTGTTGGAGACACTGGTTTTGAACTTTCTGTCTTCCAGCACGGCAATGCCGACGCCACCAACTATCATGTCGGTGTAATAAACACCAATGCCCTGTTCGACCGGTGTCGGATCGTAAGCAGGAGGCAGGCTACCGGCCTGGGTATTTTGTACCACCTGTATCAGTTCGGCTGGCATGACATAACCACCATCGCTATCGATAGCTGCCATTCTGCCACTCTCACCCCACAGGTTTTCCTGATACATATCCTGATTGTCGGGCAGAACGATTGCCGGTGTGTTGCGGGTCATGTCGCGCACCGACCAGCCAAATTGATACCACTTCCAAAGATAGTCTTCGATCAACGCATTGGCGTCGGTGGTCTCTACGGTACTGGCAGGGTCCCATGCGTCAATCTGATCGCCGACGAACGCTAACAGGTGGCTGTGATGATTGGCGGCGTTAGTCAGCAGTGTGTTGTGTGGCAGTAACAGTCTTTCGTGTGTCCACGAAAACGCACCACTGTTTGTTTGGTAAACAGAGCCTTCGGTGTCATTGGCTGCGAAGCTTTCGCGACCATTGAATACACCAATAATCAGTTCGTCACTGTCTGTCGGGTCAGCCTGAATGGTGCCGCGATAATAGGCGTCACGGCTGCTTTCGCTATTATTAGTGTTTTGACTGATGCGCGTGGCAATACGATAGTGCGCACGTTGCGATGCATCCCAGTCGATCTGAAATTTCGCCGTATATGACTGTGGATCAACCTGCGCCTGTGCAATGGTTTGCCATTGACCGTTCTGCGCAATTTGCAACTCTGGTGCGCTGAGATGGCCTGCACATACCGGTGGCAGCTGCGCGTTCATGGTTAGTACATCGTCGCTGACGGTATAGGTGGAAAACAGTATCGGGCCAAACTCGCGCTGCGGCACCTCGCGTAGCTTGCCGCCTGAGCCGCTAAAGTTATTAAACCAGTGAATGGTGTTGCTGCTGCCAGCGTTAGCAATCAATGCAATGTTACCCAGTACCCGTGCAGCGGGAACCATCGCGTTGGCTGTGCTTAATACTGTGCCGGAAACGCTGGTGACCGTCAGGCTAAGCTGGTAATCGCCGGTCTGCTGGTAGGTTGCGTCCAGATTCAGCGTGACGCCGTTTGCATCAATGCTGCCATTACCACTAATATCGAGGTTAGCCAGGTCGCGGGCGTTGTCTTTGATAAACGCACGGCCACCGGCATCAACACCCACCACAAGGCCTCCGTTCTGACCCGAGCGACTGTGGATCATTGATGCCGCACGATAATCGAGCCGCGCACCTGCGCCAATCAACAAGCCATGAAAGGCATCGCCATCGGTGATTTCAAGAAAGCCCGTATCAACCTGCAGGGAAAAGTCTGCCGGCGCTTCACTGACCACCGATGCGATTCGATGCAGTGTACGAAGTGGTTTGTTGTTGCTGACGTTACGTGCCTGAACACGGCCAGTGGTTACGTGCCAGTCGCTCAGTGTATTGGCCCAGTAGTGCTCGCCGGTCCATAGCTGGTCACAGGTTTGATCCCAGGCATCATTGAAGCGTGTTGTGTTGTCGTCGGCAGGCTGGAACAGGTTTACGCTGACACCATCAACATATACAGGTGTCGCCGATTGCTCGTCACTGTGTTTTATTCTTATTCCAACTCTATTGCCGCTGGCGTCGTCTGCTACGCCGTGCGGCAGCAGCGCCTGATAGGTATGCCACTGTTGTGTGGTCCCACTGGGGTCGTCACTGTTGGCGCTATTACCGTCTGGGTCATTACTTAGCGGCACCACGCTTTCGGCAATAGTCGTGACGCGGCCGTTGCCGTCGATACCAAGCAACTCAACAGTCACTTGCTCCGCTTCTGATACACTCGCTTCGAACAGAACACTAGCGGCATCGCCGGTCTCAAGCGTCGCCTGTGTCAGTTGCTGAAGTTCACAGCCGTAGCCGAGTCGGAAGGATTTGTCGCCATAGCCGGCAAGGGTGGTGTCTTCAGAGATAGAGCAACCGCCAAAGGTTTGCCACGCTTCTATTTCTATTTCTGCATTGGCGACGCTGGTGTCTGATTCTGCACTGGCGTTGACCAGCGCTACTTTGCTTTGCAGCGGATCAGCTGGCAGCGTGGGGTTGAAATCAGCTGCATCGGGTTGCGGAGCCGTTTGGGGCTGTGGATTTGTGTCGACAGGAGAAGACGAATCTTCCGGCACGCTTACTTCACCGGAGCCGCAGGCAGTCAGTGCCGCAAGTAGCAATAATGCAGAAATAGGGCGTACTTGTCGGTCCATACCAGGTGTCCGTGGCGATACGTTATTGAAGGCTGCACTGCATAACCTGCGGTGTGGATATTCCGCAATGCAAGTGAGCCGTCATGAAACATCCATGCCAGACAGTCTGTGCGCTGCTGGTTGTGCGCTGTCGCACTGCCTTCTGGCGGCGATGATTGGTGCTTTAGGAGGCCGTTTGGAGGGGGTGAAAGACTGGTAGCGGGGAGGAGCACGCAAACCAGGGTGAGCGCGTCACCCTGGTCTGTTAACAACGGAAAGTGCAGGAAGTCGGTATCAGAAGTCGTAACCGATTTCATCTACCATTTTAGATGCGGTGGCACGGTGCTTGGCGATTTCAGCCAGTGCTGTTGTGTCCTTTTTAAAGCCACCCCATGACTCAACCAGGGCAGACCAGGAAACTTCAGGGTTAACCGGGTACTCGTGGTTTTGTTCGGCGTACATGCGCTGCGCCTTATCGCTTGCGAGGTACTCCATCAACTGAATGGCGTTGTCTTTGTTCGGCGCCGAGGCAGTCAGTGACATACCGCTGATATTCATGTGAGTGCCACGATTATCCTGATTCGGGAAAACAATATTCACGGCGTCAGCCCACGGTGCCTGCTCTTCGTTAGTCATCATCGCGCCCATGTAGTAGCTGTTGATCACAGCAACGTCACATTCGCCTTCTTTGATAGCTTTGACTTGTGCGCGGTCATTACCCTGAGGCTTACGCGCCAGGTTGTCTTTAATACCGGTCAGCCATTGACGTGTGGTGTCTTCATCGCTGTTGGCTATGACTGAGGCGATAAGAGCCAGCATATAGACGTGGTTACCGCTGCGAGTACAAACGCGGCCTTTCATTCCGGGGGCAGCCAGGTCTTCATAGTTGGCGATTTCGCCTTCTTTCACACGGTCTTTGGAAGTGACCATCAGGCGGGCTCTGGTAGTCAGACCGAACCAGTTGCCATTAGGATCTCTGAATTCCGCAGGAATTTTTTCTTCCAGTACTGCGCTTTCTACCGGCTGTGTCAATTCAGCAGCCAAGGCAGCATCCAGTCGACCGATATCGACCGTAAAGATAAGGTCGGCGGGGCTATTAGCACCTTCGTTTTTCAGTCGCTCTACCAGGCCCTTTTTCGCAAAGATGGTATTGACCTTGATGCCTGACTCTTTGGTAAAGGCATCAAACATTGGCTTGATCAGAAAGGGCTGTCGATAGCTATAGACGTTCACTTCTTCGGCAGCGGCGGCTGTGTATGACGTAAGCAACAAGGCTGATGCGATAAGGCCGGTAAAAACAGTTTTCATAAACAATTTGATCCTCTTTGGATGGACGAAGGTTTAACGAATGGGTTGCTATTGGATGGTACGAATACCACTAACAAAGGCAGACAAGCTGGTTTTGGGCAGGAACACCATTGGTTTTTCTGACCGTTCGCATAGCTTTCTTGCCCGGTTTATGGCCAGGTGACTGGTTTGTTCCACCGGGCAAAATACAGCGTCGGCACGACTAACAAGCTGATCAATTTGGTTGCTACTTTCTTCGGCGTCATTCTCTTCGGTATCACCGTCGTAGTGCAGAAAGTCGCCATTGTTTGACTCTACATAGGCTCTAAAGCGTTTGCATTGCGAGGGCTTGCCGCCAAGTAGCAATACACACTTACCGCTGAGTGACTGATCGCAAACAGCGTCTGCTTCATGGTCGTCACCAACAAGGTGGTCTATCAGTTGTTCGAGTTTGGCGTTATCGAGTTTTTGTTCCTCAAGCCGATGCAGCTGCTCTCTGGCATGCTCGCGCTCTTCGTGCAGTTGCTCACGTGTACTGCGTAACAGCTGACTGGTCTCGCGCAGCATGCACTGCAGGCGATCACTGTCTTCCCTGCTAAGTAAATCAGCACTGTTCGTAGCTGCGCCGGCTTCGGTTAGCTGGTCGCGCAGGAGCCGTGTGACATTTTCAAGCCGTACCACTTCATAGCGATACGACTGCAGTCGTTTCGAAAAGCTCAGTTTCTGGCGCAGCAGCTTTTGTCTGAGTTCGCCAAGTTCGTGTTTGATTGCCGGTGAAACCGTGTCGGTCTTTTGCGGTTCGGCTACGATGGACTGAGGCATGATCAGCACATCAGCACAGATTTTGTCCATTAAGGATGCGGTGCAATGCAGGTGGGTGAATATTGCCCACAGCATTCCCGTTGTATGTTCCGTTTTGGTGGTTTCTTGTGCCTCAACTGCCTGCTGCCAGATGAACTGCAGGTCTGCCGTATCCCTTATTGACTCAACTCGGGCAATCTCACCGGCGAACTTCTCGTCCAGCAGTTTCTCAGCCGCGGTGGCGATGGCACCGTGCTTCTGTCCGATTTCGGTTAACAGGGAACGGAGCAACACAACGGTTTCCGTATCAACTGATCGACAGACGAGCCCCTGAACCTCTAACAGCGAAAAACACCGGCCGGCCACAACCGCACGACCTGCGTCAGACAAATTCCATATGTTTCGTCGAGCCCGATCGCGGGCTACAGACGCACCGGCATTTCCTTGCAGCGGTGCAGACGTGTTTGACATAGTCCGGCTAGAGTTACCAGGCATCGGTAGGCCATGTAGATTCAAATAAGAATCAAACTATAAATGAGAATAGTTCTTATTACAAATAAATTGTATAGCGAATTACTCGGTTATTCATAATCTGGTAGAGATTCGGTGTTTTTTGACCGTGAAAACAGGGGGTTGGGATGCAAT